>CAUJKE010000191.1 GCA_963205385.1 Planctomycetota bacterium | reverse complement strand
ACGGTCCTTTCCCGCCGTCAGGCGGGTAATAGGCCCGTGCTTTAGCACGGGTTACGCGATCTACATGCAACCCGCCGGAGGGCCATTCATGGCCCTTCTCGCCGTTCGGCTTCAGCCCCCAAACGCAGTTGCGGTTCCAAGGCTAAAGCCGCGCAGCGCGAAGGAGCGAAAACGCCCCTCACATACAGGATCAGACGCGGCGACATGTACCCGTGCTCAAGCCCGGGCCTCAGACCGCTTCGCGGAGAAGGAGCGTAAACGCCCCTGGGCAGTCGCGGTCGCGATGCTTGTGCAGAGGGGCTAATAATCGCCGTTACATGGTGGGGGGACGGTCACGCGACAGTAGCTGGGGGACTCGCTCACCATCGGGGCGAGCCCGAAGGGGTCGTGAGGGAGAGGGGGCGTCGCGGGTTTAGCTCACCGACTTGCTCACCATCGGGGCGAGCCCGATGGGGTCGTGGGGCGGAGGGGGCGGTGGCGATGATTGCGCAGAGGGGCTACTAATGGCCGTTATTGGTGGGGGGCGATGGGAAAGGCGGACAAAAAACATCGGTATTAAGGGCCGTTAACTGTCCTTTTATGATGCGAGGCGGGTAATATGCCTGGCTTGAGCACGGCTAACGGGATTCACGAATAATCCAGGTTGGCGCTACCTGGACAACCGAGCCGCAATTGGCGATGATAGGCGATTCGCCGCCGGTAGCCGGTTTGGCTAGGTGGGTCGGCGTCCCCGTATTGTCCCTTGGCTGCAAGTTTGACGAACCATGCCCAATATCAAAAGCGCAAAGAAACGCCTTCGCCAGAATGTTGTCCGCCGGTTGAATAACCGGGCGATTAAATCAGCCGTGAAGACGCAAATGAAGAAGGTGCGCGTCGCGGTGCAAGCTGGCGATTTGGCGACCGCGGAGACCGAATTCCGTCTGGCCGCCAAGAAGCTCGACCGCGCCGCCGCTGTGAACACCATTCACAAGAACAACGCCTCCCGCCACAAGGCTCGCCTGAGCCATCTTATCAAAGCGGCCAAGGACGCAGCCAAAGCCGGGGCCTAAGTTCGTGGTTGGATTCGTCTGCGACTAGCTCAACCACCAATCGGCGTTTTCCTCTCCATTCCACAGCAACGCCGCCGTTACGTCCGCGCGGCGTCGGACTCCGTCGCGCCAGTACCCATCGCTGAGTTCGCTCGCTCTGGCGTCAATCAGCGCTTCATCGGACGTACTCGGTCCAGCGGCCAGGATAACATCGACCGGCGATTCGTTCGCAGGCGCCTTGGTCTCGACGGCGGTGTGTGAAATCGTGAAGTCGGGAGCGAACAGGCCCGCCGCCAGCGGCGCTACAGGCATCACAAGCGCCGTTGGACGAGCCGCGGCATCTTCACGCTGCGAGATTGGCTCGCCGGCGCCTGTCGTGACGCCAAAGGCGTTGATGTAAGTCGCAACCTGCTGCGCATCATCAGGCGCCAAGACATTATCGCCGGTCACATCCCAATACGCCGTGACGGGGCCTGTTGGCGGCGCCAACACCCGGACGCCATTGGCGTTAATCTCGTTCACAATAATATTGTAATCCAGCGCGCTGATGTCCTGGTCTCCCAGGTTAACCCAGTAACGATTCAGCGGATTCTGATATGGCGTGAGCACGAGGCTGAGAAAATTATCCGCCTCCGAACTCTCGTTCAGCAGGCCAGCGCGATCGACAATCGCCACCAGATGCGAGGCGCCGCTGGGGGCTTCCGGCAAATCGGTCACGCGCATTGATCCACTGGCGGAATTCCAATACACCGGCAAGTTTGCGAGCGAATCGCCGATAATCTCCTGCGGCGTCGGACCCGAGGCGAAATAGAGTTGCACGTTGGTGATGGCCGCATTCGGCGCCGTGGCCGTCGTGGTCGGGCCGGCGCTTGCAAACGAGACGAGAATTCCCGCGCTGTCCTCCTCAAGCGCGTCGACGACCAAATTGAAGGCTTCATCGTCGTGCGGCGTGACGGTCAGGTTGACGCTCCCCTGACTCCGATTGGGATACGGCGTCGAACTCGCGTCGGTAAAGTTCAGCACCGCCGTGTAGGGCATCGTCGAGATATTGAGCGGCCCAGAAATCGCCCGATCAAACGGCGTCGCACCGACCGAATAATCGCCGGTGCAGGTGGAATTGGAATACTCAAACCGCGTCGTCGTTTGGTCGATTTCTAAGACCGTGCCTGACTGGCCGATGGAAATGTCGGAATCAAAGCTATAGGCATACGTATCCAGCACGCCAAACTCCGGCGGGCAGTTTTCAGTTCCCGAGCCATTGCCTTGACCGATTCCGCTTCCGCTGCCTTGGGTAGGGCTGGAATATAAAACCGCCCCGCTAAACGACAAGTTCGCGGTGTAATCGTCGTGGTAATCGTTTGCCGTCTGGATGTCTCCGCGCGTCTGTCCGGTTAAGGTTCCCGTGGCGGTGAAATCCAGCGTTTTATATGCTGCGCTCAAAATCTCGACGGCCAAAAGTTGCCGCGGTTCGAGCGATTCAAAGTTCACCGCGCGAAAGCGGCGCTGGCGGTGTGTGCGGAGGGACCGAGAGCTGCGCGTCATGATGTTGAGATTCCGGTAGTTTGGCGAGTCCCTGCGGCGCAAACGGCGCACTCGACCGTTGCGGGTCGCCAGGGTCGTTCCTAATATTAGTTGCAATAAAGTTCTCGTGCAACGAACTAACCGCATCCCTCTGCGAGGGGTGGCGATTTGTGATCCTTGATTTGCCATGGCTCACGCCCACGTTTATGTCATCGCCACGCTCGATACCAAAGGCGCCGAAGCGGCCTTTGTTTGCGAGCGGCTGCGCGCTCAAGGCGTCACTCTGAAGCTGGTGGATGCAAGTTGCTTTGCGCCGCCGCAGGCCACGGCAGACATCCCGCGCGACGCCTTGTTTCGCACGCTCCAGACCACTGCGGCTGAGATTGCTGCGCAGGGAGATCGTGGCTATGCGGTGAGTCAGGCGGCGGAAGCGGCGGCCAGGCTCGTGGCGGACGCGCATCAGCGGGGCGAAGTTTCCGGCGTCCTCGCCATCGGCGGCTCAGCGGGAACGACCATCGGCACCGCGGCGATGCGCGCGCTGCCGCTCGGCGTGCCGAAGGTGATGGTCAGCACGCTCGCGAGCGGCAACGTGCGGCCGTGGGTCGGCGATAAAGACATCCTGATGCTGAACTCGGTCGTCGATATCGCCGGGCTTAATCGCATCAGCCGGAAGATTCTCGCGAACGCCGCCGCCGCGATGGCCGGGATGCTCGCGCAGCCTCTGGCTCCTTCCAGCGCCGACAAGCCGCTCATCGCCGCGACGATGTTCGGGGTGACTACCCCCTGCATCACCCACGCCCGTGAATTACTCGAAGCGGCCGGCTATGAAGTCCTGGTCTTTCACGCCACCGGCAGCGGCGGCCAGGCAATGGAGTCGTTGATCGGCGAACGCGTCCTCGCCGGCGTGCTCGACGTGACCACGACCGAACTCGCCGATGAACTCGTCGGCGGCATCCTCAGCGCCGGCCCCACGCGACTCACCGCCGCGGCGCAGGCTGGCGTGCCGCAGGTCGTCTCCGTGGGCGCGCTCGACATGGTGAACTTCGGCCCCCGAGAAACCGTCCCCGCAAAATTCGCAAGTCGCCGGTTCCACGTTCACAACGCCACGGTCACGCTGATGCGCACCACGCCGCACGAATGCGCGCAGCTCGGCGCGGAGCTCGGCCGCAAAGTTGCCGCGTCCAGCGCCCCCGCCGCCATCGTCTTACCGCACCAGGGCGTCTCCGCCCTTGACCGGGCCGGCCAACCGTTCGACGATCCCGTCGCCCGCGCCGCGATGTTTGAGGCCATCCGCAACAACCATGGCAACGTGGAACTGCTCGAACTCCCCCATCACATCAACGACCCCGACTTCGCCGCCGCGCTCGTCAACAAACTCCTGGCGCTCATCTCGGGATGCTGAGCCAGTTTCCGTGCATGTGCACTTTCCCGCGCAACCACCAACAAGGCGTCTAACATGGCTCTCTTTCCCCGCGACGAAATCCTGGCCCGTCTCCGCGCCAAAATAGCCGGCGGCCAGCCGATCATCGGCGGCGGCGCGGGGACCGGCCTGAGCGCCAAGATGAGCGAAGCCGGCGGGATCGATCTGCTCGTCATCTACAACAGCGGGCGGTTTCGCATGGCCGGCCGCGGCTCGCTCAGCGGCATGTTGCCCTACGGCGACGCCAACGCCATCGTGATGGACATGGCCCGCGAAGTGATTCCCGTCGTCCAGCACACGCCGGTCCTCGCAGGCGTCTGCGGCACCGATCCCTTCCGCGTGATGAAGCTCTTTCTGCGCGACATCGACGCCGCGGGATTCAGCGGCGTGCAGAATTTTCCCACCGTGGGCCTGTTCGATGGCAAGTTCCGGCAAAATCTCGAAGAGACCGGCATGGGCTTTGGCCTGGAAGTCGACATGATCCGCACCGCGCACGGGCTGGGGCTGCTCACGACGCCGTACTGTTTCAACCCGGAGGAAGCCGCCGCCATGGCCGCCGCCGGCGCGGACATCCTCATTCCGCACATGGGCCTGACCACCAAGGGAACCATCGGCGCATCGACCGCGAAAACGCTGGAAGACTCCGCCAAAGAAGTGCAGGCGATGCACGACGCGGCCCGACGTGTGAATCCCGAGATTCTCGTTCTCTGCCACGGCGGCCCGATCGCCGACCCCGCCGACGCCCAATACATCCTCGACCATACCACCGGCATCGTCGGCTTTTATGGCGCCAGTAGCATGGAGCGCTTACCGGTCGAACCAGCGATCAAGAGCCGGGTGGAGGAGTTTGGGAAGTTAAGATTTATGGCGTAGCGAAGCCAGTTTCCTTCGATTTTGGTGCTTGAGATTGGGAATTTTTCCCGCATCACCTACGGCCCAGGAAGCGCATCCAGAAAGACATTGTCCCCCTTGTTGCGCGTGGCGAACGCTTCGACATATTCCGGCGGGGTGTCGATGGTGAGAAAGCGAACCTGACCATCCGCCAAGAGCACGTTGGCGCCGTTGGGATGCTGGCTGCGGATGCAATCGGTCGGCGCGCCGTTGATCGAGAAGTTCATGCTGCTCATTTCGAGGTCTTTGGGTTCCATCCAGCAGATCCCGGAGTTGTACGACTCGACAACGAGAATCGTCGCGCCAGGACCATCCGTAATTTCGCTCTCGGGCACAGACACGCTGCCGGGGAAGACGCTCCCCTGGCCCACGATGACAAGGTAACTCGTTTCATAACCTGCGGCCGCGCTTGGGTCGCCGGGGCCCACGTACACCTCCGGAATGCGCGAGGCCAAAAGCATATTTT
>CAUJKE010000190.1 GCA_963205385.1 Planctomycetota bacterium | reverse complement strand
CGCCAATGGGACCGGTTAGGCCGTTGGCGTCGATGACGAGTTGTCCGGCGGTGGCTGTCCCACCGGTCTGATTGAAGATGCCGATGCCGTCCCAACCGACGTTCAAGTCATTGGTGACGTTCAGCGCGCCTGCGGAGAGGTTGTACGTGCTGATATTGTTGGGCCAATGGGCGTCGCGAATACTATTGACGTTGAGCGTGCCGCCGGTTTGATTGACGATGCCAGCAAAGCCGTTCGCATCCCCCATGTTGAGCAAGTTGTTCGTAGTGACCTGCGCGTTGTCCTGCACGTTGAGCGTGCCGGTGCCGTAGCGTCCGACGCCGATACTTCCAGCGGACGTGACGTTGGCGGTGCCGCGAATGGTAGCGGAGTTAGCCGCGATGACGAGGCCGCGGCCGCCGATGTTGGTCGTGCCGCCGGAGATATCGAGATTCGCGCTGCCCCCTGCATTGCGATGATTGACGAGGATGCCGGGGGCTTCGACCAGACCGCCGGTTTGATTGAAGTTGCCGGTTCCATCCGTGCCCAGGGCGATATCCGCGCCGCCATTGGTGAGCCGGAGCGTGCCGCCGCTAATGTTGTACGTGCTCGTTTCATTGGGATAGTGGCCCAGTCGAATACCCGCCGCTTCGCCATCGACGCCGTCGATGGTGAACGTGCCGCCGGTTTGATTCACATTTCCCGCGACGCCGGTGGCGTTGCCGACGTAGAGTTGGCTGCTCGTGCGGAGTTGAGCGGTGTCTTGAATGTTAAGCGTCCCCGTGCCGAAGCTACCGATGACGATGCTTCCAGTGGACGTGACGTTGGCCGTGCCGCGCACGGTGGCGGAGTTGGCCGCGATGACGAGGCCGCGGTCGCCGATGTTGGTTGTGCCGCCGGAGATATCGAGGGTTCCACTGCCGCCGGCGTTACGATGGTTGACCCAGATGCCTGGCGAGTTGACGACGCCGCCGGTTTGATTGAAAACACCGTTACCGTCCGTGCCGAGGGCGATATCGGCATTGGGGTTGGTAAGTGTGAGCGTGCCGCCGCTCATAGTGTATGTGCTCGTCTCGTTCGGATAGTGACCGACGCGGAGACCTCGGTTTTCACCATCGGCGCCGCCAATCGTGAGCGTTCCACCGGATTGGTTGATATCGCCGGGGCGGCCCGCAGCGAGAGTACCCATATCGACTACGCCCGAGACATTGACCTGCGCGCTGCCCTGGATATTTAACGCGCCGCCGGCAATGATAATGTTGGTCGTATTGAAAACGCCGCCGCTGAGCGTCGCGGTGTCATTCTGGCCGCCAATGGGTCCGGTCAGGCCGTTGGCGTCGATGACAAGTTGTCCGGCGGTAGCTGTCCCGCCGGTCTGATTGAAGATGCCGATTCCGTCCCAGCCAACGTTCAAGTCATTGGTGACGTTGAGCGCACCGCCGGAGAGGCTGTACGTGCTGATGTTGTTCGGCCAGTGGGCGTTGCGAATGCGGTTGTTGACGTTGACCACCGCATTGCCGGACTGATTCACGTTGCCGACAAAGCCATTGGCGTCGCCGATATTGAGTTCGTTGCCGATCGTGAGCTGCGCGTTATCCTGCACGTTGAGGGTGCCAGTGCCGGTTCGCCCCACACCGACACTGTTATTCACGCTAACCACGGCGTTGTTGCTGAGTGTGAGTGCTCCCTGTTCGATGATCAGGTTGACCAGCGTGCTGTTGCCGCCGCTCAGAATCTGCGTGCCGCCGCCGGTCTTGGTCAGCGAGGGGGTCGAGCCGCCGTTGACGACAAACGAACCGCTGAAGTCCCCGCCGCCTCCCGCGCTGCCGACGATCAACGTCCGATCTCCCAAACCGCTAAACGGTCGCACGATGCTGCCGCTGCCGGAGAGGCCGTTGATGGCTTCATCGTCATACACCAGTTGCAGGACCGCGCCGGCGCCCACGTTGACGTTGCTGGCATCTGGGATTTGGTTGCCTGGATTGTTATAGCGACCGACTTGCAGAATTGTGCCCCCGTCCACGAGCGCGACATCGCCGACAAACGTGTTGTCATTTTCCCATCCGGTGCGTGCGCCACCGGAGACGGTTAACAGTCCGACATTGCCGCCGATGACCCCTGTGTAGGACGTGCGATCGGCATTGCCGCCGCGGAGCGTTGTGGCTTTGTTCAGCGTCAGGGAACCGTCGAACACCGTACCGACGGGCCCGGCGTTAAACGTGGTGGTGCCGATCGTGCTCGTCCCCGTGCCAAAATTATCAACCGTGATGTTTTTGGAAATGGTGCCGGCGAACGTGGCCAAGAGGGCCGTATCGTTGGCGCCGGTGTTCGCGTCGTTGAGCGTGACCGTACCGCTGCCCAGGGCTTGGGCATTCCCCATAAGAATCGTGCCCTGGCTAATCACGGTATTACCAATAAAGTTATTGGCCCCGCTGAGCAGCAGACTGCCCGTGCCGGTCTTGAGCAGATTCAAACCAACGAAAACCGGGTCGTCGGCCAAATGTGTGATCGACAAATCGTTGACATTGGCGCCATCGGCCACATTGATGACGAGATTCGTCGTCACCGCACCTTGGTCGAGCATGCCGACATTTGCGCTGATTACCGACCCGGAAGCGGCCGCGCTCACGGTGTAGACGGGGTCGAAGAAATACCCGCTGCGAATCCCAAACCCGCCGGTGATCTGTCCCGGGGCGACGTCGAAATTCAGCCGATTGACGTAGAGAACGTTTCCATTGGGGGCGTTGGCATTGATCGTGCCGCCGTGGACGTTGTAAATGGAGTTGGAGCGCGTGATCCAGTCGCCGGCAAGTACCAACGTTGCGCCGGTTTCCACGGTATAGGGAACATTATCGACATTGGTAAAGTAACCTGCGTTAAAGCCGCGATTGCCTTCCAAACGGACGATGCCGTCGCTGATGACCATGCCGCCGCGCGCGTTGCCAGCCCCAGCCAGAATTTGGGTGCCGGAGCCGACTTTGCGGATTCCCAATGTCTGCGCGCCGCCGTTGTTGATGTTGCCGCTGAAGTTTCCGGCCGCGTTACCGCCGCCGAATTCCAGCGTGAACACGGTGCCAGTGAACTGTTCAATGGTTCCAGCGCCCGGCGTTTGACTAATCAGCCCGCCGACGCGCTCGCTGTCGGCCGCGTTCGCCGGGGCGAAACGGAGCGCCGAGCCGGCCGCGAAATAGATGTTCGCATTATCGGGGATCGTGCGGTTGCCTGTGCTCGTGTTGACCCCCGGCTGCAATTGCGCATTGGCGCCGATGTAAACATCACCGACAAAGCTGTTCGCGGCGCCGCTGGGACGATCGAAGACGATCCGCCTGGTGCCGAACGGACTCGCGATCGAGACGTCGCCGGTGCCGGAAATCACCCCTGCGATGGTCGTGCGGTCGCTAGAACCAGCTTGAAAAGTGACGCTCTTGCCGAGAGAAATGTTGCCGCCAAATTGTGTGTTGGCGCCCGCCGTATAATTGGCCGAGCCCAACGTCGTAACGCCGGTTCCTTGATTCGCGACGGTGATGGCGTTGTTGACCGTTAAGGGGCCTGTCGTGAGCAGACTTGTATTGTTCGTGCCGGTGGACGCATCGTTCATCGTCACGCCGCCGCTGCCCAGAGCGCCGCTGGCGCCAATGAGCAAGCTTCCCGCGCTCACCAGCGTACCGCCGGCATATGTATTGGCCGCGGGGGGTTGCAGCGCCAGTGATCCGCCTGCGACCGTCACACTTCCCGCGCCGGCCAAAATCGATTGAATGGTATTCGCCGCGGCGCCAGACTGCGTGGTGGCAGTGGGTGTGAGCGTGTTGTTCTGCAGCGTGTAAGAGCCGCTCGCGTTGGTGAACTGCAAAGCGCCAAACGAGTAGTTGCCGTCCACGTTGACAATCACGTTGCCCAGATCGGTTTGAAAGATCGCGTCTTCCCCAGCGGTGTCCGGCGCGTCGCTGTTGTCCCAATTGGCGGGATTGCTCCACAGCCCGTCACCACCTCCGCCGGTCCAGACCGCGAGCAGGTTGCGTTGTTCGAGCGATTCCACGAGCAATCGCCCGCGCTGAAACTTGCGGCGGCGTTTGCCATGCAGACGAGATTGCGAAGCGGAGGAGGACGATTGGGAACGGCGGGTGAGCGTCATGGTGTGAACCTCCAGGGAGTGGCGTGCGATTTCACTGAGCCCTGCTTGGGAAGCTCTCGAGGAAATTGTCGCAGGAGCGGAGAAGAGATGTAGTTATGCGTGAGCGTAATAGCCGGGAAGGGTTGCGTCAACTGTTATAGCTCTGTATCCAATGTATTTATCCTGCTTTATCATTGCAACGAAAATCGACGAGCTGGCGCGCTTGGCGTTGGATACAGAGCTGCTCCTCGGAGTCGAGTATCTGCGTGGCGTGTGACAGCGCGAGGATCGCATGGAACTCAAAGCCTGCTATCCGAAATTGCCGGGGGGTGAATGCTTTTGATCCAGCGCCCCCCGAGACGCCGGAACTGCGCAAGCTCGCACAGTTGTGCGACCAACTCAGGGGCGAGTCATGGCCCAGCGAGTCGCCGTCACACTCTTCCGTGGGGTAGTCATCTCGTGGAGCACGCCGCAAGCCGAATCACTTGGCTTTTTTCTTCCCGCCGGCGTTTGCATTCTCGGGGCCTGTAAACGGCGGCTTCTCAAAGGTCTCGCCGTCGCCGATGACGCGGGGATCGCCGGCGCTCGTGAGGACGTCCATGAGTTGCGCCCCAAGTTTGGCTTTCACGGCGGCGTACGCGGGATCGTCCGCGACGTTCTTGATTTGATCGGGATCCTTCTTCAGATCATACAGCTCCTCGCCGGGCCGTTTGCCAAACGCGTAGTCGTAGAACCACTTCCATTTCTCGTCCTGGCGATGCGCGACCAGCCACGCCTTGGCTGGGCTGGCGTCCATATCGGCGAACGCGACGCGGGTGTTGTTGGTGAGGGCTTGAGCCGTCGGCGCCTCGGTATCCGTCACCGCGTACGGATCACCCATCGGGTAACGCTCCGGGCGGAAGTTGCGGATGTAGAGAAAATCGTGAGTGCGATAAGATCGCTGTGGATAAGGCAAGTTCCCTGCTCGGGCGGAAGCAACGTGGCGTTCGCGGCCGGTGACGACATAGTTCCGCGAGGGATCGACCTGGCCGGATTGATCGGACTCCAAGAGCTTCACGAGGCTCTGGCCGTGCATCCCGGGGGGCAATTTGGCGCCGGCCATCTCCAGGAATGTCGGGCAGAGATCCATCAGGTTCACGAAATCATCCACCACGCGCCCGCCAGGCTGGCCGGGCCAATGAATGGCCAGCGCTACGCCAACGCCGAAGTCATAGAGATTGCACTTCCCGCCAGGAAAACCAGGCGCGCCATGATCGCCGCTAATGACAACGATGGTGTTATCAAGCTTGCCGGCGGCCTTGAGTTGCTCGAGCAGGACGCCTACCCCGCCGTCGAACGCTTGCGCTTCGCCGAGATAGTCGGCGAAGTCTTCACGAATTTCGGGCACATCCGGCAGAAACTTGGGAAGCTTGCCTTGCAAGCTGTCGGGGTTGATGTTCCAGAGCGCTTGGCCTGAGCCTTGGACCCACGTGCGGTGAACATTGGTCGGACCAAACCAGTAGAAGAACGGCTTGTCCTCGGGGCAAGCTTCCAGAAAAGCCCCAAAGTTGCCGCGCACCTGGGCGTACATCTGCTCCTTGGCGGCAGCGAGCGGCGTCCCTTGATGCACGAGTTTGGTCACGTTCTGCGAGAACCCATTGAATGCGCCGCCGGCCTTTTCATAGGCGAACTTGCCAGCCCCGAACGGCGCATCGTTGGGCGTGCCAGGGCTCCAGACTTTCCACGTCTCGCCGATATGATAGCCAGCGTCGTTGAGGATCAGCGGAAAACTCGGCACGCTGCCATCCCACACGGCGCCGTTGAGAATGGCGCCCCGGCCGGTCGCAAAGAAATACCGCCCCGAGACCAGCGCGCTGCGGCAGGGGGTACACGACGGCGCGTTGACGAAAGCGTTCGTAAAGAGCACGCCCTGCTGCGCGACGCGGTCGAAGTTCGGCGTCTTAATCACGGAATTGGCCGTAGGCTGGCTGTCCGTTGCCGCATAAGCACTGGCATAGCGGCCCCAGTCGTCCGCAAAGCAAAACAGAATATTTGGACGCTCAGCCGCGGACGCCGTCGTGCTCGCCAAGACCATCAATAATAGGAACAGTCGAGAGTAGCGCATTGGAGAAACCTGTCGCAAGTTGGTGGTTGTACGCAGAGTGGTCTTGAATATAACAGTTCGTGAATTCGGTTTCCAATGTGCCGGAGTGTTCCAATTCACCTGAAACTGGCGGGCCATGTGCGGGAAAACCGTGTGCGGGAAAATCGTGTGCGGGAAAATCCCACACATGGTTCGGTGGGTGGGGAGGCCGTTTCGACCAGATTGCTCTACGCCGATCCGAGTGGAATTCATGCTAGCAACTGCGTGCCAGCACAATATTTTGGGGTGGGAAGGAGAAATGCACACACAATATGGTTTTTTGCTTGCCATGAAAATCGGCTAAGCTACACTCGCTCGCGACTTGCATCCCTTCATGTCCGACTGAGACGAGTGCGTAAGGAGACCGAGGCTTATCAACATCGCCAGGATGTGACCGACCCAAGGATGGGCCAGGCATCCAGAAAGGCGCCTCAGCTCCAACTCGCATTCCTGCCGCTGCTTTTCGGCGGACGCGTGAAAGGATTCCCGCTTCTTTCCGTGCCCCCTGACCGGTCGCCCCTCAGGCTTTGCCATGTTCCCGTACCGACTACGGGTCGAGCGTCCGGCTGTGCTTTCTGCTTGCGTGGGCCCAACCAGAGGCCGCATGTTGCGACGATCGCCTCACTCTAGCGCGCTGCGCGTTCCCATTTTGGCCTTCGGGCCCCTACCTCAGTTCGTGTCTGAAAGGGATTCTCAGATGCTGTCGAAACCGTTGATCGGGATCAATGCCGACTTCCGCACCGCCAAGAAAGACTCGCCCGCCTTTTCGTTTTTGGCGTCCGGCTATTACGACTCGATCATCACCGCCGGAGGCATTCCGGTGATTGTTCCGCCCTTGGAAAGCGAAGCTGACCTGGGCATTGTGCTGGATCAATTGCAAGGTTTTGTCATGATCGGCGGGGCCGATCTCGATCCCCGCCGCGACGGCTGGATGCTGCACCCCAGCGTCCGTACGTTGGAGCCGCGCCGCGAAACGTTCGACCGCCTATTGATCGCGAGCATCGCTGATCGCCGCTTACCTATCCTGGCGATTGGCGTCGGCATGCAACTGCTCAACGTCAGCCAAGGCGGCAACTTGTTCCTGCATATTCCCGAGGATATTCCGACAGCTCTTCCTCACAAGGATTTGCAGGATTCGCAACATCGTCACGGGTTGACGATCGTCCCCAAGACGCTCATGGAACGCGTCTACGGCGACGGTGAAATCCGCGTCAATAGCCTGCACCACATGGCGATCGACGAAGTCGCTCCCGGTTTCGCGGTCACCGCCCGCTGTCCAGATGGCGTCGTCGAAGCGATCGAAAGCCAAATGGACGACTGGTTCGCCGTCGGCACCCAGTTTCATCCCGAAGCGGAGAGCGCCTCGGCGCTCGACATGCGTATTTTCGGTGAATTCATCGAAGGCATCCTGGAACGCTCGCAGTCCCTGCGCCTGGTCGCCTAGGTTCGGCGTGCGAGTTACGTTGCATTAGCGGCAAACCAATCGGAAAGGCCCGGGAGCAATCGCCCCGGGCCTTTCGCTTTCCTGGCTGGGTCCATTTGACGGCCGGTGTGAGTTTTCCGCCAAGCGCGCGGCTTTGTCACACTTATGGTCCATGTGCCGCCATCGCGCGCTTCATGGTGGGGCGCAGGGCGTCTTCGCTGGTTGACAGTTTTCCCTCACGTCCCCTACACTCCGTCCGTTGTAACTCGTTAGACTTTACCAACCGAGCCCGAATTTCGAGGGGCGTTTGTCTCTGGGGAGATTCGCCCTATCGTCCTGCGGCGCCGGCCTTGTTGTTTCCGCACCTTCGTTTGGCCCTGGGAGAGTTCACCACCATGAGGATCATGCCTGTCTCGTCACGGGGATTGTCGATCCCGATCCAACTCCTCACCAAGTTATGTATCGTCTTGTGCGCATGTTTGGCCGTGCTGGCGACTAGCGGCAGCGCACTTGCGCAAGGAGATACGGAAGAACTGCACATCTCCGGCGCGTTTGCCGTGTGGGAATTTGCCTTTTGGGGCATTGCTTTTGTTTCATCCATCCTTGCATTGGTGCAGTCCTACTTCTTCTATAAGTGGATGAAGGACCAAGACCCCGGCACGGAGCGAATGATTGAAATTGCCAGCTATGTGCGCGAAGGGGCGGCGGCTTACTTGCGTCAACAGTATTTCGTGGTTGCGATCTTCTTTGTCGTCATTGGCTTACTGCTCGGATTCTCCGCATTCGCGCTGAAGGTGCAAAGCGAATTTGTGCCCTTTGCGTTTCTCACCGGCGGTTTCTTTTCCGGCCTGGCTGGTTTCTTCGGCATGAAAACGGCGACCTGGGCCAGCAACCGCACGGCCGCCGCGGCGCAACGTTCGCTCAACCAAGGCTTGCAAGTCGCCTTTCGCTCAGGCGCTGTCATGGGCTTGACCGTGGTTGGCCTGGGTCTCTTGGACATCACCGTCTGGTACGCCATCTTGCGCTGGGGCTTTCACCAGGATCTTAAAGAAATCACGGTGACGATGCTCTGCTTCGGCATGGGCGCCAGCAGCCAAGCGCTCTTCGCGCGCGTTGGCGGCGGCATCTTCACCAAAGCGGCGGATGTCGGTGCGGACCTGGTCGGTAAGGTCGAACAGGGAATTCCTGAAGACGATCCGCGTAATCCGGCGACGATCGCGGATAACGTGGGGGACAACGTCGGCGACGTTGCCGGCATGGGCGCCGACTTGTATGAATCGTACTGCGGCTCCATTCTCGCCAGCGCCGCACTGGGCGTGGCCGCCTTTGCGAGCCCCCAGTTGCTCGAATCGCTTGGCGTCTCCGGGGTGGAACATCAGGAAATGCAATTGCGAGCGCTGTTTCTGCCGATTGCCTTGGCGGGCATTGGCATTTTGATTTCGATTGCTGGCATCTATCTCGTGCGGACGGAAGAGAACGCGAGCCAGAAGACGCTCCTCAAAGCGCTCGCCCGCGGTGTCAATCTCAGCACTTTTGGCGTGGCGATTGTCGCAACTGGCCTGACCTATTTCATCCTGCCGGACTTCATCGGCATCTCGGGCAGCATCATGGTAGGGCTGCTGGCTGGCTGGTTGATTGGTAAATGGACCGAATACGCCACGAGCGACGAATATTCGCCGACCAGAAATCTGGCCGAACAATCGCTGACTGGTCCCGCGACCGTCATCATCGGCGGCATTGCCGATGGCATGAAGAGCGTTTGGTTCCCCGTCATTGTGGTCTGCGTCGGCACGCTCGCGGCTTATGGTCTGGCGACCAAAGGCAACATGTCGGACGTCGAATTCTTCGCGCTGGGGCTCTACGGGGTCGGCATCGCGGCGGTCGGCATGCTCAGCACGCTCGGCATTACACTCGCCACCGATGCTTATGGGCCGATCGCCGATAACGCAGGCGGTAACGCGGAAATGTCGCATCTCGATCCCGAAGTTCGCAAGCGCACCGACGCGCTGGACAGCTTGGGCAACACCACCGCCGCCACCGGTAAGGGCTTTGCCATCGGTTCGGCCGCGCTCACGGCGCTCGCGCTGTTGGCGGCGTATGTCGAAGAAGTGCGGATCGGTTTCGAACGCTGGGGAAACGACACGACCGTCGTCGCCGCGGACGCCGAGCCCGGCTTTTATAAGGTCAACGAGCAGTTCGTGCTCGAAGTTGCCAAGGATGCCGAAGGCAAGATCGAACGGGCCAAGTGGCTCGTTTTCCCGGATGATGCCCGAGACAAAACCTGGCGGAGCCTCAAGACGGAGCCCACGAATGCGTTCTTGCTTCCGGCCGAGTCGGTTGCCAACGACGGCGGGGAAATGCGCAGCGAACTGACGTATACGCCCAGCAGTGGCGAACTCAAGCCGGTTAAACTCGAAATGGTGAGCCTCAAGCACGCCACGTTGCCCGACTTCGCCCGTTATTTCGACGCCAACGTGATGAACCCCAAGGTGCTCGTCGGGATGTTGCTGGGAGCGATGGCCACCTTCGTCTTCTGCGCGATGACGATGCAAGCGGTCGGCCGCGCGGCCCGCGGCATGGTCGAGGAAGTTCGCCGGCAGTTCAAGGAGAACAAGGGGATCATGGAAGGGACGGTCAAACCCGATTACGCCCGCCCCGTGGCGATCAGCACCAAAGCCGCGCAGCGCGAAATGATCGCGCCGTCGCTACTGGGCTTGATCATGCCAATCGCCGTAGGCCTGCTGCTCGGCGTCGGCGGCGTGCTGGGACTGCTCGTCGGGACGCTCGCCACAGGCTTTTGCGTCGCGGTGTTCATGGCCAACGCCGGCGGTTCGTGGGACAACGCCAAGAAGTACATCGAGGCCGGAAACCTCGGTGGCAAGGGGAGCAGTGCGCACAAGGCCGCGGTCGTCGGCGATACCGTCGGCGATCCGTTCAAGGACACCAGCGGCCCGAGCCTCAACATTCTCATCAAGCTCATGAGCATGGTGAGTGTCGTCGCAGCCGGGCTGATCGTGCGTTACAGCTTGCTCGCGATGGGCGTCTTTTAATCACCGCAGAAAAGTGGTGAACGATACGAATTGCGGGGGGGCGTGTGCGCACACGCCTCCCGCATTGTTTCCGCATCGCATTGTTTCCGCACGCCCGCGCAGCGCACGTTATCAGCCGTTCTCGCCGACTTGGCGACCGCCTTTGATCGCCTTAGAATTGAATCTCAGGCAGGCATCCGTTTCGCACTCTCCGCGGTATGTAAAATCATGATGAACGAACCACTCCGCCAACAGGCCAGGGCGCTCGAAAACCAGTTCTTTTCGCAAGTCGATCAAAAGTTGCTCGCCGATTTGCGGAAACAACTCGAAACAGTGACCAAGCGCGAAGTTCTCGCACGGGTCGCGAACATCAAGGACCAAGATGTGCTCGATCAGTTGCTCGAGTTTGGCATCGACGCCGAAACGTTCACCGCCTTGATGTTCGTTCCCTTGGCCGCCGTTGCCTGGGCCGATGGCAACGTCGACGCCCAGGAACGAGACGCTATCCTCGCGGTAGCGCGACAAGCGAACATGCAACCGGGCGGCTTAGGCTATGAACTGCTCTCGAGTTGGCTCACCGCTCCTCCCGCTGAGTCGTTGTTTGACGCCTGGAAGAGTTATGTCTCTTCCCTGAAGAAAGAAATGAACCCCGAGTGGTTCGACAAACTCAAGGCCGAAGTCCTGAACGACGCGGAGGAGATTGCCGTCGCCTCCGGAGGCGTCCTGGGAATCGGCCGCATTTCGGCGGCCGAAAAGAAAAAACTAGCCGAACTAGCCTCTGCCTTTGAAGATTAAGGGGTAACCGTTCGATAAATTTCCGCAAGGAAAGTCATACCGTTGA
Source organism: Planctomycetota bacterium (assembly GCA_963205385.1). Taxonomy (GTDB): domain Bacteria; phylum Planctomycetota; class Planctomycetia; order Pirellulales; family Pirellulaceae; genus JAEZGD01. The sequence goes on along the minus strand of CAUJKE010000190.1, from coordinate 6,815 downwards.
TGTTTCGCGATTTTGTGTTGCGATATCCGATTCTCCCGTGTTGCAAGTCGAAAGCAGATCGGAGAGCGCGGCGATGATGCCTGGCAAGCGCGGGTTGTGCGGATCGACCTGGCGCCAGTGCGCGACCACAGGCGCAGCGGCGGTCGGATCCGGGGCGGCTAAAAGTGTTTGCACATAGGCTTCCAAACAGATCGCATCGCGGCAGCCATTGCGGTACGACGCTTCCAAGTAAGCGCGGGCGGGAATGAGTTGCTTCGCCACCACCAGGCACGCGCCGCGAATGCCGCTCTTGAGCGATTCACGATAGGGCGTTTCCGGCGGAAGCTGGTCCACTTGCGCCAAGGCCTGCTTTTGGTGGCCGGCGCGGACATATAGCGCCAGCAGTTGCCGACGCAACCGCGCGCTCTCCGGCCGGTCAGCGAGTTCGGCTTCCAGAATCGTGCGCGCTTCTTCGGCGCGCCCCACGCGTTGCAGTGCCTGGCAGTAGCAATCGGCGGCCACTTCGAGAATACCATCCAGATGCCAGACTTCGGGGTTCACCGCGCCAAAGCGATAGGCCGTTTGATAAGCGTTGAGCGCCGTTGCCAGTTGGCCGAGCGATTGTAAATACCCACCTGCGGCGCACAGCAGTTGAGCATCGGCGGGAAAAATTTCGAGCGCCGCCGCGCAAGCCTGGAGTTGGCCTTGCTTCCTCTGATCGGACCCTTCGAGGGCCATCACGAGACCATAGTAGCCTGCGAGCATGTCGCTTGAACCGCGCTCGCTCGCACTAATCGCTTGATGGAAGAACTGCGCCGCGCGTGGCTTTTGGTTCAGTGTTAAGAACGCATCACCCAAACAATTCAGTAGCGTCGCCTGCGGGCCACGTTCGCGCATTTCGAGTTCGGCCAGTTGGATATTGCGTTTCGCGCGGCGTTCCTTCAACTGCCGATCCAACTCGCGCCGGCCGCGTTCAATGCGAAACGGCAAGCCTTCGACTTGCACCTGCGCTGCGTTGAGAGCGGGAATCAGTGTTTCACGCACGCGCCCCGTGAACTGCAGTCGCGGGTCGTTGGGGACGAGGCGAATTTGCCCGATCTGCTCGGCGGCGATTTCACCTGGTTGGATCGGCAACCGCACGATCTGCATATAAGCCGTGTTGGCGGTCGCGCCGGTCGCCACAAAATGCTTCAGCCCCGCGGCCGCACCCGGCGAGAGCCGCTCACCGGCATCGAGCCATAAGATCCACGGGCTCGTGCAGCAACCGGCGGCAAAGTTGCGGGCGGCGGAGAAATCATCCTGCCACGGGTGAGAGAGGACGCGCGCGTGTGCGGCGGCGGCGATTTGCAATGTGTCATCGGTCGAGCCGGTATCGACGACCACAATCTCGTCGGCGATGCCGGCGATGGACTCCAAAGTTTCAGCCAACGCCTGCTCCGCATTGCGGACGAGAATGGCGACCGTGAGCGGTCCCTGCGAGACGGGATGCATCCCCTGCCCTCCTGGCGGTGAGAAAATCGCGGCCCACGAGCGACCGCGTCGGTGTGTCTGTGGCGAAAGTGTAATCCAACGACGCCGCGGGGAGAATTCCAATATTCGCAGCTCGTGTTTTGATATTTTCCTCAGGTTGAGGCGCAGAATCCCTTCTGGCTGGCTGGTTCTGATTAGCTTGCATAGCGAGCGGGGTCGCTCAACCCAATTTCTGCGAACCCTTTTTGGCGCAACAGGCAGGCGTCGCAATGTCCGCAGGCGAGTCCTGTGGGGGATGGATCGTAGCAACTGGTTGTCAGGCTGTAATCGACACCAAGCGTTCGCCCGCGCTCGATGATCTCCGCTTTGGTCAAATGCAAGAGCGGTGCGTGGATTTGAATGCCCTGCTGCTGGACGCCGATCTTCGTCGCCAAATTGGCCAACGTTTCAAAGGCGGCGATAAACTCCGGGCGACAATCGGGATAACCGCTATAGTCAAGCGCGTTGACGCCGATGAAAATATCCCGCGCCGCTAGCGTCTCCGCCCACGCGAGCGCGAAGGAAAGGAAGACCGTATTGCGCGCCGGCACGTACGTCACGGGAATATCGGGGCCGATTTCGTCCACGGAGTCGTGTTTGGGAACCGCGAGATCGGTGGTCAGCGCTGAACCGCCGAACTGCCGCAGGTCGATATCCACCACCACATGCCGCCGCACTCCGGCTTGCCTGGCAATATGCTGGGCCGCGGTGATTTCGTGCTGATGGCGTTGCCCATAGCGAAAGCTGATGGCGTTGAGTTCGAAGCCTGCGTGTCGCGCGATCGCTAGCACGGTGGTGGAATCAAGCCCGCCGCTGAGTAACACCACGGCCGGTCGTTGGGTCTGCATGAGTGTTCACTACTCCGTCGAATTCAGAAACGGCGTCTCCCTCCATTCTAGCGTCGTTGCAACAGCCCATAAGCCACGAGTACGCCGCCGCTGGAGAGGAGTGTCCAGCCGAGCCACGCAGGCGGCGTGATGCGATGGCGATGCTGCAGCGCGTCGATGGCCGTCGTCCGCAGAAGACCGTGCGGCGACTGGGGCGGAGGACCGACCAGACCGGCCAGGTGGCGCGTGGCATCGTGCGAAAGTTCGAACGTTTCCACCGCGCGCAACTGCGCTCCCAGGAGCAAAAGACCCACTCCGAGCGTGATGCACCAGGTCGATAACGATTTGGCTTTGGGCATCGCTCGCTATTCTCCCGCGCTCAACGTCACCGGAACCAAGATGCGCTGTTTGTCGCGCTCGATCGTGAGTTCGACCGTCTCGCCGGGGCGGCGCGCGTCGATCTCCGCCATGAGGTCATCGGCCGTCTTCACCACTTCGCCGTCAATCGCCACGATCACGTCGGCCGTGGTGCGGTCGATACTTTTTTCTTCAAGCACGAACGGCCCGCGCCGGGTCTTTTTGCGGACCAACCGAAAGCCGCGCAGGCCCGCTCGCTCGGCCGGGCCTTGCGGCGTGAGCGTGGCGATCAATACGCGGCCATCGGCCTGATAAACCTTGGTGATGCCGATGTCGGGGCGAATTACGCGGCCCCGCTCAATGAGTTGCGGTACGACGCGCTTGATCGTATTGACCGGAATCGCGAAGCCGACGCCCGTGTTCTCACCGGTGCTGCTGGCGATCGCCGTGTTCATGCCGATCAAGTGGCCGCGCGTATCGAGCAAGGGCCCGCCGCTGTTGCCGCGATTGAGCGCCGCGTCGATCTGAATGATCGACCTCATCGTCCGGCCGGTGCGCGACGGAAGCGAACGATTGAGGCTCGAAATGATTCCAACCGTCAACGTCCGTTCGAGGCCGAACGGATTGCCGATCGCATAGATGTTCTGACCCACGCGCAACTCCCGCGAATCGCCTGGCGGAACCGGATGCAATAGCTCCGGCGGGGCGTCGATCTTGAGCACCGCAATGTCATTGGCCGCGTCAACACCGACCAGTTTGGCGGTGAAGGTTTCGCTGTTGTAGAGCGTCACCTTGATCTCGTTGGCGTCCAGCACGACGTGATGATTCGTGAGGATGTGGCCGGCCTTGTCGAGCACCGAACCGGAGCCCGAGCCTTCGAATTCGGCATCCAGAAAGAAGAGCACATCCGCCTTGATCGCCTTGGTGGTAATGTTGACCACGCTTCGATTGACTTGCTCGTAGACCACGATGTTGACCCGTTCCTGCGGCGTGAAGTGCAGCAGCGGATCTTCCTCCGGCGACATGTGGTTGGGGACCAGGTGATTGGGGATCACACTGTTCGCGATCGTTCGCTCAGGTGAGGGCGCGTATGCAGGGGCCGGTTGCGAATACGAAGGGGAAGGAATTTGCGCCCAGAGCGCGGTCTCCCACCAGCCTTGCAAGCAAGCGAGCGCTAGTAGCGCTCCCGCCACGGTGGAAGCCATACATGCCCAAACGAGTTTATTCATGGGTGGTTGTTCTCGAACCACGAACGGCAACTGGTTAGCGATGGCGGAGAATACAGAAAACGGACGTCGGCTTGGAGAGCAATCCGTGAGTCGGAAGGCAAACTTCAACAGAATGGTGGGAACGTACGAAGATTTCGCGCCGTCACGGGCCGCGCATCTCGTTCAACGCACACGGACGGCGAAATTCCCTCCGCCCCATCATCTGGACCCTCATCGCCAAGGTTTTTGTATCACCCGCCGTTTATCTAATGAGCGCAAATTGCCCTTTCCGATACGTACAGCATCCCATAAATAAACTGGCTATCTTCCCAAGCCAGTTGATCTTTTCCCAATTTAAGGTGGCATGGCTGTTGCCTACCTGGACGGAACCTTACGTTTTGGAGGACGTGCGAATGACTCGCTCCTTATGTGCTTTGTTTGTGTTATTGACGGCCCTCGCAGGGCCACTCTTGTGTGTCGGGGCCGTGCGTGCTCAGTCGAGCACGGGCCAAAATGAGGAGGCGTCGGTCTGCACGCCCCCCCAAGATGCTGTGCATCCTGCGGATCTGCCGGCGTATGACGTTTCTGGCGAAGACTGGCGAGATTTTGTCGATTACGGCTCGGAGACTTCGCACGTCGAATGTCCCGCCGCCGACGCGCTGGACGAGTACAGCGACCTGTACGACTCGCTCACCGAGGCCGCCGCAGAACCTGCCCAATCGCTAGAACCCACAATTGTCGAGGCGGAACCTGAGGCGTATCACAACGACCCGTTCGAGTGTGAGGATTATCAGCCCTACGCCGAATGCCAGGACGAAGACCTGGCGGATGAAGTCGCTGATGAAGCGGCTGATGAAGAGTGCCTGGACGAAGCGTACGCAGGTGAAGAGTTCGCCGACGAAGAGTTGGCCAACGAAAGCGCGCCAGAAGCCGTCGCTGATGAAGAGCTGACCGATGAAGCGGCTGATGACGAGTACGGGTACATGGACGAAGAGTACATGGGTGAAGAGTACGCTGACGAAGAGTTGACCGACGGAAGCACCCCAGAAGTTGCTGAAGAAGAGTTCGCGGACGAAGAATTGGAAACCGCTCCTCCCAGCCCGCAACCCTACGAGTGCGAGTTCTCTGGCTACGACACTCCGGACTATCTCCGCGATAACTACAACTACGATTCGTACACGCCGAGCGTTGCGGAAACTCCGCTGCGTTCGCCGGAAGTGCTCCATCGCTGGGCTCAAGACCAACTCGATACGCTGTTGGCGGCCGATGCGGTCACGGACGCCATCGACCTCTCGCGGGAAGCTCTCACCATGAGCGAGCAACTCTCGAGCAGCTTTTCGTTCGACGGGATGATTGCGGCGTCGGAAGATGCCTGGGACCGTTTGGAAGCCTACAACCGCGAGTCGGCGCCCCCCCTGCCGACAGTGAAGAACGAAGCCATTGGCTATCGTCTCCCCGGTGATGATTGTGGTTGGGAATGCTGGTACAGCTACCAGTTTGTCCCGCAGAATCCCAAGTTCGCCCCCGGCGAAGGAGTTGCTGCGAAGCCGGAGCCACAGTTTGAGTGCCACCCCTCGATGGAGGATGTCGTCGCGGCCCAAGCTTTGCAACGGGACGTGATCCTCTCCGTCGCCCGCTCGCTCCGCCGCCTGGCCGGGCAAATCGAAGACGCCTCGGAGTTGGTTGCTGAAATGGGCGGAATTGATGTCGCAGAACTAGGTACTGGCAGCGCCGCTCGTTAATCCTGATCGGGCGCACAGTTAGTCACACCACGCGCACCAGCCTCGGTGATCCATCGCCGAGGCTGGTGTCGTTTCTTGGAAAGCGATGCGCATGGCTTCATGCGTTAGCAGGAGCAAGCCCAAGCTTGCCGAGCCTCGCGTGGCGTTCAGTGTTCACGCCTCATCGCGGCGAGAAAGCGATCCGCAGCAGGTACACAAACGGCCGGATAAAACCAAGCAGCCGATTGGCGAGTGTGCGGTCGGTATCGGTGGCGACTTCAACCTCATGGTCAGCCACGATCCAGGTGCTGGCTATTCGTCCCAGCTAATCTTGACGACTTCAAACTTCACCGTCCCCTTGGGCACGGCAATCTCCGCCTTTTCGCCCACTTTCTTGCCCAGCAAGCCCTGGCCGATGGGACTGGTAACCAGGATCTTTCCCTGGTCGTAGTCTTCTTCGCCGGCGCCGACGAGCGTGAACGCCTCTTCATCGTCGTAGTCGAGATCCTTGACGGTCACGGTGCAACCAAAAACGACTTCGTTCTTGGGCAGCGTGGAGATATCGATGATCGATGCCCGCGAGAGCTTATCGCGCAACTGATTGATCTTCGCCTGCGTCAGGCCTTGCTTCTCGCGCATGGCGTGATATTCGGCATTTTCCTTGAGATCCCCTTCCGCCCGCGCCTCGGCGATTCTCTCGGCGATATTGGGCATCTCGTTCTCGAGCGCTTCGGCTTCGGCCTTGATTTTGTTGTAGCCGGTCTGTGTCATGGGGATGTAGTCGGTCATGACGTCCCTTTCCGCAACTGCCAAAAAAATGCGACCTCCGACTAGGGGAGGCCGCGAATCTAACTGGGTTTTCAACTATTGTGGGCGAATCGGAGGCTCGTGTAAAGCCTATCATGCTTCCGTGCGAATTCAAGAACTCCGGCGACGGGTGGGGCGCCCTGCCTACAAGGAACTATCTTCCGCCAGGTACAGCAAACAGCCGCAACTCTTGCAAAACACGGCCTTTTCGAGCCGCAGATCGGCTTCCATATTGGCGGTGATCATTTGGAAGCAGCCCCCGCAGCATTCTCCTTCTACTTGGGCCATGGCGTCTTCGCCGCGGGCTTTGGTAATCCGCTGGTACTCGGTCTTGATGTCAATCGGCACGTTTTTCTCGGCTTCCGCCAAGTCGCTTAGCACCCGCGCGAGCTCGGTTTCTAACTATT
>CAUJKE010000189.1 GCA_963205385.1 Planctomycetota bacterium | reverse complement strand
CGCCGATCCGGTGTTCGCCGGCGTGAATCTCGCTGCCGCGCTCGATCCGCGGCAATATGTCGGCCGCGCGCCGGAGCAAGTCGATGAATTCCTCCGCGACGTGATTGAACCGGTGCGCGCGCGGTATCACGACAAACTCGGCCCCCATGCGGACCTTCGGGTGTAAAACTCCCGCCGTGCAATCGTTACAACCTGAAATCCACCAAGAACTTGTGGCGTGGGCCGTCGGGAGCGCTCGATAACCAACGGAAGTGACACTTTCCCGCCTGTTTGCTCCCGCCCACGTCGCGCTCATGAGTTCGTCCTGCTCTCTCGACCCAGCCATTGCGAGCGTGCTCGCCGCCAAAGAACAGGCGACGCGGTCGCAGATTCAATTCGCCGTGGCCGCGAAGCAACAAGACGCCGCGCAGCAACAAGGCGACGCGATGAATCAACTTCTAGCGCAGGCAGCGCAGCTCAGCAAGTCGCTCTCTAGCGGCCAAGGCTTCGATGCGGTGGGTTAAGCACAAGGCTGCAACACAAGCCGTCGCGCAACCGCGCACGCATGTTGTTTCGCCGCAGCGAGCGCATTGACATCTTGATTTCACATGCGCGTTGCCAGTGCTGCATGATGTAACGCGCGCGACAATTTATCTCTTTTTATCGCGCTACGACTTGCCAAGTGTGACTAGCGCTGGTTACTCTTAATACAGAGCTCGCGCGAAATCATTCGCGCGGCTCGCGGCAAGGCAGTTGATTCGATGTGCATCGAATGGCCTGTCAGTGGTTTTGCGAGTCGCGACATGCAAGACGAGTTGCGAATCTTTTTGGAAGCGCCCACCGCTAGTAACTATCGCGTGATCCGCGAGTTGTTGCTGGAAGAGTGGACCGAACCATGCCTAACGCTGGCGCTCCTCGAACTGGCCGAGTTATCCGCTGCGGGTCAGTTCTCGGCGGTGCTGGAACAGACCGATGCCTTGCAGCCCCAATGGGCGCTGAGCCCACGTGTCCACTACTATGCGGCGGTCGCCGCCGAAGAATTGGGGGACCGAGAACTGGCCGAACTCGAGAAGTTCGTCTTTCAGGCCTGCCTGGAAGGGATTCTGGCCACGGGGGACGGTTCCGCGAGTGCCCCCTATCTCATCACCTACCTCAGCGACGAGCACGATGTGTTAGCCGCGCTGGGACTCGAACCTCGCTCGCAATCGCTCGTCGAGCGCGGCGGCCTGCTTTGCGACATCGTCAAATGCGCCGATGGCGAGCAGGTCTGGTTCGAACTCTCCGGCCTGCTGCGCGATCCACGGCACTGCCAGGCCGAGTTCGAGGTGCTCCAGAGCCTGCGCAGGTAGAGTACTTCCAGGCAAAAAAGTGCTCCCAGGAAAGACCTTGTCGGGGCGCTGGTGTGAAATTCTGAAATTCGTATTTGGGATTTCCGTGGGTTTTGGTGCTTTGAATTTGGAATTTTCCCGCCCCCTACTCCAGCACAAACTTATACTCCTTATCCCGCTTGATCGTCTCCGCTAACCAAGCGTAGCGTTGGTCGCCGATCAACTCCGGGGCGGGCAGGAAATAACGCCCCATTTGCGCCAGGTGGACGCCTTCCGGTCGCTCACTGGCTTTGCGCTGGGCGTTCTTGGAGACGACCAGGAGGAAGTATTCACCGGTGCGATCGACGCGAAGTTTGAAGTTGCCCCGCTCATCGGCGCGGGCGTAATCGCCGCCGATCGCTTTGAGCCGCGCAATGGATGGTTGCGTTGCGTCCGGCAGCGGATCGCCGGGGCGCAAGCCTTCGATGGGCGCCTTTTCGTCGGGATTGGGGCGGCGATCTTGCGGCACGACGATCACTACGGCGCCGGGGTCCGGCGAAATGCTGCCGCCGCTGCTCGTGTATGAAACGGTGCCGGTGAGGTAGCAGGTCTTCACTTCGCTTGTCGGCGCTGTGTCGCGCGGGCCTGACATTCGCCCGATGAGAATGCCGAGCACCAACGCAATCATCCCCACCCCGGCCAACAGCACGCCTTGAATGTAAAGCACATTGCGGGGGAGGGCGACTTTATCGAAGTCGATCTCCATCCCGGGGTGATGCTCGCCATGCACGTGCGGTTGCGCGTCTTCCACTTCCCACGTAACCTCATCCTCCGGACCCGGCAAGTACGACATCCGCTCCAACTCTTCCATCGCGGTGATTGCTGAGAAAGCAGGGGGCGGCGTCTCCAACGGGGCAGGGGAGGGGGGTGAGGATGTCGGCGCTGCGGATGGTGGCGCAGCAGGTGATGGCGGCGCAGATGGCGGCGGCGACTCCTCAGGCGCTGTTGCTTCTGCGGTGGCTGAAGTGGTTGACGCAACCTGCGGCGGCGGCGCGCTGGACGGAGCGGGTTCTGCAGCAACGGAGGGCGATGCGGTACTCGCCGCCGATTCAGTAGACTCCGACGAGTCCGTCTCGGGTTTGCCGTTGCGCGTGGGGACCGGGGTCTTGTGGCGACACTTAGGACACGTCACCGCCTGTCCCGCCTTGCGTGAACTGACGCTGAGCGTGCTGTCGCAGTTCTTGCAGGTAAAACGGATCGGCATGACGCAGAGGAAGGGCTTGATGGGGAGAAGGAATTTAGGTTGTTCTCGCTCACCAACATGCTCACCCTCCAGTCGAACTGGAGGGGGTCGCGGTGCACATCACGAATCGTTGCAAGAACACGGGGCCGCTTCCATTGTAGCCAGAAACAGGCTGGGCGGATGCCGCTTATTCGTGGTGCTCGTCGTCGCGGCGCTGTAGTTCCCGCACGGCTAAGACCCCCACCAAGAGTGCGAAATCAGCGACGATCAGCATGAGTGCGCTCATGGCGACCCACCAGAGCACTTTGGCCGCCACGGCATCCTGGGCTGCGGCGGCGATCGCGTATCCGCCGACCAGCACCGGCAGCGCTACCAAGAGCACCGCCAGGACCAGACCCAGGTTCAGAATAGCTGTTCGCGAATTCACAGAGCCCCCACTTCATTGTGTCACACGTCTCACAATTGTGGAGATCCCGGGGCCGGATTGCAACCTGCCGATCAAGCGAACAAACCGGCGCTAAGCCGATTTCTCCAGCGCCGAAGTCGCGTTCAGCTTGTTATAGAGCGTCTTCAAACTGATGCCGAGTTCTTCAGCGGCATTGGCCTTGTTGCCTTCGTGGCGGTCGAGCGCTTCGTAGATCGCCTGCATTTCGAGATCGCGGAGCGACATCGGGCGAAGTTTCGCCAGGCGGGGCTTGCGCTGGCCGAAACGTTGCGGCAGGTGGTCCCGCGAGATCGGCGGTTGCTCGCACAGAATCGTGGCGTGTTCGATGACGTTCGCCAGCTCGCGCACGTTCCCCGGCCAATCGTGGGCTTCGAGAATCTCCAGCGCTTCCATCGTAAAGAGGGCTTCATCGGCCAGTTGCGTGGGCCGCGACCGCCGATACAGGTGACACGCCAGTTCGACAATATCGCCGGGGCGTTGGCGGAGCGAGGGGAGTTGGATCTCGAACGTGTTGATGCGGAACATCAAGTCTTCGCGGAAGTCCCCTTGCTCGACCATCTCTTCCAAGTTGCGATGCGTCGCGCAAATCACGCGGACATCGACCTGAAACGAATCGTTATCCCCCACGCGGCGAATATCGCCGCTTTCCAACACGCGCAAGAGCTTGGCCTGCATCGGTTTGGGAAGTTCGCCGATTTCGTCGAGAAAGATCGTGCCGTTGTGGGCGACTTCAAACAGGCCGACGCGCTGTTCGTCCGCGCCGGTAAACGCGCCTTTGCGATGGCCAAACAGTTCGCTTTCGATGAGGCTCTCCGGCAGCGCGCCGCAGTTGATAGCGACAAATGGCTGTTCCGCGCGGACGCTCTGCTCGTGCAGCGCGCGGGCGACTAGTTCCTTGCCGGTCCCGGTTTCGCCGAGAATCAGCACCGTGGAATTGGTGGGGGCGACCTTGCCGATCATCTGCTGGACATGCTCCATGCTGGAACTACGCCCGACGAGTTTCGGCGCTCCTTCGACGCGATCAAGCTGCCGCTTGATCGCCCGATATTTGTTGGTGAGTTGGCGTTTGTCGCTGACGCGCTTGAGCAACGTTTGCAACTCGACCAGCTTGCAAGGCTTGGTGAGATAATCGAACGCCCCTTGCCGCAGCGCCGAGATGGCCGTGTCGAGCGACGACTTGCCGGTGAGGACGACAGCTTCCGTATCTGGGGAAATTTCCTTGGCGCGCGTCAGCACTTGAATGCCGTTGAGCCCGGGCATATCGAGATCGACGATGATGCAGTCGTACGTGTTCCGCTCCAGCGCCGCGGCGGCCGTATTGCCATCGGGACAGACAGTGACTTGATGCCCCATCCGCGGCAATTCGAGCCCCATGAGTTCCTGTAGCGCAGGCTCGTCATCGGCAAAGAGGATTTTCAGACCGTTAAGCGGCTTGGAGTTTTTCATGATGATGTTGGCGAGCAAGAGGCAAGGTGACACGAAATTCTGCGCCGCGTGAGGGGCCGGCGCTCGACGCTTCAATCGCGCCGCCATGATCTTCGATAATGCGATACGTAATCGAGAGCCCCAGGCCGGTGCCCTGGCCGTCTCGCTTGCGGGTAAAGAACGGTTCAAACAAATGCTTGAGCACTTCAGGCGTCATGCCGCAACCATCATCGCGGACGTTGATGACGGCCTCGTCGTCCTCGCGGAGCAGCTCCACCACCACGGTTCCACCGGGCTCGAGGCTATCGAGGCCATTGGTGATGAGGTTGAGGAGCACCTGCTTCATCTCTTGCGAGTTGACCGGCGCGATGACCGTGCCGGGCGCGACAAACTCGATATTCTTCTGGCGATATTTTCCTAAGTGGCGAACCATGTCGATCACCCCTTGGGTGAGCTCGACCAAGTCGGTGTTATGATGCTCCACTTCGCCCAGGCGCGAGAAATCGAGCAGTTTTTCGGTGATTCCCTTACAACGGAAGGCTTCGTCCTGAATGCGGCGGAGGTATTTGCGGAGGATCGTGATTTCGTCGTTGTGGGCTTCATCGGACTGGGCGTCGTCGCAGACGATGATGTCGTGCAGCCGCATTTCGAGCGATTCGGCGCACATCGCAACTGCGGCAAGCGGGTTATTGATTTCGTGCGCGACGCCGGCCGCGAGGAAGCCGACGCTCGCGAGTTGTTCGCTGCGGACGACTTCCCGCGTGCGGAGCTGCACTTGCCGGTCGAGATCGTCCCGAATCTGCTGAAAGCGGACCGTCATGTGATTCATCGCGGCGGCCAGTTCGGCCATTTCGTCGTGACTGCGGAGGTCGATGCGGTAGTTGAAATCGCCGGCGGCGACGCGCCGCGAACCCATCACCAGCACCTTGAGCGGATGAAAGATCCAGCTATAGCCGCAAAACACGGCCAGCGCCAAGAGCGCAATCGCCGCGATCGCTGAAGTGAACATCATGCCGACCCACGTGTGGTACTGCGTGCGGACGTTGCCGGCCAGGCTGTGCATCCGTTCTTGCAGAATCGCGGGGAGCTCGCTGGTCAGGGAGTAGAGCGTATCGACTTCCTTCGAGAGCAGCGGGAGGTTGATGTCGTTGAAGATCCAGTCTTCGTCGTCGATGATGCGTTCGATGCGGCTGATGCAGCTTTTGATTTTTTCGACGGTTTCCAACTCGCGACGGTTGTCGCTGATGAGCGATTCATCGGGATCGGCCAGTTCGAGTTGAGCCGCGTAGTTGCGGAGCGTTTCTCGAATCGCGGCCAGGCTGGTGTGCAGCGTTTGGCGCAAGTCCTGGGATTTCTTCGGCGCTTCGAGTCGCGTGCCGCCGTAGATGAAGGCGTTCGAATCGCTCTTGGCCTCGCTGACGGTGATTCGCAAGTCGCCTACATGCCGCGTGAGATCGTCGGCGATCGGGATTTCGATCGCGCGTTGGCTAATGCCGCGCGCCAAGGCTCGATAAGCGTAGACCCCTTGATACCCACTAAACGACAAGCCGACGACGATCGCTAACAGCAGCGTCACGCCGAAGAGTAGCTTGTTGCGGATGGGTAAGCGGGATAGCACAGCGACCTCCTTGTCGCCGAGTTTCGGATGGAAAGCGGCAGTGTAGCAGCGCGCGCCGCTTGGGGGCAATCGGAATGCGACGAAGATGCCGCGGTTGCTAGCAGGTGCATGCACGCGCGTTCGAATCTCGCGTGATTCGCGGTTGACGCTTGGGGGGTAAATGGCTACCGTCCGCGCACTGGTAGTCTCCCAAGTCTTGTCAGGAAATTCTCATCATGGCCGCTCGCCACTCGTGTGACTTATGCGACGGAACCGATTTCGCGCCGATCGGACAGAAAGATCGCCGCGGTCGCCCGTTGTTAACCGAAGTTTGCAAGACTTGCGGCCTGGTTTCGCACGCGCTGCTCCCGACGGAACAAGAACTAGTGGCCTATTATGCCGGCGAGTACCGGCGCGATTATCACGGCGAGTACGCGCCATCGGCGCATCGCGTTGTGCGCGAATGGAACCGTGGCCGCGGCCTGGTGCAAAAACTGCACGAGGAATTGCGCCAAAATGATTCAATCCTGGAGATCGGCTCCGGCATCGGTTGCACGGTGATCAACTTCGCTTTGGCCGGCTATTCCGCCTGCGGCCTGGAGCCCCACGAAGGGTTTCGGCGGTACGGAAGTGAAAAGCTGCACGCGGATGTCCGCCCCGGCGTGCTCGACGACTTGATCGCCGACGCGCAGTACGACTTCATCCTGCTCGTGCACGCGCTGGAGCACTTCGCCCATCCGACCAAAGCCCTCACTAAGATTCATGCCTTGCTGCGTCCCGGCGGGCGGCTCTATGTCGAGGTGCCCAACTTCGCCGCGCCGCACGCCGCGCCGGGCAAGCAGTTTCACTTTGCGCACATCTATAACTTCACCCCGGCGACGCTACGCATGCTCGGCGCCAAGACAGGGTTTCGCGTCCAGCGGGCGTACACGGCGCCGTTTGACAAGAACATCGGCTTGCTACTTTCGCGCGCGGCGCCCTCCAGACTCGTCGTGGAAGGGTTGAGCTACGCACAGACCATGGCAGCGCTCAAACGCTATTCCACGCTGAGTTATCATTTGCGGCCGATGTACTTGTTGGACCGGCTGGTGAATGCCGCCCGGCAATTCGTCCAGCGTTGTAGCTGCGAACGGCAACTCACCGCGATTTTGGCGCAATGCGACGAATTCGCCGCGAGAGCACAGCAGGATCGACCAATAACGCCAGTCCGCCGGGCGGCTTAGCAGCGCTACAACACGCTGGAGTCGCTCGCTTTTTTCTTGTTCCGCGCGCGGAGCTCTTGCATCATGGTGGAGATGGCGCGGCAGTATTCGCGCACAGCATCCTTGGAATGGCCGTGCTGCTGCGCTTCGGCGGCGCGCTCGCAGGCGTGATTGAAGTTGCCCCAGTCGATGTTGAGTTGACGCTCGACGACCGATTCGCGAAGGCGATTCACGATCTCGGTGAGCTTCTTGACGAACGCGTCGCCAGCAGCGCACTGCACGTTGACATAAGGACCGCGGCCCAGCCGCTTGCCAGTCCCCAGCGCGATCCCACCGCGGCCACCGCCAAATTGCATCAAGAGCGCGATGCCGAGCACAATGACCCCTGCGACCGCCGCGAGCAAGCCGACCAGCGGCGTGGTCACCATCCAGAGGACGAGCGCGGCGAGAAAACAGACGCCGACACCGATCCACATGCCGGGATGCACAGCCCGACCTTCCTTGTCACCGCCAACCGTGAGTGGCTCCGGCCGCGTGGCCGCGGTGCTGATTTGTGGCGACATCACCTTGGCGATCACCACGGTGATATTGTCGGGACCGCCGCGGAGGTTGGCTAAATCGACCAAAACCTGCGCTGCTTCCTGCGGGGGCAAGTTGGCCAGGATCGCGCCGAGTTCGTCGTCCTCGACCTGGCCGGTGAGTCCGTCGCTGCAAACTAAAAACGTATCGCCGGCCTCGAGCGGAAACGGCCCTTCGACGTCGACTTGCACATTGACATGCGGGCCCAGCGAGCGGGTAATGACGTTCTTGGGAATGGACCGCGCTAAATCGCCGTCTTCTGGCAAACTGCCTGCGGCGCGCATTTCCCAGACCATGCTATGGTCGAAGGTGAGTTGTTCGAGCACGTCGCCCCGCACGCGATAGACGCGGCTATCGCCGATGTGCGCGACCACCGCCCCTTGAGGAACCAGCAGCAGCACACTGCAGGTGGTTCCCATATTATAGAAGTCGCTGTTGGCCTTGCCGCGGCGATTAATCTCGGCGTTGGTTTCGATGATGGCGCGTTGGAGCGCTTCCGGCGGGGATTGATCGCGATACTTGTGGTAGAGAAACGGAATGCCATCGACCGCGAGCTTACTGGCCAACTCGCCGGCCGCATGGGCGCCCATGCCATCGGCCACCATGAAGATATGGCCCCGTTCGAACCAGCCTTCCATCGTGTCGGCCATGACAACCGCATAGGAATCCTGGTTGTTCGCCCGCCGCATGCCGATGTCGGTCAAGGCGGCATGAGCGAGGTACTGATCCCAGTTAAGCGGTCCACTCGACATTGGGCAATAAGCGGGGAAAGCCCCAGCGGGGTGTGAGCGAGGCAGGGCGAAAAAGGCCGCCACAAACCCGCCATTGTAGTCACCACGCGCCGTGAAGATAGATGAGGTCGGAGATTGGCTGGCCTGGAGCCAAGCAACCAGACTTCGGATGACTGCGGATGGGTTTGCAATCTGACCGGCGGCCTGAAGCCGGGTGACATCGGGTTCTTACTATTCCCACATCCGCGCGCAGCGCGCGGCGGTAGGTTGACCAACTTCGCGCGCCCCGATAGGATGCTATCCACCCGCCCGACCCCTACGGTCGGGTTTTCATCGCAGACCCTTTGTGATAAAGTTCACAAAGTCTCCAACACCAATCGCAAATCATTGTATTGGATAGGCTTATGGAAAGCCATTTGCTGCCAATTCTGATCTTCATGGGGGGTGCCGCCGCACTTGCCGTAGGGCTGTTGGTGGTGGGCGGATTGCTTGGACCGCGGCGCAACAGTGCGGCCAAGGAAATGCCCTACGAGAGTGGCATGGACCCGATCCACGACGCTCGGCGGAGGTTCGATGTCCGGTTTCACCTGGTTGCGATTGCGTTCCTGATCTTTGATGTGGAGCTGCTATTCCTCTATCCGTGGGCGGTTGCGAGTCGGCAGGCGGAAGGGATCGATGCGGCCGTGGGGGACGCGCAGCGAATGAGCGCTGCCGTGGGACTGGGCGATGGTTTTCAAATTGGTTTTTCCCGCGGCCTGGTCTTTGTGGAAGTGATGGTCTTCATCGGTCTGTTGACGGTGGGCCTGATTTATGCCTGGCGGAAGGGGGTGCTCCAGTGGCGGTAGACCTTCCCGA
Organism: Planctomycetota bacterium; assembly: GCA_963205385.1. Taxonomy (GTDB): domain Bacteria; phylum Planctomycetota; class Planctomycetia; order Pirellulales; family Pirellulaceae; genus JAEZGD01. Next base: position 36,522 of record CAUJKE010000189.1, on the reverse strand, counting down.
CAATGTCGTGGTCACCAAGCTCGACGAACTGGCGAGTTGGTGTCGCAAGAACAGTCTCTGGCCGATGCCGTTTGCGACCGCTTGCTGCGGCATCGAACTGATGGCGACGGGTGCCAGCAAGTACGACCTTGCGCGCTTTGGCGCGGAAGTGTTTCGCTTTAGCCCGCGGCAATGCGACTTGATGATCGTCGCGGGGCGGGTAGTCATGAAGATGCTCCCCGTGCTGCAGCGCATTTGGCAGCAGATGCCTGAGCCGAAGTGGTGCATTTCGATGGGCGCCTGCGCTTCGACGGGGGGAGTCTTCGATACTTACTGCGTCGTGCAGGGGGTCGATCGCTTCCTGCCGGTCGATATGTACATTCCCGGTTGTCCTCCCCGGCCGGAACAGTTGATTCAAGCGATTATTGATTTACAAGATAAGATTCAGCGCGAAGGAACCATCTTCGGCGCCGAGTTCAAGCAAACGCAGCGGCAACAAGCCAAGCGCGCCTTGATTGAGCTCCCCGTCATTGGTCAGGCGTCGGAGTTTCGCGCGGCGCAGTCGTAGTGCGCGTGTTATAGACCCTGCCGGCACGGTTGAATTACCCCGCTTACCAGACGTCGTTTATGCTTACTCGCCCCGCAGTGATCACCGCGCTGACGCAACAGTTCGCAGGCCTGACGGTTAGCGAATTTCGGGGAGATACGCGCCTCGTCGCGCCGCGAGAGCAAGCGTTCGCGGTTCTCGAACAGCTCAAGTTCGCGCACGGCTTCGATCTGCTCGTGGATGTCACCTGCGTCGATTACTTGAACGCCCGCGAGGCGACGGATCGCTTTGGGCTGGTGTACTTGCTGGCCAACACGGTCGAGAACGACCGGCTAACAGTGCGGGTGTTCCTTAATGAACCGGAACTCACCGTCCCCTCGATGGTGCCGCTGTGGGAAGGGGCGAATTGGCTGGAGCGCGAAGTGTACGACATGTTCGGCATCACGTTCGCCGGCCATCCGGATTTGCGCCGCATCTTGCTGCCGGACGAGTTTGCCGCATACCCGTTGCGCAAAGATTACCCGCTCCGCGGCCGCGGCGAGCGTCACAACTTCCCCGTACTTCGGCGCGATCAAGCGTAAGCAGGACATAAGCATCCGATGCCTCTCTCCCTTGCCACCCTCGACCCGGCCGACATTCAAAAGTCGCAGCAGGATTACCTCTGGACGATTAACTTCGGCCCGCAGCATCCGGCCACCCACACGACGCTGCGGATCGTGCTCAAGCTCGATGGGGAGCGCGTTGTCGATGCGATTCCGGACATCGGCTACCTCCACTCCGGCTTCGAAAAGCTTGGCGAGCAACTGGATTATAACCAGTATGTAACTGTCACCGACCGGATGAACTACATCTCGCCGATGGCCAACAACGTGGCCTGGCACTGCGCGGTTGAGAAGTTGTGCGGCCTCGAGCTCACGCCGCGCTGCAAATATATCCGCACGATCATCTGCGAACTCGCCCGCATCAGCGACCACCTCCTCTGCGTCGGGGCGATGGGGCTCGATACGGGCGCGTTTACGTATTTTCTGTATGCGTTTTATCAACGCGAGGTGATCTACGACATTTTCGAGACGCTCTGCGGCGCGCGGTTCACCAACAGCTACACCCGCGTCGGCGGGCTGTTCTACGACATCACGCCGCTCGTGGTCGAAAAGATTCGCAAGTTCGTCCAGGACTTTCCGGCGGCCTTCCGTGACATGGAGCGTCTGCTCAATCGCAACCTCATCTTCGTCGATCGCACCAAGGGGGTGGGCCTCCTGTCCAAGGAAGAAGCCAACAACCGCGGCGCCACCGGACCAATTGCCCGCGCCAGCGGCGTCACACGCGACTTGCGCAAGGACGCGCCCTATCTGGCCTACAACGATTTTGACTTCCAGGTGGTCTGCGCAACGGCCGGCGATTGTTTCGCGCGGTACTACGTGCGGATGGAAGAAATGCTGCAAAGTCTGCGCATTGTCGAACAGGCGATTGAGAATATTCCCGCGGGGCCGATCAACGTGGACATCGGCGAGCGGAAGAATCTCCCTGATAAGCGAGAGGTCTACCAAACCATTGAAGGGGTGATCACGCACTTCGAGATGGTGATGTGGAACCGTGGTTTTGAAGTCCCGGTGGAAGAGGTTTACTGCGCCACCGAAGCCCCCAACGGCGAGCTGGGCTTTTACGTAGTCGGCGACGGGAGCAATGTAGCCTATCGGGCCCGCTGCCGTCCGCCATCGTTCATCCACTTCGCCATGTTTCCGTATTTGATCAAAGGTCACACGCTGAGCGACGTTGTCGCGGTGCTCGGCAGCTTGAACATCATCGCCGCGGAACTGGATCGTTGAGTTATGACATGAACGCTGAAAAAATTTCCATCACCCCAGCTATCGAAAACGACGAAGACCTAGCCGCGCTCGTGTTGCGCGCTGAGTCCATCCTCGCGGACGAAGTCAAGCTGGCTGGGGACGCGCGCTGGGACGCGGTGCTGGATGACAATCAGCGCACGGTGCTGCAACTGCGAATTACCGACACGGCCGGCGGCGAGGCGACGCGCCAGTTTATGCCGGCGGAATTAGCTCCAGCACAAGATCGCCGTTTTCGCGAGCGGTTACGAACCATCGCGGATGCGGTCGTCCAAGTTGGCAAATGGAAAGCTGAGGTTCGCAATTTGTTCGCTTGGATTGTGGAAGCCGTCGCGCATACGACGCCGCCAACTACGGCCAGCGAAGAAATCTCCCAGGTGCGAGAAGAACCGAGCGGGGCGTATGAGATTCCGGAACTGCTCCTTGATCGGAATGGCCGGAGGGTTCGCGCGCACCCGATTGGAACTTGGGTTGTAGGCGCTCAAGGACGCGTGGACTTGCGGTCGAGTGAAATGAATCGAATTTTATTGTTTGACGGCCATCAATGGCAACTCGTGCCCGATGATGTTCGCGAACCGGCAATACCACTTACCAAGCAGAGGCTGATCAGCGTATTGGATGAGTTGTTTCAATGAGCGTGCTGGACAATGTCCTGAGAGACTACGCCACCGCGCGTGATGCCCTCCGGGTCACGGCGCGTGTGGTGACGAGCGGAAGCGCAGGCATTATTCAGGACAAACACCGCACGCTATACTCGGTGGCTCCCACCACCGTGATCGAACGAATCGAGGCAGCGCAGAAGGAACTGGAACTACTTACCGTGTTCTCACTCGTCGCGGCATTCGAACGGGTGCTGCGGGAGAAGATCGTCGAGGTGATTCAAGATCGATTTCGGTTGCGTAACGAATTCGAGGCCAAGATCGAGGAACAGTTGTTGGTCGACGCGGAGTTTTGGAAATTCTCTCAAGAACTGGTGGAAGCCTATGTGCTCGTCCCCGAGAACTTGCGAGGTCAGGTGAAGCAGTTGATTTACTATCGAGACTGGGTGGCGCACGGCAAGCGGTGGAGCAGCGAATCGACGCCTCCGCGTACGAATGCGACCGTAAATTATACGTACGATGTATTGTCGCAATTTTTGACAATCGTAGGCAAAGGCTAAGTTATCATGTCGGAAGTCACGAGTGACGTTACGACGCAGCGCGTGCTGACCGATGAAATGGTCGCCGCGATCAAGGCGTTTTTTCCCCGCTATCCCACGCGGCAAGCGGTGACGCTCCCGGCGCTGCATGTCGTCAACGAGCGGTTGCGCTATGTGCCGCTGCAAGCGGTGGTGGAGATCGCCGAACTGCTGGAACTCGCTCCCGCCCAAGTGCAAGACACGCTCACCTTTTATGGCATGTTCAAGCAGGATGCGCCGCATGGCCAGACGCGAGCGTGGGTCTGCCGCTCGATGAGCTGCATGCTGCTGGGGGCCAATGAACTGCTCGACCACATCTGCCACAAAACAGGCACCCGTCCCGGCGAAACGACTGCGGACGGATCCACCACGATTGAATTCGCCGAGTGTCTGGGCGCCTGTGAGTTCGCCCCCTGCATTCTCGCCAACAAAACGTTGCACAAGTGCGTCACGAGCCACCAGGCGGATCAACTTTTGAACGAGTGGAAGACCAAACCGGCCCCGTAAGCCCCAACCTCACCCGTCAACCTTTCCTCGCAAGTATGCGTCATCATGCCCGACTTTGAACCAGTGCTGCTCGCCAACGTCGGCGTGCCCAACAGCTTTACCCGCGAGGTGTACGAATCCACCGGCGGCTATGCGGCGCTGCGCAAAGTGCTGAAGGAGATGAGTCCCAACGACGTCAAGGAGCTTGTCAAGTCGAGTGGCCTGCGCGGTCGTGGCGGGGCCGGTTTTCCCACGGGATTGAAGTGGACATTCCTTCCCAAGGATCATCCGGGGCCGATCTACTTTTGCCTCAATGCGGACGAGAGCGAACCGGGGACGTTCAATAACCGCATTCTCATGGAAGACGATCCCCACCAGGTCATCGAAGGGATCATCCTGAGCTGCTTCGCCACCGGCGCGAGCACCTGCTACTTTTATCTGCGTTACGAATACCCGCTCTGTTACGAACGTGTGGAAAACGCGCTGGCCGAATGTTACGCCGCAGGCTATCTCGGCAAGAACATTCTGGGCACGGACTATTCGCTGGACATGTACGTGCATCGCGGCGCGGCGGCGTACATCTGCGGCGAAGAGACCGGCTTGATTGAAAGCCTCGAGGGGAAGCGGGCGTGGCCGCGGATCAAGCCGCCGTTTCCCGCGGTCGAAGGAGCGTTTCGCAAGCCGACGGTGGTGAACAATGTCGAGACGTGCGCGTGCGTTGCGCAAATTTGTCGTCGTGGCGCGGAGTGGTTCAAGTCGATCGGCGTCCCGCCGGACCCTGGTAATCCGCGCGATCCCGGCAGTTTCGGCCCCAAGCTGTATTGCCTCAGCGGGCACGTGAACAAGCCAGGCTGCTACGAAGCGCCGCTGGGCATCACTGTCAACGATTTAATCAACAACTATGGCGGCGGAATGCGTGACGGCAAACGCCCCAAGATGGCGATCCCCGGCGGCATTAGCATGGGTCTGCTCACTGCGGACGAGTTCGATTGCCCGCTCGACTTTGCTGGCCCCGGTAAGTACGGTTGCTTGGGTTTGGGAACCGCCGCGGTGGTGGTGATGGATGAGTCGGTTTCGATCGTCGACTATCTCTACAACAGTTGCCAGTTCTTCGACCACGAAAGTTGCGGCCAGTGTACGCCTTGCCGGGAAGGAACCGCGTGGTCGCGGAACATGCTCAAGCGGATCAAGGCCGGGCAGGGGCGGTTTAGGGATCTCGACCTGTTGCTCGAAATCGGCGACACCATCGGCATCATCCCCGGTACAACAATTTGCGGGCTGGCCGATGGCGCCGCGTGGCCGCTGAAGAACGGCATTCGCAAGTTTCGCCAGGAACTGGAAGACTACATTAAGCGCACCAACCCCACAGGTTACATGGAAACCAGGCCGCCCCCGGCGTTGGTGTCGCTCGACGTTCATTAAACCGCGGTCACCTTAAACCGCAGACGCAAGTTCATCACGGCAGGCAAGCCTGCGAGATAGAAGCAACATGGGAACAGTCATCATTGACGGCCAGGAGGTCGAACTGAAAGACGGCGAGCGGTTGAATTGCATTCAGCTCGCCGCGCGCGTCCAGAACGATATTCCGCGCTACTGCTGGCATCCAGGGCTCACAGTGGTCGCGAGTTGTCGGATGTGTCTGGTGCAGATCGGCAAGAAAGATCCCAAGACGGGCGAAATTTCGATCACGCCCAAACTGGTTCCCGGTTGCCAAACGCTGGTCAGTGACGGGATGGTGATCGTCACCACGAGCGACGAGGTAAAGAACTCCCGCGCGATGGTGGAAGAAGACCTCTTGCTGCGTCACCCCGTCGATTGCCCGATTTGCGACAAGGCGGGCGAGTGCTATCTGCAAGATTATCACTTCCAGTATGGCCGTGACGAGCGGCGGGCCGACATCAAGCCGTTCACGAGCCGCCGGCGCGAAATGGGCGACACCATCACGCTTTTCGTCGATCGCTGCGTGATGTGCACCCGCTGCGTCCGCTTTACGCGCGAAATTTCCGGCACCAACGAAATGATGATTATCGACCGGGGGGCGCGCGACGAGATCGACGTTTTCCCCGGCTTTCCGCTCGCTAACAAGCTCTCCGGTAACGTCGCCGATATCTGCCCCGTCGGCGCGCTCTGCGATAAGGAGTTTCTCTACGAACAGCGGGTGTGGTACATGAAGAGCCACGATAACGTCTGCGCAGGCTGTTCCACCGGGTGCTCGATTTTCGTCCATGAAAACCAGGAACGCATTTATCGCCTGATGCCGCGCGAGAACCAGCAGATCAACCAATGGTGGATGTGCGACGACGGCCGCTATGGCTGGAAGCATGTGCACGACGAACAGCGGGTCACCACGCCCCGCAAGCGCGAGGGCGATACCTACACCAACATCGAATGGTCCCCCCTGTTGGCCGGTCTCGACGCGACGTTGAAAAACGCGAAGCGACTCGCGGTCGTGCTTTCGCCAATGCTGACGGTGGAAGAAGCCTATCTCTTGGCGAAGTACGCCCGCACGATCGACGAGCACGCGCTCATCGCCGTAGGCTATGTCCCGGTCGAAGGGGAAGACGAAACGTTCAAGAGCGGCTTTACGATTCGCGCGGAAAAATGCCCGAACAGGCTCGGCGTGAGCAAGGTCGCTAGTCATTTTCAAGGCGAACTGGTCGCCTGGAGCGACTTACCGGCGCGTTTGGCAAGCGAAACGTTCGACGCCCTCTGGCTGACCGGCGGATACGGCCATGCGTGGCTGGCGGACGACATGGCCGCGACGCTCGTGAACATTCCCACGTTGATCGTGCAGGATATGTTCACCTCGGCGGCCTATGAAGCGGCCACGTATCAACTGCCCGGCGCTTCATTCGCGGAGCGGGAAGGTTCGTATGTGAACCATGCTGATCGGCTGCAATCGTTCCAGTGGGCGATTCGCCCGCCGCAAGGAGTGCAGCCGGAAGGGCGTGTTTATTGGCAACTGCTGAAACTGCCGGGCCTATACAACGGTCGTCGAGTAATGGAAGATTTGGCGCGCGAGATTGTGTATTTCGCGGCGGCGCAACAACCGGTCCCGCCGACCGGCGTGGACCTCAAGGTGAATTTACTCGCCGCGCAACCTGCCGGCGCGACGGTTTAACGAAAGTACGTCCCGTATGCCCAGTCCCGAAATCATTCTGACGATCGTGAAGGTCGCCCTCATGATTGGCGGCTTGATGACCGCGGCAGCCTATTTTGTGCTGCTGGAGCGGCGGGTCGCGGCGTGGACACAGGACCGCATCGGCCCCAACCGGGTCGGCATGCCGCTCACCAACTGGCGGCTGTGGGGACTGGGCCAACCGCTGGCCGACGGCGTCAAGTTTATCACGAAGGAAGAGTACACGCCGGCGCATGTCGATAAACCGCTGTTTATCCTGGCGCCGATCTCGATCCTCGTCGCCGCGCTTGCCGTCTTCGCGGCCGTGCCGGTGGGAAGTTACCTCCCGGTGCCGGAGTCGTGGGGCCTTGGCGACAAAGTCGATCTGGTCGTCGCGCCGCATATGGATGTCGGCATGCTCTACGTCTTCGCGCTCTCCAGCGTCGCAGTCTATGGCGTCGTCCTCGGCGGCTGGGCGAGCAACAACAAATACAGCTTTATCGGCGGCTTGCGCTCCAGCGCGCAGTTAGTGGCCTATGAACTTCCGCTAGGGCTGGGAATTCTCGGAGTGGTGCTCGCGGCTGGCTCGCTCGACTTGGAAGAAATCATCCGTGCGCAAGTGCGCGACGGCGTGTGGTATGCGTTTGCGCAACCGCTCGGCTTCATTGTGTTCGGCGTCGCGGCGTTCGCGGAAGCGGGACGGCTTCCGTTCGACTTGCCGGAGTGCGAACAGGAACTCGTCGGCGGTTATCACACCGAATACTCCAGCCTCAAGCTGTTACTGTTTTTGGTGGCCGAGTTTTTGCACATGATCTTGGCCTCGTTTCTGATCGTGATTCTGTTTTTCGGCGGCTGGTCGCTCCCGTTTGGCCTCACCGGCGCCGCGGACGCCGAGCAACTTTCGCTCGCAATGGGCATCTTTCGGCTGCTCGTGATGAGCGGTAAGGTCTTTCTGGTGATTGTGTTCTTCATGCTAGCGCGCTGGAGTTGGCCCCGCTTTCGCTACGATCAACTGATGGCGCTCGCGCTCAAAGTCATGTTGCCGCTGGGAATTTTGAACCTGGTGTCGCTGGCTGTGTTCTACGAGCTCCGCGCCAACATCACCGGCGGTGGCGGCTGGGGCTATGAAATGCTGCAATTGCTGGCGTGCTGGGTGGTGTGCGGCGCGGCCTGGCTGGCGGTGGCTTACGCGCGGCCGCTCGTGGCCGATAACCGCCCGCGCCGCGACATCAACTCCTACCGAATCGACTCGCAGGTGTAACCGATGCGTTCCGATGATCCCAACATTACGTGGATAAAAGAGCCTGAACTGCGGCTGGCGGGGCGCATGTACTTGCCGCTGTTTGCGGAAGGACTAGCCACTACCTTCCGCCACATGGCCAAGGCGATCACCAACCCCGTTACGGTCAGCTATCCCGAGGAAGAGCCAGATATTGGCAACCCGCTGATCTATCGCGGCGTGCATCGGCTCAATCGGGACGAACAGGGGCGCGTCCGCTGCGTGGCTTGCTTTATGTGCGCGACCGCCTGCCCCGCGTATTGCATCGACATCATCGGGGCCGAAAGCCCGTGGCCGGATCGCGAAAAGTATCCCGAAAGTTTCACCATCGACGAACTGCGGTGCATTTACTGCGGCATGTGCGAGGAGGCGTGCCCGGTGGACGCGATCGAGCTCACAAGCTTGTATAACCTCACCGGCCGCAGCCGTGAGGAGATGATCTTCGACAAGGAAAAATTGCTCAGCGTATACGACGTCACCAAGGACCAAGAGCCGACCAAGTCGACTCGGATGGGGGTTAAGGCGCCTTCATGATGACCTCCACGCTCGTGAATTCACTGGTTCCGCTCTGGGCCGCGACGCCTGGCGTCTGGTATGAGCAGCCGCTCCTGTGGGCGCTTATTCTGGGCGTGCTGGCGCTGGTGTTGATCGTGCCGCGCAGTTCAACCTGGCAACGGGTCACTGGCGGTGCGTGCGCGATTCTGGCCGGCGTGCTATTTGTCGTTACGGCTCTTCAGGCGACGCCGCAGTCCGCGACGCACGACTGGATCGCGATCAGCGTCTTCGCGCTATTGGCGATAGTCACCGTCGGGTCCGCGATTGCGATGATTGGTTCGCGGAGCGCCGTGTACTGCGCGATTTGGTTCGCGGTCACGTTGCTCGGCACCGCCGGTTTGTTTCTCTATCAAGGGGCGGCGTTCCTCGGCGTGGCGACGATTGTCGTCTATGCCGGAGCGATTGTGGTGTTGTTTCTGTTTGTCATCATGCTCGCGCAGCCAGATGGCCACGCCTCTTACGACCGCATCAGTTGGGGTTGGTTCGCCAAACCGGCCGCCGCCATCGCAGGCGCTCTCATCGTGGGCGCGGTTGTGGCGGGATTAGACGGTTTTGCCGCAAGCGACTTGCGAAGCCAGGTCGCGCTGGCTGCGGATCGGTTGGCCGCCGCGGATGAAACATTTCCCTTGTCTGGCAACCAGATCGTCTCCGCGACGCGCGACGCCGCCCGCCAGCACACCATCACGTTGCAACTGCGCGGCGCTGACGTGGAACTCCCGCCGGAAGCAACCGCCGCGCTGGCTCAAGAACTCGCGACCATCCTCGCCGCCGCGCAGCCTACGAATGATGCTGACGATACTGACGCTGCCGATACAACCGTGGAACCCCTCGCGCTCGTATATGCCCCGCCGCTGCTCATCCATCACGACCTGCTAACCGAGCATCACATGGCCCACTTCGGCGGACACCTCTTTAGCCGGCATTTGATCGCGGTGGAAGTCGCGGGCACGTTACTCCTGGTGTCGCTCGTGGGCGCGATTGCGATGCTCGCGCAAGGCCCCGGCGGATCCGCTCGCGGTGAAGGAGACGCCCATGTCTGAGCTCACGCTGCTCTACAACTATCTACTGATTGGCGCCCTGCTATTCGCGATCGGCCTGGTCGGCTTTCTCGTCCGCCGCAACATGATCGTGATGTTCCTCTGCGCCGAACTGATGCTGCAAGGCGTATCGGTCAGCCTGATTGCCTGGGGGAGATTCCATCAGGATTGGGGCGGGCAGATGCTGGTGGTGTTCATCATCACCGTGGCCGCGTGCGAAGCCGGCGTCGCGCTGGCCATGGTGCTGCTACTGACGCAAAAGAGCGGCAAGCTCGATATCGCGTTTTGGCAAGAGCTGCGCGACCCCGGCCAATCCAGGTTTATGGACCACGAAGTCCCCGAAGAAAACATCGCGGAGAAGGTCTGGCCCACGCTGACCAAGGCCGGCCGTGTTCCCGTTCGTAACCCCGAAGAAGAAATGCACCGCAACCGAGTCTAAGATGCAGGATCGAATCGACATCTTGATGATGCTGGCCCCAGGCCTGCCGCTCTTGGGCGCAATTCTCACCGCCGTGCTGGGCCCCAAACTGCTGCGCAGCCAGAGTCATTGGCCGGTAATCGTGGGGACGATCGGCGCGCTGATTTGCAGCCTGCTGCTCCTGCTCCACGTCGCCGACGCACAACAGGCGGCCGATCTCGAAAGTCCCGCCGGCGCCGCGCCGTACGAACATGTCGTCAAGCTCTGGACCTGGATGGATATCCAAAACGCCTATGAGCTGGGCGGGACGTCTCACAATTTCACCATCGATATCGTGCTGCGGCTCGACGCCTTGACCGCGATCATGCTCTGCATGGTGACGCTCATCTCGTCGCTGGTCGCGATTTACTCGGCCGGCTACATGCACGGCGACCGGGGCTACTGGCGTTTCTTCAGTTATATCGGGTTATTCGTTTTTTCGATGACGATGCTCGTCAGCGCGAGCAATTTCATTTTGCTGTTCGTGTTTTGGGAAGCGGTCGGCCTGTGCAGCTATCTCCTGATCGGTTACTGGTACGAAAAGCCGATCGCGGCCGCGGCCGGCAAGAAGGCGTTTCTTGTCACCCGCATCGGCGACTTTGGGTTCATGTTGGGACTGTTCTTGATTTGGACGACCTACGGTTCGCTCAACTATCATGACGTCTACAGCGACGGCGCGTTCTCGGCTTCCACGGCCGCGGCGGATGCAACCATCGCTGCGCAGGGGGTGCTGAGTCCGTCCCGCATCGTCGAAAACAATTACGTCCTCGGCGGCACGGCGCTCGCCATTTGCCTGCTGTTGATGCTGGGCGCGTGCGGCAAGAGCGCGCAGTTCCCGCTGCATGTTTGGCTCCCCGACGCGATGGAAGGCCCGTCGCCGGTCTCCGCGCTCATTCACGCTGCGACGATGGTCACGGCCGGCGTGTATATGGTCGCGCGCTGCACGCCGCTCTACATGGCTTCGCCTACGGCGCAGCTCGTTGTCGCCGCGATCGGTGCGTTCACCGCGCTATTGGCCGGGTTGATCGCGCTCACCCAATTCGATCTGAAACGCATTCTTGCGTATTCCACGATCAGCCAACTAGGCTACATGTTCCTCGGTTTGGGCGCCGGCACGCTCGCAGGCATTTCCGCCGGTATGTTTCACCTGTTTACGCACGCGTTCTTCAAGGCGCTGCTCTTTCTAAGCGCTGGCAGCGTGATGCACGCGATGGGGAACGTCATCGACATCCGCCGCTTTGGCGGGCTGCGCAAATTGCTGCCGATCACGTACGCCACGTTCCTCGTCGGTTGCCTCGCGCTCAGTGGGTTGCCGCCGTTCTCCGGTTTTTGGAGCAAAGACGCAGCCATCGCCTCGATTCATGATCGCGTGCACGCTTTAGAACACGAACTCGAACATCGCCAGGCTGCGAATCAAGACGAAGCGCATGTCCCAGGGAGCGCTGCCGCCGCGCTTCCCGCCCCACTGGCCGCGCTCTCCGTCGCGCAACTTTCCACCTACGCCAACGTCTATCAGTGGCTGTATTATTCGGCGATGTTCACGGCGTTTCTCACCGCGTTTTATACGTTCCGCGCGTTTTTGATGACCTTCCACGGCGAGTTGCGCGTCCCGCATGAGGCTGGAGACCACGCGCACGAAGCGCCGCCTTCGATGTATGTGCCGCTGGTAATCCTGGCGATCTTCGCCGCGTTCGCGGGCCTGGTGCTCGCGCTGTCGCATAGCTTCGACAATTTCCTGCTGCATGCCCCGTCGCTCGCACTGGGCTGGGTGACTTTGACCGAGCTCCCCGGCAAGTTCCACGCGAGCGTCGCGGCGATTAGCATCCTGCTGGCGCTGGCCGGCACGATCGCTGCATGTTACCTCTACCTCTACGAGCGCGATCAGGTCAGCTTTCTCAAGCGATTCTTCAACTTCGAGTGGCTCAATCAAGTCACCGAAGGGGCGTTTGTCCGGTTGCTCAAGAACTGGGGCCCGGTGGCGGCGATTCACAACGGCGCCAAGCGGATCGGTCTGGGTTGGCTGACGGCGCTCGTCGGCGACATCTTTCTGCTGCTCGTGTTGATCCTGTCGATCCCGCTGCTGATCGGTTCCTACCTCTCGCCCTATCGCTTGTCCTTCCGCAAGTTCTATTTCGACGAAATCTATAATCTCCTCATTGTGCGACCGTTACGCGGGATCGCGCAACTGTTTTATTGGCTCGATCGCAACGCGGTCGATGGCCTGGTGAATGCTTGCGGGTATATTCCCACGAGGTTCGGGAACCTGATGCGATCGCTGCAGATGGGACTGATGCCGTTTTACGCCTTGGCCATGGTGCTGGGCATGATTGTGCTGCTCGCGGCCAGAATGCTCTGGGCCAATTGATTTAAGCGAACGAAAGACGATTCCGAATGGACCACATGCGTAACTGGCTGCTTGCGACCATCGCCACGCCGCTCATCGGCGCGGTGTTGTTGTGCGCGCTCGGCAATTTGGGCCGGAACGTCGCGCGGTGGCTCGCGCTGGCCGTCACGGTGGTGACGCTCATCCTCGCAGGCGTGGTCGTCGTGAACTTTCCCGCCGATGGCGCGAATGCGGACCAATATGCCGTGACCGATGTCGCCTGGCTTTCAGCCCAGTCCGGTTTAGATATCCACTTCAGCATCGGCTTGGATGGGCTAGGCGTATTTCTGTTCGGGCTATCCGCGCTGCTAATGTTCACCTCGGTGCTCGTGAGTTGGGAAGCGATTCAAGATCGCGCGCCGCTGTTTTACACCATGCTCCTAGCGCTTGAATTCGGATGTCTGGGCGTCTTCGCCGCGCGCGACATCATGCTGTTTTACATCTTCTTCGAATTCACGCTGATCCCGCTGTTCTTTCTAATCGGCATCTGGGGGAGCGAAGATCGGCGCTATGCCGCCATCAAGTTCTTCATCTTCACCTTTGCGGGGAGCGTGTTGACGTTTTTGGGCCTGTTGGCGATTGTGCTGTGGCACGCCCAGCAGAACGGCCTCAACTATCTGACGTTCTCGATTCCCGAACTCACCGCGTCGCTACAACAAGCACCGCTCCCGTTTGTTTGGCAATACTGGATCTTCCTCGCGCTGTTCGCGGGTTTCGCGATCAAAGTGCCGCTCTTTCCGCTGCATACCTGGCTGCCTCTGGCCCACACGCAAGCACCCACCGCCGGCAGCGTGATCTTGGCCGGCATCCTGCTGAAGATCGGCACCTACGGCTTCGCGCGGTTCAGCATTCCAATGTTGCCCGCGGCCACCGTCCACTTCATGCCGTGGATTCTCGGCCTCTCCGTCGCAGGCATTATCTACGGCGCGCTGGTGGCGCTCGCTCAAAAAGACATCAAGCGACTGGTCGCGTATTCCAGCGTGAGCCACCTCGGTTATTCGATGCTCGGCATGTTTGCCCTCAACTCGATCGGGTTTATGGGCGGCACCCTCCAGATGATTAACCATGGCCTCTCGACCGGCGGCCTGTTCGCGATCGTCGGCATGATCTACGAGCGCTACCACACCCGCGAGATCGCCTCGTTCGGCGGACTGGCGTGGCGTTTGCCGATCCTTTCGTTTTTCATGCTGGTGCTGACGCTCTCCAGCATCGGCTTGCCAGGTCTCAATGGCTTTGCCGGCGAAATCCTGGTGCTGCTGGGGATGTTCCAACGCGCCTTTGCCGAGTCGCCGCCGCAGTGGCTCGCGCCGTTACAAGTCCTGTCGGTACTCGCGGTCTCCGGCGTCGTGCTGGGGGCGTGGTACATGCTGTATTTGATACAGCGAGTCTTTTTCAGCGAGTTGCGTGAGCCCAGTCAACAGCACGCTGATCATCGGCCTGTGACCGATATGAATCTCCGTGAGATTGCCGCGGTGCTGCCGCTGGTGGTGTTTTGCGTCTGGATCGGGCTCGCGCCTGACAGCCTCCGTCAGCGGATGGAGCCGACACTCCTAAAGATCACCGCCGCGACTGAGCAACCCCTGGCGGACCGTTACACCGAGGAAACTGAAATTACCGCGTCGGCGCTTGGCGCGACCGAGGAAGAGAAACTCAGCCGTGTTCGCTAATTCCGAAACCCTCATTCGCTTGATGCCGGAAATCATCCTCGTGGCGCTGGCCACCTGGATCTTCATCGGCGGCACGTTCTGGGCCAATCGGGCCTTCTGGTCGACTCTGGCGATGCTGACATATCTCGTCGCGGCCATCGCGCTCTATCGCCATGGCAACGCGCCGCTGGTGATGAGCGTCGTCACCATCGATTATCTCGGCTATACGCTTCGCTGGCTGGCGCTCCTCAGCGGCGCGGTACTGACGCTCATGGCGTCCTATCACTTGCGCGACCAACTCGCCAGCGAAGCGCTCGGCCTGATCATGCTCGCCGCCACGGGGACGATGCTGGTCGCCTGCGCCGGCGACCTGGTGCTCATGTTTCTCGGCCTGGAACTGATTTCCATTCCCACCTACGTCCTGCTCTACGTCGCGCGGCCGGGGCGGGAAGCGGCCGAAGCGACCGCCAAGTATTTCTTTCTCAGCATTTTGTCCTCGGCGCTGTTGCTCTACGGCTTCAGCTTTCTCTACGGCCTGGCGGGCACCACCACGCTCGTCGGCGAAGGGGGCGTACTGGGGATTCAGCAGCAACTCGTGGGGGCGACCGGCGGCAGCGCTACCGGCCTCGCGGCGCTAGCGCCGCTAGCCATCGTGCTGATCTTCGCCGGGCTAGGTTTCAAGATCGCCGCGGTGCCGTTTCACTTCTACGCGCCGGATGTGTATCAAGGAACCACCAACACCAACGCAGGCCTCTTGGCCGTCCTGCCGAAGATCGCCGGCCTGGTCGCCTTGGTGCGGATCGCGGTCATCGCGATGCCGGCCATCGCGGCCTATGCCTGGCATTTGTCGCTCATCATCGCGGTCTTGACGATGACCATCGGCAACGTCTGCGCGCTCTGGCAAACCAACCTTCGCCGCATGCTCGGCTACTCCTCCATCGCGCACGCTGGCTACATGCTGATCGGCCTCACGGTGGCGCTGGGCGCAAACGCGTTCGGCTCCGGCGAAGTGAACCCCGGCTATGGCGGCGTCGGCGCCTTGGTGTTCTATCTCGTGGTCTATGTCTTCGCGACGCTGGGCGCGTTCGCGGTGCTCGCGCAGCTCAGCACGCCGGAGCAAGATGTCGCCACGCTCGATGAAGTCGCCGGGCTCAATAAGATCCATCCCACTTCCGCCGCGCTGATGGCCGTCTTCATGTTCTCCCTCGCAGGCGTTCCGCCGCTAGCCGGCTTCTGGGGCAAGTTGACACTCTTCATGAGCGCCGTCGGCGTGGTGACTTATTCCACCAATGCCGCGATCACGCCCTGGTTTGTCGTGCTCGTCGTGGCCGGCGCGTTGAACGCGGCGATCGCGGCGGCTTATTATCTGCGCGTGGTTTCTGCGATGTATTTCCGCCCCGTGACCAACGCGGCGCCGCAAGTCCCAAGCCCGGGCGGCATCGGCGCCGCACTGATTTGCGCCGTCGTCGTCATCGTCATCGGCATTTCGCCACGGGCCCTCATGACCGCCGCCCGCGCCGCCGACGAAGCCGCCCGCACCGCCCCGTCCCTACCGGTGAATGTGGCGACAGATGTCTCCCCGGCAAGCGCAGCCATGGCCCAGCGCTAGCCGCACTAACCCGCAAGCATCAGCGCGCGCGAGTCCCTCCGTCTTCGTTTTGAATTTCTGACATTTGCATTTTGAATTTGTTTCGGATTTCGATATTCGATATTCGGATTTCCGGCAAAGCCAAGCGCCCACCCCGTATACCGTTGGACACCGCATCCCCTCGCTCGCGCACTCAGTTTGATAAACAGCGCGCACTCCTTCGCCGCTCGTCTATAATAGAGCCCTGTGCATCTTCTCAAGCGGCCCTGGTGCGGATGATTTATGGCGCGGTCGAAATCTGGCTCTGCTGAACTCGCCAAAGCGCTGGCCGCTAGTCCGCAGCCCATTTATGTTCTGACCGCGCGGCGGATCATCGCCTTCGCCAACCCGGCCTGCGCGGCCTGGCTCGGTGTGGATGCCGCCAGCTTGCTTGGGGCGCGGTGCGATTATCACAGCGCACACCTCACCGCTGACGCCCGCACCTTGGCCGCCGGCTTGTGTCCGCCGCCAGAGGCGTTTACCGCGCTGCACACCAGCGGCATCGTCACCGCGCCGGCAGCCACCGGCGAACTGCGTCGGCGCACGGCGGAGTTTATCGCATTCTCCCAGGCGGAAGACGAGCCTGCGCTGTTGGCGATCGTCTCGCCCGCGGACGCCCACGAACCGCTCGCCATCGGCCGGCATGATCCCCACGCCACGCCGGCCGAACTGCACGTCTTGCTCCGCTGGCTCAAGCAAACGCTCGGCGCGCGGCCGGTGCTCGAGCGTTGGCTCGGCGAACATCCCGCGGCGCGGCGCGTCCGCGATCAGTTCCACGCCGCGGCTAGCAGCCAGGCTCGCGTAGTGATTCTCGGCCCGCGCGGAGCAGGACGCGAGGCGCTGGCCCGCGGCATCCATTATCGCCCGCGACCGGAGCACTCCGGCCCATTCGTCGCCGTCGATTGCGCCGTGGTCGATGCGGAGTCGCTCCAATCGTCCATCCGTTCGCTCGTGCGCGAGCGGGGCGAATTGCCAGCGCCGCCGGGACTATTGCTCGCCAACATCGAGCAGCTTGCCTTTGGCGCGCAGCACGAACTGGCTGGTTTCCTGCAAGTCCCCGGCTTTGAAGTTCGCACGCTCGCAACGGCCGCAACGTCACTGTTGCAACTCGCGGCCCAAGGCCAGTTCGATCGCGCGCTCGCCTACGCGCTTAGCACCCTGGTGATCGAACTTCCCACGCTTCGCGAGCGGCGCGCTGACTTGCCACTGCTCGTGCAAGCATTGATCGAAGAACAAAATTCCGCAGGCGGCAAACAGCTCAGCGGGGTGTCGCCTGAAGCGCTCGACTTGTTGGCCGCGTATTCCTGGCCAGGCGACCTGGAACAGTTGGAGGAAGTCCTCGCCGCCGCGCATGCCGCCGCGACCGGCACGCGCCTCAGTCCGGCGGACTTGCCGCCCTGGCTCGGCGCTGTCGAAGGCGCTTCCGTCCGCCCGCGCCAGAGCGAAGAACCGATCGTGCTGGACGACTTCCTCGCTGATATCGAACGCGAACTGCTGCGGCGAGCGCTCGTTCGCACCCGCGGCAACAAGTCCAAGGCGGCCCGACTGTTAGGCATCAGCCGTCAGCGCTTGCTCCGGCGGTTGGAACAGTTGGGCCTGTCGCCGTCTGCGGGGTAGCGCGTCGCGATCGCGCTCCGCGCGATGAATCCCGCCTGCGGCGCGTGAAGTAAACGCTGCAGCGTCCGGTTGTCATTTTTGCCGTTCCGTCCTACGATGAGTTGATTCATGCGCGCGTCGAAAACTTCCCCACAACTGAGTCCGAACCTCGCTCCGACGACCGGATTGGTGGTCTGCGAACGGACCGATAAATGGGTGGCGGCCTGGCGGCGCGAACTGGGAACCGCGGCCGTGGCTGCCGAAACTCGAACCGTTGAGGACGCGGCGGCGGCCCTTCGTGAGCGGCCGCATGGCGCGGTGGCGCTTGAAATCGAAGTTGCACAGCTTCCGCAAATGGTCGCGCAGGTAGCGCACTGGCAGCGCAAGTTCCCGCACATTTACGTGGTGGCGCAACTGACGAGCGACATGCGTGTCTGGACGGGGCTTTTGCGCGAAGCCGGCGCGGCGCTAGTGCTCACTTCCACGCGCGAAGTTCCCGCCGCCGCCCAACAATTACAACAACATTTCGCCCGCGCGCCGCGCCCTGCGTTGTCGCTGCGCGAGGAGTTGTGGCAAAAGCTCCCCTGGAGTTGACCGCGCTTTACCAATTCATTCGCACCATCCACGCTGCCAATAAGGAACATCTCCATGTCCGCCACGCCCGACGCCGCTACTCTCCAAGCCGCCCTGGCCGAATTCAAAGATCCCGAGACCGGCCGCAGCATTCATGACTTCGACCAACTCATCATTGAGGAAGTTAGCGGCGACAGCGCGAAGTTGACGCTCAAACTCACCAGCTTCGTGGCGCCCCTCTGGGAAGAGACCCGCCGTGCCCTCGTCGAACGTGTGCAGACGAAATTCCCCGAGCTAAAGAACGTGGCGGTAACCGTGAAAGAACTCGTTCGCCCGCCGCAACCGCTGGGGCAGATTGGCCTCACAGCCAAGGCGGTCATCGCTGTCGGTTCCGGCAAGGGGGGCGTTGGCAAGAGCACGATTGCCGCGAGCATCGCCTTGGGACTGAAGCGGGCCGGTTGTAAGGTCGGCCTCATGGATGCTGACGTCTATGGGCCCAGCGTGCCCCATCTGCTCGGCGTCGACGATCAACAGCCCGGCGTCGCGTCGCTGCCGATCGACCCTGTCCGCTTCGAGGGGATGCCGGTGATGTCGATCGGCTTCTTCGTGCCGAAAAATCAGGCGATTGTTTGGCGCGGGCCGAAACTTCACGGCGCGGTGACGCAGTTCCTCCGCGATACCGCCTGGGGGCCGCTCGATTACCTCATCATCGACATGCCGCCTGGCACCGGCGACGTCGCCCTCACGCTCTCGCAACTGTTGCCGCTAACCGGTTGCGTCATTGTCTGCACGCCGCAAGAAGTCGCACTGCTGGACGCCATCAAGGCGATCTCGATGTTCCGCACTGTGAACATCCCGATCCTCGGAATGGTCGAAAACATGAGCGGGTTCTTGTGCCCCGACAATGGCAAGACCTATGACATCTTCGGCAAGGGGGGCGCGCGTCAAGCGGCGGAAGAACTCGACCTGCCATTCTTAGGCGATGTGCCGATCACCATCTCCATCCGCGAACATGGTGACGCGGGAACGACCAACAGCAACTTCGACGATCCCCAAGTCGCGCCGTACCTGGAAAAGATCTGCACGACTCTGGTGCGAAATCTGGCCCAACAAGCCCAGCTCAAACCAGCCATGCCCAGCTTGCCGGTGTTGTAATCGCGGCGGCAGCGTGTCGCCGCTTACTCGCCCGCTGCGTCCACAACGCGCGTTTTGAATCTCCGACATTTGTATTTTGGATTTGTTTCGGATTTCGATATTCGAATTTCGAATTTCCAGCGAAGCGTCACTTCACCTGCGCCGCGCGCGCTAGGTCGAAGTCGCGGCCGGTTACGAACAGCGTGTCGGATTCCTTGAGGATCGCGTCAGGACTAGGCGAAGGTGTGATTTGATCGGTCAGGACGTCGTGCAAGGCGACAATGGTGATGCCGAATCGTGCCCGGAGCGAAAGATCGCGGAGCGTCTTGCCGCTCCACTCTTGCGGCACGGCCATCTCTTGAATGCTGAAGCCGCCTCCTAGCTGCACGTAGTTGAGCAGCGCTTCGCCGGACATCCGCGTTCCCAGCGCCAGCGCCGATTCCCGTTCCGGGAAGATCGTTTCGGTCACGCCGATCCGCTCCATCACGCGGGCGTGGTCGCGCGAGATGACTTTGACATACACATCGCGAACGCCTAAATCGTGCAAGGCCATCGTTGCGAGGATGCTCGCGGTGATATCGTCGCCGGTGCTGACGACGCCTGCATCGGCGTCTTTGGCCCCCGCGCGTTCGAGCATCTGCGCGCTCTTGCCGTCGCCGACGGCCGCCCTTGAGCAATGCCGCGCGATGCGATCGACGGAGTCGGCGTTCGTGTCGATGGCGACGACTTCGTGCCCCTTGGCGAACAGCGCCTCGGCCACGCTCGAGCCGAAATTTCCCAAACCGATGATAACAAAGCGCTTCATGATTAACCCACCATGACATCTTCGTAAGCGAAACGGAAACCACTCGTGCCGGCACGACGCGTGGTCAAGGCGGCGGTGATGGTCAGCGGCCCCACGCGCCCCAGAAACATCAGCAAGGTCGTCATCCATCGCCCGGCAGGCGACATTTCAGTCGTGACGCCCATCGAGAGCCCGACCGTGTTAAACGCGCTCACCGCTTCAAACATCCAGTGCAAGAACCGCCCGCCGCCGCTATGAAAGTGCTCCAGCGCGTTGAGCGTAAACACCCCGGCCACGACGATCCCCGCCGCGATCACAAATAACCCAATCGCGCGATCGGTCGTCTCCTCGCGGAGCGAACGCCCCGCGAACGACGTGGTTTCGTGACCGCGAAGCCGCGACCACGCCAGCAATACCAACAGCGCGAAGGAAGTCGTCTTGATGCCGCCGGCCGTCGAGCCAGGCGAACCGCCCACGGTCATCAGGAGGATAGTCAGGTAGTTGCCGCTATCCGAAGCGTGCTGATAGTCGATCGAGTTGAAGCCTGCGGTGCGCGCCGTCACGCTCATAAACAGCGCGTTGACGAGCTTATCGGGAACGTTCAAATCCACCAGGCTTGCATTCCACTCGAAGACCGAAAACAGCGCCCATCCGCCGAGCGTCAGCACCAGGCTCGTGATCACCACCAGACGACTATGGATCGACAAGCGAAACAGCTTTTGCGCCTGACGCGCCTGATAACGCTGGTAAAACTCCTCAATGGTCAAAAAGCCAATCCCGCCGGCAATGATGAGCGCCATGATGACGAGCAGGCTCGGCCAGTTGTGTTGAAATTCCATCATCGAGTTCGGAAACGTCGAAAAGCCAGCATTGCAAAACGCGCTGACGGAATGAAAGATCGCCGGCCAGAACGCGTTAACCACGCCGATCTCCGGCGCCCAGCACGCAAACAGCAGCACCGCGCCCACGGCTTCAATCGCGAAGGTGAAGCGGACGACGTCTCGCAACAGTTGCCGCGCATTGATGTGCGGCGTGGAGTCGAGCGTGCTCGAAAGTTCTTCCTCACGGAGCGAAAGCCGCCGCCCTAGCGCGATCAGGATCAAGCTGGTGAATGTCAACATGCCCAGCCCGCCAATCTGGATCAGCACGAGCAAGTAGAACTGCCCGAACCAGGTGAAGTCGGCCGAGGTGTTCGCAACCGCGAGCCCGGTGACGCAGACCGCGCTGGTCGCGGTGAAGAGCGCGTCGGTCGCGCTGAGTGGCGTTTGGGTATAGACGCCTGGGAGCCACATCAGGCCCGCCCAGCCCAGCACGATCAGGATAATAAACGACGCGACAAACAACTGCGGTGGCGTCATTCGACGCAGCACCGAAAGGCTTCGCCCTTGGGGCAGATCCCATTTGAAGTTCGAACTGTGGCTCCGTGGTTTCAAGGTGCGTGCCGAAAAAGCCCAACGTCACGATCACACGGTTTGTGGAAACATAGAATATAGCCCGCCCGGCAACAACTCTGGGAGGCTATTCGGTGGCCAGAGAAGCAATCTTGGGTCCGGCCAGTGTAACGATTGCAGCGAATACGCCCTGTAGGCTAGCTTTTCTACGAAAAAACGCCTCGGATGTGACACCCGAGGCGTTTGCACGTTCATAGGGAAAGAATGGCGTTATTTGCTGACCTTGAAGCCTTTATCAAAGGCTTTGTCGCCGAACACCATCTCCACAGCGTCCTCGGCCGAGGCCTTTTCAGTCTTCCCCTTGCAGTTCTTGCAGCAGAAGCTGACATCCACGCCGCCGACGCTGACCGTCGTCCCTTCGGCTAATTCCTTACCCGAGTAAGGGCAAGCGATTTGCTTGGCTTGCTTGGTAAGCGCCAGTTGTTGATTCGCCCGCGTGGCGAACTTGGCGGTGTCCTTGGCGAACGCCTTGGGGCAGTTCTTGCAGCAGAAGAACACCTGACCGCCCTTGTAATCCACCGCGTTTTCGGCCTTGGCGGGGTTCTTTGCGGCGACCACGCACTTGATACCGTCGAGCTTGATCTCTTCCGCGGCATACAAACCGGCCGCCAGCAGCACCGCGCTCAGGCAAGCAACCGCTAACATCTTCAGTTTCATAATGGACTCCTCTAGGGTTCTTGAAATTGCCTCGCAACCTCGCGAGTCTAGGGTGAACGTTCACCCCAGGTCAAGTGAGATCGGGAAGGCTGGATAACGTGTTGTTTGTAGGCAACTTGTGGATCAACTTGGTGAACTTTTGGCAAATTCGAACCGCGCGACCTTACCCTCACCGCGACCCATAAGCAGGTGCTAATTATTGCCGATGCAGGCCGTACAAGTCAACAATATTCCGCTTAACTTGCCTAATTGGCAGAATCAGTAAGAAACTGATCTCATGAACACGAATTGGATAGCCAGGTGTTATTTATTAAAACGGCGCCGCTGCTTTTTGCGAGCCAGCCCAGTGGCACGACTCATCGCACGTCACACTGGCCAACCGGTGGCAGCCCATCGCATCACCGACTGCGCGACTCCGTCGCTCGCTAGGCGGCATCAATCGCGTGCGCCGCCGGGTGTATCCAATTTCAGCGACCTGGCGGCAAACAAAAGCGGCGGTAACGGAGTAGATCGCGCGTAGCATGGCTTGTGACGCCCGCTTACTTTTTCTTAACTTCGCGAATTTCCGGCACTTCGGCGAGCGTGAAAATGACGACCTCTTCGCCAGTGACCGTACTAATATCTTGATGCAGGCTAAGCAGCTTAACGCCGGTGATGTCTGCAATCAACTTTTCCAACGTCGGTCGGGCAATCTCAATGAGCTGCGTGCGGACTTGCTTCAGCAGGTCGCGTCCTTTCTCAGGCGGCATCGTTTTCACCAGATGCTGTTCCGCCGCTGTTAATACGCCATGCAACTGCACGACCAGCAAGTTGCGCACCAGATGCGTGTAAATATCCTTAGGCCCGCGGCCCATATACTCTTGCTCGAAACGCGCCATCGCGTCGCAGACGGACGCTTCGATTTCACCTTGAGTTTTCACAAAGATTCTCCTCGCAGATTCCGTCGAAAGCGATCGGAAGTACTCGTGGGGATTTTCTCTGACGTGGCGTCACTCAAACGCCAGCGGCGCTATCGAGACAATTATTATCGTATCCCATTCACCTGAATTGGTGGAGGAGGCGCCTGCGAACGTCGATAAACAAGCTGCATTTTGAGCGCGGGCATGCGTCGATCCAGCCAAACGAACCAGCGCGGAGCACGCGGCGAGCGATATTTGTGACTATTACACAATTCCGCAGAACTCCCTCTTGTGTTCGGCCGGGCAAGCGGTACATTCAATGGTGAGGGCTAAGACCCGGTTGGTTGCTAATCTCCCTCAACTCCAGCAACTGACGACGATTTCGGAAGACTAAATAAAGAGCAATCTGGCGCGAGCCAGAGGGCTCGTTAACGAGTAAACCGATGTCGTGGAACGCGAACGAGCGTTCTGCGACATCGGTTTTTTTGTTGCGCTGTGCGAATGCAGCCAGCATAACCGGCAACGGTTAGGACGGAATGAAATGGACAAGAATGAGAACACGATCGCGCAGCAATTGGCCCTGGTGGCTCGCCGCTACCAAGAGCAAAGGACTGGCCACGCTCCCAAAGCGGTGACGGTTGTGCTGAGCGAGGACACCTTGGTCGTCACATTACACGATGCTCTAACGGCAGCCGAGAAGGCTCTCGCCCAAACGCCAGAAGGCGCCGCGCAGGTGCAAGCGTTTCATCGGCAACTGTTTTCGAGTTCGACCGAAGAAATGCGGCAAGAGATTCAGCGTTTGACAGGCCGGCAAGTTCGTGAAGCGCTGGCGGAAGTTGAAGCGGCGACCGGCTCCGTCATTTTAGCCTTTACGTCTGGGGCGATGGTGCAAGTGTTTCTGCTCGGACCTGAGCCTTCGGAACTGGACGCCGTCCCAGACAACGCATCGAACTAACCAAACGTCTTACCCTCATTGGTCTTACCAAGCGGGCGAATGCCGAATGCCGTGCGCGGAGCGTCGAGTCGGGCGTCGATCTGTTGCTGGAGAAACCCTTGGACATGTCGATACTGGAAACGCTGCTGATGCTCGAGCGCGACCATATAAACTTGACGCAGAATGCGTCGTGGAAGGTTGAACCTTATCGGGAGAATTTGCAATGGGAATCTTGATGTGGCTGGTATTGGGACTTGTCGTCGGTGTGATCGCGAAGTTCATCTTGCCGGGGAGAGATCCCGGCGGATTCATCATCACGATCGCGTTGGGGATTGTCGGCGCGTTGTTGGGAGGCTTTGTCGGCACGCAATTTGGCTATGGAAGCGTGACTGGGTTCGACATGCGCAGTCTGATCCTCGCCATCGGCGGCGCGCTGGTGTTGCTCGTCGGCTATCGGCTGCTGTCGCCACGGCGAATGTTCTCTTAAGAGCACGTTTCGCGAGCGTAGGCGACGGTTAATGAATCATTTCTAGGAAGGAGAGCTGTCATGCTCGGAACAATTTTGGTCGTGCTGTTAATCCTGATGCTCGTCGGCGCGTTGCCGAACTGGGGGCATAGTCGCAACTGGGGCTATTTCCCCAGCGGAGGAATCGGATTGGTCGTGCTGATACTCGTCGTGTTATTGCTCTTGGGCCGCATCTGAGTAGGCGGCGGAAGATAAGCATCACGATGTCTCTAAGCGTAAGTTCTTGAACACTATTTGACCAGGAAACCAGATCATGTGTCGCTCAATGTTAGCTCTTTTGATGTTCAGTTGTCTAACCATCGGCTGCATCGGCCTCAGCGGCTGCAACAACAAGACCGCCTCGACCAAGCAGGAAACGAAAACGACCACCCCAGGCGGTACGACCACGGTGACGATTGAGAAGCAAGTCGAGAAAACCGGCGACAATCCGCCGGCGGTCAGGCCCTAGCTTCACCGCCTCATGCGCTTCCTTCAGTCCGTCGAGACATGCAAGGAGCCGACGATGACGATTTCCACTAGCGCGCGAGCGCGAACCAACATACCAGGAAGTCAACCATGAATCGATTGTTTGCAGTCTTGATCTTGCTCGCGCTGATTGTGATCGGCGTGGGCTTCTACCGAGGTTGGTTTGCTTTGTCAAAACCCAACACGGAAGCAGGCACGAACAAAGTCGATGTCCAGCTAACGGTGGACAAAGACAAAGTGCAAGAAGATGTCGACGCTGTGGCAAAGTCCGCCACGGACCTGACGGAAAGTGTAACAGGCGGCGAAGCTAAGACCGACGAGCCTGCTAACGCGGAGCACGACGACGCAACCACGGCTCAGCCCTGAGCGCTTGACGCTTGGCAGCGGGATGTCGATCGTTATCGTGCGTGGAGGGAGTCTCAGCAAGTTTAGTGAAAGCTCGGCGATGAACGTCGCAGCACGCGAGCAGGAGGCTATGCTCGCGGTCGTAGTGGTGAGGGAAACACGTTGTCAAAGTGGGTGCTTGACGTATGCGGCGAATGTTCATTCAGCAAGATTAGCAGCGCACTCCTAAAGGAGCATGTGGTTCGGCTCATTCGCAAGTGGCCAACCTTACAACCGCGGCTGCCCTAACAAACTGACAGAGGACTCTCGCCCTGCGAGGCTTTGAGAAGAGATAGGAGTGCCAGATGAATCGAACTCACAGCGAGTCAACGAATTCACGGCGCACGAGAAGGGACCAAACGAATCGCGGACTGAAGCTAGTTCGCGTAGAGCGAAGGCACGTTGCTTTCGTGGAGGGTCCGCACGAGTTTTCCTTGAAAGGAAATGAATTATGAATTACCGCATGTTCTTAACGGGCGCGCTCGCCTGGGTTGCCACGAGCGTATTGGCCCTGACAGCCGTCGCCCAAACGCCGTCCGACACCGCCGCCGCCAAACCATTGCCGCAGGCGACCACACCGGCGGCCGTCGTGATGCCTGAATGCCTGAAAGAGTTGACGCTGACGCAGCAACAGCAGGACCAGATCCAGCAGATCATCCGCGAATACGATGCGGATCTCACGTCGGTGTGGAAGCAGTTCGGCGATCGCTATTTGGAAACGATCCGTACGGAAGCGTTGCTGCTCGCCGCCATTGAGGACAATTTAACCGAACCCCAGCGCCAGCAGGTTCGCGCTCAACGCCGCAAGACGGCCCAGCATCAGAAGACGCTCGTCGGAACGGACGACAAGCCGAACCTGTCAACAGCGAAGGCGACGAGCGCGGTAGAAGAAGAGATTGCCATCGTGGGTGTTTCGCTTATTTGTGGCTTCGCGATAAATGGCGTAAGATGATTGCAAATTGACGGACGATCCGAGGCGGTTGAAGCACGTTGCCATCAGGGAGAATTGAATCATGCAAATTCAGGTCAGTACGGACAGCCAGACTGTGGGCAGCGCAGAGTTGACTCGCCGGATCGAGGCTCTGGTCGAGAGTGCATTGGACCACTTCAGCGACAGAATCACGCGTGTGGAAGTCTTTCTGAGCGACGAGAATAGTAGCCAAAAGTCTGGCGAGAAGGACAAGCGTTGCGTCATGGAGGCTCGGGTCGCCGGCCTCCAGCCAATCGCGGTGAGCCATCAGTGCTCGACTCTGGATCAGGCGCTCGCCGGCGCCGCCGACACGTTGCAGAAGACTCTGAAGCGCACCCTGAGGCGAATGGATTCCCTCTTCAAGCGAAGAGTCCGCGCGCGGACCGAGTTCACCACCGTGGATCCGCTGCTCCAGCGCGGTGCAGAGGTCGGGAATCAGGAAGAGTTCTTGACGCGGCTGCGTCCGCTGCTGGGCCATTTGCGCGAGCACGCCACACGCGAGTTGCGGATGCTGGAAACGAATGAACTGCTGTCCGAGGGCCAGGTGACCGCGACCGATTTGCTGAATGAAATGACGACTCGCGCCTGGCTGCGGTTTGCCGAACGACCGCGCGAGATGCCCCTCGATCTGTGGCTGACGAACCTTCTGGACGAAACGCTCGACGAAAAGATCCAGCCAGAGTCGCGAACCAAGAAGTCGTTGGGCCAGCACGCCGAGGAGGTGCATTCCGAAGAATTGCTCCAAGTGGACGATCAACAATGGTGGGTCTGGCTGCTGGGCGACGATGAAACGATCACGCTCGGAGACACGATCTCTAGCGGCGAGAGCGCTGCGGCGGCCGAGCAGTTTGACGCGCGGGAGTTAAAGGACCGCATGCATGCCCTGCTCGGCGTGTTGCCAAAGGCCCAGCGCCAGGCGTTTGTGCTTCACGTCCTGGAAGCCTACGAACTGTTCGAGATCGCCATGCTTCAAAACCGGCCCGAAACGGAGGTTCAGATCGATATCGAGAACGCACGCAACACGCTACGGAAGCAACTGCCTGCTGACGCCCTATCGCGCGCCGCCGCCGCATTGCCTGCGGCCGCAGCCGCCGACTCCACGGGGGATTCCACTGAGAAAACCTGAAATTGGCGGTGACGTGATAGCCGCGCCTGCGGAGCGAATGCCCACGGATACCGGGCGGACGGCGACTCTCCGGCACGAAGCGGAGCGGCGGGAAGGGTACATAATTCCCCAACGGACTCGGCCGATGTCGCCGACCGGCATTCAATCAACCAACGGAGGATATCTCAATGGGCTTCGAGAAGATTCGCGACGAGGGACAAACACTCGGCGTTCCGGTAGGAAAAGTGCTCGGCATCGTTGACACCCGCGCCGAGTTCGACGACGTGGTTCAGGCGTTAAGGAGCGCGGGCTTTGATACGATCACGGCAATCAGTGGTGAAGAGGGCGTTCAGCTTCTCGAGCGTGTCAGCACCTTCTTCTTTAGCGATTTGGAATCGCGGGTGCTAAACCGGCATATCGAGGAATTGAAGGCCGGACACATTGTCATCGGCATCGAGACGCCGTCGGATCGTGTGGAGGAAGCCGTCAGTATCGCTGAACAACACGGCGCCCGTCGCCTCGTCCATTTCGGCCTCCTGGCAATTACCTGGCACACAAAGTGAAATCATGGGATTCCTGCTTTAACCCGTAGCACAGCAGGCGTACTGGAAGACCTTCAAGTCGGAGACATGCTCGTTGATCGCGCGAGTTTCGCTGCTTCAGCCAACTTTGCAGGCCATGCCGCCGAGGCCAGACAGATCCAAAGCGCGACAAACAATCGAAGCCGAACGAAGCGAGCGGCCAGGCTCTGACGAGATGCAGGCATCGCAAATCGGAGTTACCGCGGGGCGAGATTGTCGCCGAGACGGTTAGTTGCAGCCAAATCGAGGACTTGTAGAGACAACTTCCAGATGATTTACGCGGCATTTTCTCAAGCTCCAAAGCAGAGGAAGGAGCCCACACATGACAGAGATGGTAGTCGCCACGGGCGAAGAACTCGTCCGCATCCAACCTGAAAATGACCGGTGGCGGGCCGTGAGGTTGTCCAGTGGTCAGGCAATGCAGTGCCTGGCGGTCGCCCCCCGCGACGGCGAAGTTCTGTACGCCGGCTCGCACGGCGAAGGCGTCTGGAAAAGCACGAACCGCGGCAGCGACTGGGCGCGATTGGAGTTCTCCGAGCCGAATGTGTTTTCACTCGCGGTCAGTCCGGCGGATGGCGCTCTTTAGGTCGGGACGGAGCCGAGCAAGTTGTTCGTCAGTCGCGACCAAGGGCGCTCATGGCGAGAACTGGAGGCACTGCAGCAAATCCCATCCAAACCGAGTTGGAGTTTTCCACCGCGCCCGTGGACAAGCCACGTGCGCTCGGTTGCACCTTCCCCGCACGATGCGCGCGTGCTTCTGGCGGGAATCGAGCTAGGCGGCGTCATGCGGAGCGCCGACGGTGGCGAAACATGGAGCGATCATCCACCCGGCGCGCAGAAAGACGTTCACGCGTTGACCTGGCATCCAACGGCCCCAGGGCGAGTCTATGAAGCGGGAGGGGGCGGTGCGGCTTGGAGCCACGACGGTGGCCAATCCTGGCAACCTGCCGACGTCGGGCGTGATCGGCACTACACGTGGGGCCTGGCCGTCGATCTCGACGATCCCGACTGCTGGTACGTGTCCGCGAATCCGGGCGCACGGCAAGCGCATTACGGGTCCGCAAACGCTGATGCCTGCATCTATCGCTGGCGTGGCGCGGGGCCGTGGCAGCCGCTGGGCAGTGGATTGCCGCAACCGCTCGATAGCTTCCCGTATGTACTGGCGATGGACTCGGACGCGTTGTTTGCCGGTTTAGGTGATGGGCGAATTTACCGCAGCGATGATCGAGGGGATCACTGGTCGCTATTGGACGTTCTCGGTGAGCCTCCGCAGCGCGTACTGGGACTAATCCTGCTGCCATAGCGACGGAAATAACGAACTTGCGAAGTGGGCCGGTTTTCACTTGTACGAAAGGAGCATCGTTCAACAACGCTTACTAACGAGTATGACCATAGCGACTGCTACGAAAACGACATCGATGTTTCCAATGCGGCATCCAAGCGATAAGTCCCTCGCGACGAATTCCCCGCCAATCCTTCCCAAAGTTCGACAATTGATGCACAGTTTCTGGTGAACAGCTCATAACAAGAGCGGCCCGGTATCGGCAACGTTCTGATTTTGGTAAGATGGCCCTCTGTTGTTAAGCTAGCACGGTTAGTAGTTGTAGTGACGTGACTCAGGAATACGGAGAAATAATATGAGCCAAGAAGACAAAATGAATCAACAAGTGATCGACGCGCTACGCCAGGTGGTGGCGAGCACCTACGCCCTGATTGGGCAACTCCATCTCTGTCATTGGAACGTTCGCGGCAAGTCGTTCTTTACCCTGCACGACGCATTCCAAGCGCAGTACACCGAGCTCTTCACAGCAGTGGATGAGATTGCGGAACGCATTCGAGCGATCGGTGGGCTGGCCCCAGGAGGGCTCGGCAATCTCGCAAAGATGGCCGGGATCCCGGAGCTCGCTGAGGATGCGACCGCTGAGCAGATGGTGACACACCTTTTGAAAGCCCACCAGAAAGTGCTTGACGATGTCGCAATCGTGCGTGGCAAGGCCGGGGAGGCGAAGGACTTAGCCACCGAAGACATGATGATCGGACGGAAACAAGCACATCAAAAGGCGGTATGGATGTTGACGAGCTATCTCGATTGACATCGTACGACGGGCGACGTTAGTAGCGCGTTCTGGTGACCGACACGACACGGCTCATCTCGCCCCAGAGAGCAAAACCGGCACGCGCACATCCGGCCTGGACTCATGCTGATTCTCCAGGCCGTGATGGCCGGGGAGCCGATGTCTGGGTGCACGATCGATCCAGCGGCATTGCCTATGCGGTTGCGCTGATCCACATTAGCTGTTCAGCGCTTCAAACGCGGAAATGACGTCGAACAGTTCCTCGTCGATATTACTTTGGCGCAGGCGATGGAAGTCGCCAATGAGACCTTTCAGTAATTCATCAATGTTCTTATCGGCGCGTTGCATGGCGGCCAGACGGCTGGCGTTCTCACTGGCCAGCGATTCGGCGCACGCCCTAAAGAGCGAGACGAATAGGTACTCGCGGATAAGTGCCCGGATCGTCGCGGTGTCCCCGCCCAATACTTCTGGCAAGTTCTTTGTCGGCCAGGCGCGTTCCGATAGCTTGCGTTGCCAGGCGGCATCCAACGGGAGCAGGCGTTCGCTGACAGGCGCGTAAATCGTCCCGGAAACCGTTCGGTTATAGAAGAGATGGAGTTCGGTGGCTTCGGTGAGACCGTGACGCGTCTCATTGTCCAAGAGAATGCGCCCAATGAGTGGCGTGATGGCTTTGACAGAGGTGGCCACGGGAAAGACCTCAAGCACTGGGAGCCCTGCATCCGCCAAGTGCGGTTGAACTCGCTCACCGACGGCCCAGACTTGAGGTTTACCCGGAAGCTGCTGCAGCGTCTTGATGGCATGATCGGCGATTACATCATTAAACCGACCCACCAAACCTTGGTCCGTGCCAAGTATGACCGCGCCGATCTCCCGCGATTCCGAGTGCTTTTCAGGCGGGGAGAGTAAAGCGACTGGTGCGAGATGCCGAAAGCACACACTCAATCCCAACTCGATCGTCCGGTGGTAATCGGCGAGAGCGAGTACGGCGTTTTCGTATTGCGCGATGCTCGAGGTAGCTACGGCCTTCATCGTACGGACGACCGACTGGAGATCGCCGGCGCCCACAATTTTGCGGCCCAGACTTGCGAGCGAGGCTGTCACGATTCCACCTAACCTTCCAGTTGCCTGTTTGCCGGCGGGTAGTTCGGCTCGAGACGAAAACGAGTAACGACTGTGCCCCCGCTTAGACCGCCAGGCAACATCTGACAACTTGCGCACAGAGTTCAAATGCTCGAAACCAGAAGCGACGCTTCGATCGACGTGACCGAAACAGGTCAATTCTGCCGCAGCCGCCCCAGCCCAGGCCAACCAAGCCGCGCGGACAGCTTGCGGCAGGGTTCTGTATACGAATCAATCAGCCGCGCGGCACGGCTGAAGCCAGACACCGTCGCAGGCTGGCAGCGATAGAGGCAGGCTCAGATCCTTCGGTTCCACGACAGGGAGGACAAGCGAGCTTGAGTGGTCCACGCCGTCATGCGAGATGCGGACGGCGAAGCCACCGGGCAGCGCATCAAATTCCCATGGCCAGGCGTTACTGCCGCCGCCAGGGCCGGAGACCGTGAGGCGTATGCGGGAGCCTGCCCGGAACACGTGAGCGAAGGGGAACAATTCGATGCGCAGCAGAGTCCAACTACTAGGCGTGAGCTTTGCGGCGGATTTGGCCGTGTGCAAGTGACGCGGGCGCAAGGGCGTGGACGCGGCCTCGTCGATCGCCCGGTGGCTCGCGCGGAGCCAGCCGCTCTGCACCAACATCTCTTGTCCGTCGGCGCGGACTTCGGAGAGCGTCACCTGCAAGTCGACGTCTTCCGCTTCGACGGCGACCCACAAGTCTGCCGAACCCAAGCCTGCCATGACTGTCTGCTTACGCAGCGCGTCCGAGGTGAAGGTCGCCCGGCCTTGCATTGGGGCGGCCCAAGTCCCCGGCCGAGCCGGATCATAGGTGAACTTGCTCCAAGCGCCTGCTTCATCCGCGTCTTTAGACCGGAGGTCGGACCCGAGGAGCATTCGTCGCCCTTCATCTGCGGCAGCAAAGCTCGGCAGCGTGAACCGGCCGCGCGCTTTACCTTGGCTGTCCGATTCCAGGAGCACCACGAAGTCGTTCTGCGCCTCGTACCGTGTGATTCTTTCTGAGCTTTCGTCGCCGAGATACACCTCCAGGAACTCGACAACCTCGTCCCAGACGGCGCCGGAATAGTACTGGTGGAAGCCATTGATACCGACCAGCCGAACCGGAGTGCTGGCCGGGAAGTGCTCAGCGAGAATCGCTGGACGGCTCCCCACCTGCGGATCCTGCCAGGAAACGATTTGGAGCGTCGGAACTTTGATCTTCGCCACTTGCGCCGAACGGTTCCGCCAAAAGGCGCCGTCGTAGGGATGCGTTTTGATCGTTTGGCGCAGGTTCACATTCTGGCCGCGTAACACCTGGTTCGCCAGGCAAACAGGATCCTCCGCTGCCTGCGCGGTAATCTCATTTCGGCGGCTCGGCCAGGCGTTTTCAATGTCGCGCCCCGCTGCCCAGATGTGGCCGAAGCCGACGTTCTGAATGCCTCCGGGGTAAAACACGTCCCGGTAAAAGTCGCCGACAACCGATCCGGCGACGATGGCGTCAAGCGACGGCGGTTGGGTCGACGCAACGAACAACTGCGTCAGACCAGGCCACGACTGATCGCCCAGCGCCACATCGTCGACCCAGGGTTGAGCCGCGAGCGCCTCGATCATGTCGTAGCCGTCCAGCCAGGTGACAGGCTCCATGAAGTCGAAGGCTCCGCCGGAGCAACCGCTCCCCCGCATATTGACGCCGGCGACCGCATAACCGAGCGCGGAGAACTGCTCGAATGGTTTGTTCTGGTAGCCGTCGTTGGTTTCCAGGCCAGGCTGATAACCCGAGTACGTGACCACCAAATCGTAAGGACTAGTGCCGTGGATCTTCGGGTCCGGTAGGACCACTCGATAAGACAGCAACGTGCCGTCCCGCGTCTTAATGTATCCCCGCGTTGGTTCAAGCTTCTGCGATGAGTAGAAGCCGGCGTCCGGATGCTCGTCCCGGCCTGGCACCCGCACCGTATACGAGTCCCTGCCGCTCCCTTTTACCCTCACCCTATAACCGTCGCCAGGCGGCAACTCGCGCAGGATCAGGCCACCTTGATGATCGGCGAACGCGGTCATCTGTAATCCGCCCGGACCGCTCACGGAAACAGCGGCGCGCGGCATTGCGTGAATAACCTGGATCTGCTCGACGCTCCCCCGCACTGTCGGTTCTGAAGGCGATTCCAACGCCGGACCGGCAGGTGCAGGCTTCTCCTTTGGCGGCGGGGCGCCCTGAGGGTCCGGAGTCTCGGGGGACGTCCCCGCGATCACCTTTCCCTTGTCGCGCCAGTACGCCAGAAAGTCCGCAACCTCGACGACAAACGGGGCGTTGGGAGCAGTGCCAAGGGGTTCCGCGCCCTGCCGGTGTTGCTCGATCGTGTGTCCGAAGTAGTGGCTGATCCAACCGTCGACGCGGCCTTTGCCGGCTTCGACGAAACGGTCCATCTCTTCCATCGTGCATTCGAGCGGAAAGGTCTCCTCGACAACCAGCGGCTTGCCGATGTCATACACGGCCAAGGCGGCGACCGCCTGGTCAACCTTGCCCTTGCCTGGATAAACGTGAATGCTCACGAAGTCGAGGTGCCTGGCGACCTCGGGGGCATAGAACACAGGCTTGGCATTCGGCCAGATCTGCGCCCAGGGGATAACGCCGACGGTGATCGGCGTGTCGGCGTCCGCCTGGCGAATCGACTCGGTCAGTTTGGCGACCCAGGCTTCAGCGATCTGAACACCGGTCCGCCCTTGCGGATCCTCGGAGATTTTCTGGACGAAGTAGAAGCCAGCGAGTTCCCCGCCGACCCAGCGCGGCTCCCCTTCTTTGCCCGGCCCGCCGATGATCGGCTCATTCATCAGGTCGTAGCAGAACACCGCGGGATGGCCGGCACATGTCTCGGCAATTTTCTTCCACCAGCGGGCTTGAATCTCCCAGCGGTTCGCCTCGTCGAGCTCGTCGTACCAGGCGGGAATGCGGTCGAGGCGGTAGCAGCTCAGGCCGGTTATGTCGAGGTAGAGACCAAGTTCGCGAGCGAGATCGAGCATCTTGCTCAACCGGTCGAGCTGCTCCTGGTCGAAGTGGTCCGGCCCCGTCATGTACGTGCCGAACTGAAGATGGACCCGCACCACGTTCGCGCCGAGCCTCCGCATGTCGCGAAAGTCCCGCTCGACCCGCGCCCAGTCCTGGTCCCATGTGTCTTCCGTGAGTTTGCCGAACTCGCCGAGATAGTTGAATCCCCAGGGAATCATCATCTCGCCAGACTCGCCCAGCACGAAGTGCCGGCCGTCGCCGGAGACCTGCACTTTCGGCATCGTCGCCGGTTGCCTTGCGGCAGCAAAGATAGCTCCGCCGGCGAGTGGGACAATGAAACAGAGCACCACGACGGCGATTAACCCGGTTCGCGTGCGTAGGCCGGTTCGCACCTTAGGCGTCATCATGTTCATGCCCGATCGAAAGAATACATTCCACTGAAGCGACTCCCATTTTAGCACGCCATCGCGATCACCATCCGCATCAGGTGGATGGGGTCGTGGGCTTGTGGGTGGCGTGAAAATCGGTGAATTATTGAGCGCTTGCCGCTATGTCGAACACGGCAAGCTTCAGCCAGGACTTGGCCGCTGATCTCTCCGAAGTCTTGGCGGCGAATTAGCCTTCGTGGGCTTGTTCGGTTTTCTCGGATGCTTGCCAAATGCGGTAGCGAACTTCGCCCCCTTCGGGAACGTACACCACCAGCGGAATGCGGCTGTTGTAGGGGATGATGAGCGACGGGACGGTGACAAACTTCGAGACTTGCGGCGTGCCTTCAGGTACGCCGATGAGCGTGGAGGCCACCGGTCCGAACTTCTTCACCTGGTAGTACGTGAAACCCCAGCCTTCCAGCGGCTTGGCCTCAATCGTCCCGCCTAGGTGAACCAAATTGACGCCGTCGGTGAGCATTTCCTTGCCGACGAAAATCTCGACCTGAAAGTTGCTGTCTTCGCCCCGCTCCTTATGCGGCAGCATGATCACGAACCGCGTTTGCCCTTCTCCGGCCGGCGGAAACGCCTTGAGGTTGCGATCCTCCGCGAAGGCCGCCGTTGCGAGCAGCGAGAATAGCGTGGTGAGCAAAAACAGTTTCCCTGGCATGACAAGTGGTCCTTGAGAAGGGCGCGGCTGGAGTCCTTAAAGTCATGGACGCCGGCCACGCGAAGATAGTTCCCAGCAGCGCGTGACAAGTATCAATTAGAATCGCCTCCGGCCTCAGCGGCAATGCGACAACGACCCGCCAATGACCCGCCGGAGCAGGATCGAGGCGACTCGCCGTTCGCCTTGCCAAGGCCGTTGTTGCGAACTTCCTCAGGATTGCTAAACAGTGGGGCGCCTGATGTCATGGTACCTGAGCGGCGGATGAATCAGGAAACGCCAGACGCGGCCGATCAGTCGTTTTCACCGATCAGCCGTTTTGCGGAATCGGGTTTCTGGTTCTCCGTTCGGTGCTTAAGTGTCTTGCGCCAGTTCTCGGAGAGGAGCGGCAGCGCGGCGAGTTCGAGCGTCGCTGAGATATTCGCTCGGTCCACGTGCATCACGTGGTTGGCGCGATCGACGGTCCATTGCGGATGGGGACGATCCTGAAGAACAAGTGGCATTCCCGCCGCGACGAGCCCCTCTTTCAAAACTCGAAAGTACCAGCCAGTTCGTCCGGTCTGTTGCACCTGTAAAGCGAGCGACTTGATTCGCCAGCGGCGGGACATCTTCCAGCAGGGCTGACGAGGCTGCGAGACTTGAACCACCGCCTCATCACCCACAAGCCAAGTATCGCCGATGCACACATCGGACTCTTTCAGGCGCTCAAGCGTGAAGTTCTCGCCGAACGAACCGTGGGGCAACGACGGTTGGTTCAGCGTCTGCCGCCATGCGGCATAATGTGCGGCGGCGTAGGCCAAGACCGCCTTGTCTGGCCCGCTGTGATGTACAAGATCGGCTTGACCATCACCGTCGAGATTGCCGTGACGAAGCAACACAGGCCCAGAAACAAGTTCCTTGTAGTAGCCAGTCGTCCAGACGCGATCCATCGGATCACTCGCCCCCTCCTCACCGAAGGTGCGGGGCAGGCTCACTTGAATCGAGGCCAGCACGCAACTCGTCGCCGCCGGGCACTCCGCTGTCGCAGGTTTCACTTCTGTCTGTTTCATG
>CAUJKE010000188.1 GCA_963205385.1 Planctomycetota bacterium | reverse complement strand
GGGGAGGACGGGGCAAGTGGCACTAAGGATGCGATACATCTCGGCCGGCGCCTCGCCGACGCTTAACCCGCCGATCGCGTAGCCGGGGAAGTTCAGCTTCACGAGCTCCGCAGCGCACCATTGCCGCAGGTCGGCGTCGAGTCCGCCTTGGACGATGGCGAATTGGGCCTGCTCAGCGCGCGTCGCCGCCGCCTGGCAGCGCGCCGCCCAGCGAATGGAGCGTTCGCAAGCATCTTTAACGAGGCGCGGTTCACTAGGGAGCTTGAGGACGTGATCGAGCACCATCGCGACGTCGCTGCCCAGGGCTTCCTGAATCTCGATTGCCCGTTCCGGCGTGAGCTCGAACTTGCTGCCGTCGATGTGCGAGCGAAAGACCGCCCCTTGTTCGGTGATCTGGGTGTTCTCAGCCAGGCTAAAGAGTTGGAAGCCGCCGCTATCGGTGAGGATCGGCCCGTCCCAACCCATGAATTGGTGCAGCCCGCCTAAATCGCGGACCACGGTTTCCCCAGGGCGGAGCGCTAGATGGTAAGTGTTAGCGAGCACCATGTGCGCGCCGGTTGAGCGGACCATGTCGCTCGTCAGTCCTTTGACCGCCCCTTGCGTCCCAACCGGCATGAAGGCGGGCGTTTCGACAACGCCGTGGGGGGTGTGAAACGCGCCGCGGCGCGCGCGACAGCCGCTGTCGGCAGCGAGCAACTCATACCGAAACAGCGGCTGATTCATGTCAAACGTAGCCAGGCGACGCCGTGTGCCGTTCGCGTAACGTCATTCGCACAACTATTCGCCACGCAGCTTCAAGCCGAGTTCGGCGAGTTTCTCGCGCACTTCATTGAGACTCGTAACGCCGAAGTTCTTGCACTCCAGCAAATCGTCGCCTGTCTTGCGCAACAGGTCGCCAATAGTGTTCATGGTCAGGCGAGCCATGCACTTTCGCGCACGCACGGAGAGGTTCAAGTCCCCAATGGGCCGATCGAGCAACGCCTGCTCGTCCGGCGACATCGATGCGGGGTCGAAGGTCGGCTCCGGCGTTGATTTTTCAGAGGAGAATTGCCCGAGTTCCAGCCCCTTGGACGAGAGCATGTCACGAATTTCAACCAGCGACGTCTCACCAAAGTTCTTGCTCGTGAGCAGTTCTTGCTCGGACGTGCGGCACAAATCACCCAACGTGCGCACGCCCATCTTTTGCAAGCAATTGCGGCTCCGCACGGAGAGCTCGAAGTCGGAGACGGGAATGCTCAAGACGTGCGACATCCGATCGTGCTGGCGTATCGCCTCTTCGTCGTAGAGCATATCGCCCGAGGCGGCAGCGTCTTTGAGGAACATGCGGGCCCGCGGATGATCCGGAAAGACTTCCAGAATGCGGTGGTAACACTGCTGCGCGCGATCGAACTGGTTGCGGTCCTCGTACAGCAGGCCGAGGTTGATGAGCGAACCAAGATGCGGCGGAAAGAGGCTGACGGCCCGTTGGTAGAGCGTGAGGGCCCGCTCATCGTTGCCACGACGATCATTCTCCAGCGCCAAGCCAAACAAGGCGCCTGGATGGTTGGGCTGCACTTCTACCGCGCGCTCGTAGAGCGCGATCATTTCGAGCGGGTTATCCCCGAGCGCGGCAATCGTGGCGCCGCGTTGGTAGAGATATTCGGCCGTTTGCTCGACGGCGCCGGAGAGTTGATCGAGCGTCGCGAGGGCTTCGGTTGGTTTTTTGGAATAGCGCTGCGATTCGCAAATGGCCAGCGCGCAGTCGTCCGCGTTATAACCGGCAACCTTGGCGGCCTTGTAGGCTTCAATGGCCTTTTCAAAACGTCCCAGGGAGAATTGCGACTTGCCTAGATAAAAATGCGCCAAAGCGCCCCCATCCGCCGAGGACAACGTCTCGATCGCCTGACGGTATCGCCCCATCAAGTAATAGCAGACGCCCAAGCGGACAGCGCTGGCCGGCGTCGGATCCTCGCGGACTTCCAACTCGCCAACCGATTCCCGAAGTAGCGAAAAAGCCGCGGAATCCTCGGAAATCGCCTTCGACAACTGGGCGATTTCGTTTGGCCCAAAGGTACTATTCGCCAACACGATTTCACGCAAATCAAACCCCACAACACTCGACATGGCGGGTATACACTCCTCTGGGGATAAAGCAGCAAGTCGCCGGAAACTAGCATTTCCGCGACGAAAGAGCCAGCGAAGGGAGTCGAACCCTTAACCCCCGCATTACGAATGCGGTGCTCTGCCAATTGAAGCTACGCTGGCCTAGACGAAGACATTCTTCGTAAACTTATACACGGGAAAGACTAAAATAAAGGCGGCGAATCGTCAATCCCTCGAAACAGGAGACGCAGAACGGGAAATGCAAATCGGCGACCACAAGGCAGGAGACGCATTTTGCCTCGGTGGTTCATCGGAAGCGGCGCCGGGCGATCCTTGAACGTAGCACACCGATGCATGGCCAAGAAAAAATGCGGGGCCTCCGATGTGCCAATATCCGATTGGCAAAACGACGCAGCCAGGGGCAAGGCAACTACATCGTTGACAACATCCGAGGCCCCGCGGGCCAGTGATTTGCTGCAGCAATTTGCATTGCCACAACGTCGGAGCCTATAACGCACGAGCCGTGCCAAACGTTGAACTCGCCTCGAAGTTTCCCGTCATGTGCATACTTAAACTGCTTACAGGAAACAGCTTACGTCCGATGTCGATTTTCCTTCTAGCGGTGAATATCCGCTCCCACGCAACGTGCATCATTTTGCAACACCTGCACGAACGAGGGTGCATCACAACGCAACAACCGCACAACAACCGACCCTTGTGAGGGGAGTTGTCGCACGCTGAGCGTATCACACTACAAAAGCCGCGCATAACCCGTAAACTATTATTTCACTGCGACTTGCGACCACTTCCACCGCTTAACATTTATGCCGCGCATCATCTGCAAGTTGCCAGAATCGTGTCGCCGGGTGATCATTTCTGCCAACCCTCATGCCGGGGCGCGGAGGCGGGACGACTTGATTCACCGTTTGGTCGACGAGCTCATCCAGCGCGGCTGCGATCCGCAAATCACGACCGACGCGGACGAATTGACCGAATTGGCCCAGGCTTGGACGGATAGCGGCGACTTGCGGGCGATTGTCGCGGCCGGGGGGGACGGCACGGCGGCCTTTGTGGCGAATCGGGTTCCCAGCGCGACCCCGCTAGCCCTATTGCCGCTGGGAACGGAAAACTTGCTTTCGAAATACCTGGAAATAGGGGCCGATCCGGCCCAGTTGGCCGAAATCATCGCCTTGGGAACCTGCGTCACGCTGGACGCGGGGCAAGCCGGGGAGCGGTTGTTCCTGCTGATGTGCGGCGTGGGGTTCGATGCCGACGTCGTGCGCCGCGTTCACGCCCAGCGGCAGGGGCACATCAGCCATTTGGCTTATGCCAAACCAATCCTTGACGCGATCCGTAGTTATGAGTATCCAGCGGTGCAGGTGGCTTGTCGGGACGCGACAGGTGAGATGCGCGAATTGACCGCTCGCTGGGTGTTCGTGGTTAATGTTCCGCGCTATGCCGGCGGGCTGGCCATTTCGCCCGATGCGGTCGCCGATGATGGTTTGCTCAACGTCTGTGCTTTTCGCGAGGGTTCGTTTCTCAGTGGCCTGATATACTTGAGCGGGGTTCTTTTCGGCCAGCATCAAAACTGGGATGACTACGTGACGCTGCTGGCCTCAGAAGTGCGCATCACCGCGGAAGCCGAAGTTCCTTATCAACTGGACGGCGATCCCGGAGGCGTGCTGCCTGTCGATATCAAAATCCTTCCCGCGCGTCTGAAGTTGCTCGTTTCGGCGGACTGGGCACAGGCGCACGGATACGAGTCGCCATTGACTTAGCCGCTATTCGTCTGAGAAATCGCATGGAATCAGCCTCATCCAAACCGCCGCACAATCCGGCGCAAATTGGTCCGCATCGCTGCGGGCTAGGGCAGTCGCTGCTGTTGATCGCGGGGCCGTGCGTTATCGAGAGTGAAGAGCTCACGCTGCATATCGCGCGGCGCTTAAAAGAAATCGTCGCCGATTTGCCGTTGCAGTTGGTGTTTAAGGCCTCGTTCGATAAGGCGAACCGGACGAGCAACCGTTCGTTCCGCGGGGTTGGCATCGTCGAGGGCCTGCGCGTGCTGCAGCGCGTGACCGAAGAGACCGGCCTGCCGGTCACGACCGATATCCACGACGCAGCGCAAGCCGCGCCGGTGGCGGAAGTTTGCCACTTGCTGCAAATTCCCGCGTTCCTCGCGCGGCAAACCGATCTACTCGTCGCCGCCGCCGAGACCGGCCGCGCGGTGAACGTCAAGAAGGGACAGTTCATGAGCCCCGGTGACATGCGGCATGTGGTGCAAAAACTGAGCGAAAGTGGCTGCCGCAATATACTGCTATGCGAGCGCGGGACGTTTTTTGGCTACGGCCGATTGGTCAACGATTTCCGCGCCATTCCGGCCATGCAGCAATTAGGCGTGCCGGTGATTTTCGACGCCACGCATAGTGTGCAGGAGCCAGGCGGTTTGGGCGATAAGACCGGCGGCAATCGAGCCATGGTTGAACCGCTCGCGCGGGCGGCGACCGCCATCGGTGTGGATGGCCTGTTCTTCGAGACGCATCCCGATCCGGAGCAAAGTCCCAGCGATGGCCCGAACATGGTTCCGCTCGATCAGTTCCCTGCGCTGTTGGCGCGGATTCTCCGCATTCGCGAAACGGTAGAGATGTTCCACTGATGAAATCCCCAGCGCTAGTTTGCTTGAACCTGTTACTCGGCGCCGTGCTCGCTGCGGTGCTCATGACCGCGCTTGGCTGTGAGCCGCGGCGGTCGCGTTCGCTGACGATCAACCCGATCGATGAGATGTCCCAAAAACGCTCCGATCTCGAACAAGCGATCGATATGCTCGCGCGGATGGACGAATTCGAACGGCGGCCAGCCACGGCCAACGTGATCGCGTTTCTCAATACCTATCTCAGCGACCGCAAGGCGGACAAGGCGTGGCAGCCCGATCCGCTGGTGAACCAGTTGCCGCGCAACATCCGCACCACGCCCCAAATCCTGTCGCTCGGGCGGTTTGATGCCACGAGCGACGACTCGATGTATCTGGAAGAAGCACTCCTGCTCAAGCAAATCGGCGGCTGGGTCACCCAGCAACCGTTGCCGGCCCCGATGCAAGCGTGGTTGGCGTCGCGCCAGGACACGCTCGGCCCGGACGACGTGGCCGATCTGTCCGCCGCTTATTTGTTATTTGATTGGACGATTCGCAACGTGCTGCTCGTCGAGTTGCCGGAGCAAGTGCGCGACGAAGCGGCCGTGCCGCTCGGTAACTCGCCCGACATAACGCAAATGCCGCTCCCGGTCGCACGGCGCGGCTATCCCGGCCCCGGCTACATGGCCAAGCCGTGGCATGTCGTGATGCTCGGTCATGGCGATGCGTGGCAACGGGCTCGCGTGTTTGGCTTGCTGTGCCGCCAGCAAGGGTTGGAAGTGATCCAGCTCGCGACGGCCGATCCCAGTGATGCGAATCAACTTCGTCCGTGGGTCGCGGCGCTGTGGCTGGGGGATCAATTGTATCTGTTCGATACGACGCTGGGACTCCCCCTTCCCACCGCCGATGGCAACGGCATCGCGACGTTCGAAGAAGTCCGCGAGAATCCGCAACTGTTGCGCGCGCTCGACGTCGGCACGGATCATCTGTATGACTATTCCGCCGCGGAAACCAAGAGCGTCACCGCGCTCTTGGATGCGTCGGTCGAAGCCCTCTCGCAGCGCATGCAAGTCCTTGAG
The DNA here is from genome assembly GCA_963205385.1 of Planctomycetota bacterium. Classification (GTDB taxonomy): domain Bacteria; phylum Planctomycetota; class Planctomycetia; order Pirellulales; family Pirellulaceae; genus JAEZGD01. Next base: position 20,002 of record CAUJKE010000188.1, on the reverse strand, counting down.
AGCGGGCTCGTCGGCGACCGTCAATTGCGGCTGACGGTTGATCCCAGCAGTCAAGCGGAACGTCTGCGCAAGCTGCCCGGCATCGCCAACGTGATGCTTTGGCTCGCGCCGATCGAAGCGAGTCTGTTTGAAGAGGCGCTGTACGATCAGCGCATCGTCAACATGCCGCCGCGACAACCGCTGTTCGAGGAACGGCTCCTCCTCGAAAATCGCACGATTGTCTCGCAGGCGCGCTACAAGCATTTGCGCGGCGTCTTTAGCAACTCCAACGAACGCCAAGGGGCGAAGTCACTGTATATCGAGGCCCGCATCCCAGACGCCGAGATCGACAGTCTAGGGACGAACCAACGCTTGCAGGAACAGATGGGCCTGTTGCCGCAGCTGGAGCGGATGAACTCGCCGCAGCAAAAAGCGCAGTTCCTGGAATCGATCAAACAACGCATCCGCCGGGGCAAACAAGATTGCAGTTACTGGCTCGGCATCGTCCATTACGAATCCGGCAACTACGACGCCGCCGTGAATTGGTTCGACCAACGGACGTTGCAGGCCAATCCCCAGGGGTGGTGGACCGGCGGCGCGCGGTACAATTTGGGCCGCTGTTATGAAATGCTTGGCGCGCCGGGGCTCGCCGTGGAACAATACATCGCCGACGACTCGCCGCAGCAACACGGCAACTTGCTCCGTGCCCGGCGGCTTGAAGAACGGAAGCGGCAGCAGGCAGAGAATGCCCCGCCAGCCCAGTAGGTCTGTATCGGCGAGAAATCCAAGTCCCACCCCACAAGTCTCAATCAACAAGTCTCACTTCTGGAGCCCACCTCATGCGTTTGCTACGTTCTTGCCTCCTGCTACTCTTAACGTGCGCCGCGGCGACGTTAGCGCCTTCCGCCAGCTTCGCTCAAGACAAGGCCGCCGCGGATCAACCGTACACGCGGGAAGAAGATGTCGTCTACGGCCGCAAGCATGGCATGGCGTTGACGCTCGATGTGTTGCGACCCAAGGAAAACCCCAACGGTGCGGCCGTGATTTGGGTCGTCAGCGGCGGCTATTTTTCATCGCACGACGCCATCCAACCGGCGTTCGTCGCAGAGTTGCTCAAGCGCGGCTACACCGTCTTCGCCGTGGTGCATGGCAGCCAGCCGAAATTCACGATTCCCGAAGCGATCGCCGATATGCAGCGCTCCGTGCGCTTCATTCGCCACAACGCCCAGCGCTTCCAGATCGACCCCCAGCGGATTGGAGTCACCGGCGCTTCCGCAGGGGGCCACTTGTCATTGATCCTCGGCACCACAGGCGATGATGGTAATCCCAAAGCCTCGGATCCAGTCGAGCGCACGTCCAGCCGCGTGCAAGCCGTGGCTTGTTTCTTTCCGCCGACGGATTTCATGAACTACGGCAAGGAGGGGAACATTTCGCTCGGCGAGAATGTGCTCTCCGGCTTCAAGCCGCCGTTCGACTTTAACGAACTGAGCAAGCAGACGCAGAAGTTTGAACGCATCACCGACGAACAGCGCCGCCACGAGATCGGCCGGCAGATTTCGCCGGTGACGCATATCACGGCGGACGACGCGCCGACCCTCATCATCCACGGCGACGCGGACAAACTCGTCCCCATCCAACAGGCTCAACTGTTTCTGGCGAAGTATGAAGCCGCGGGACTCGAGGGGAAACTCGTCACCAAGCCAGGCGCCGGCCATGGCTGGGCCACTATTCTCGTCGATATGCAGACCATCGCCGATTGGTTCGACGCGCATCTCGCGAAGCAAGAGTAATGCCGAGCGATGAACGTTTCTCGGTCCCGCGTTCCGCGCGGGGCTCGGCAAGCCACATCACGACAAAATGGAATACCGGCGTGAAGACCAGGCCGAGCGCCATGCGCAGTTGCACAAGCACCTGCGCGGAGTTGAGATGCGGCCGGTTATGCGGCGCGCTTGAGGCCGAGGGACGACTGAATCTCGCTGGGGACTTCGATCAGGTGCAGTCCTGGATCGGCCTGGAGCGCTTCGGTGACTTGATCGAGTTGTTCGAGCACCGAGAGCGAGAGATCGACAAAGATCCATTTGCGCCCCGAAAACTCGCAAGCCCCCCCGCCGACTCCGCCTAACCACTCATGGCGAATGCCGTAGCCCAGTTTCTCCGCCACGGCCAGCGATTGTTCAAGCAGTTCGACGCTATGCATGACAAAGGCCCTCCTTGGCCCACGAACCAAAATGCTAGCTTGTTTTCCGCAATTTCTCGCCAGCGGGCAGATTGTACGCGCACGTGTTTCAGTTGCCAAGGTCGATACGACGATACCACCCAATGACCTTAAGCAACGCTCCCGCAAATAGTTAAGCAACTTGGTTCAGGCAAGCGGGAGCATCCTGCCAGACGGGCCGTATTGGCCAGTCTTGGTGAATTGGGAAAGAAGTAGCGATGTCGTCAGGCGATGAAACTCCGTCTCTTGAGCGTCAGGTGGAATTGCTGCAGCAGCAGCTTCGCCAGGCCCAAAAACTCACCGCGCTCGGCGAATTGGTGGGAACCACCACGCACGAGTTCAACAACGTGTTGATGACGATCATCAACTACGCGCGGCTTGGCCAGCGGCATCAAGACACCGCGACGCGCGACAAATATTTCGGCAAAATTCTCGCCGCAGGCGAGCGGGCCGCGAAGATCACCAATTGCGTCCTCGGCGTCGCGCGGAATCGTTCCGACGGCTTCGAACCCACCAATTTGCGCAAAATCGTGGAAGAGTCGCTCGTGCTGCTCGAGCGCGAACTCAACAAATATCGCATCGCCGTCGAGACCGACCTCGCGGATGTTCCGGACGTCCACGCCGTGGGAAACCAGATTCAACAAGTGCTGCTCAACCTCTTAATCAACGCCCGCCAGGCGATGCCGCAAGGGGGCCGCGTGATCGTGCGGTTGCAATACGACGCGAGCGCCGAGATGGTGGACCTCGTCGTCCGCGATACAGGCGTCGGCATCCCGGCCGATAAACTCCCCAAGATTTTTGATTCGTTCTTCACGACCAAGAGCGGCCCCGATGCGACCGGCAAGGGAGGGACCGGGCTGGGACTTTCCAGTTGCCGCCCCATCGTCGAAACGCACCACGGGCGACTTCGCGTCGAGAGCACCGTCGGCAAAGGGACCGCGTTCACCATCAAGCTTCCTGTCGCCAGGCGTCCCGCGCCGCTGGCCGCGCCCCCAGAACTGCCGCTCCCCTCCTCGCAGCCGCAAGCACGCTAAACAATTTTGCGCGCAAATCCACGTTGTTGAAATCGCCGCCTGAGCGTTACACTCTCAGGCAGACTGGCGAACCTTTGGGACGACGTGGACTTTTCGGATTCAGGAGTCTTCCATGACCATGACCACTCTGGCGCTCTTGGCTGCGCTGCTCGGCGCGGATGCCAACGACGACGCGCGCGCGAAATTGCAGGGAACGTGGGTCGTGGAGTCGTTCGTGGTCCAAGGCCAGCGGATCGACGAGATGGCGGGGAGCAAGATCGAATTCAACGGCGACAAGATGATCCACACCGTGGGGAACAAGTCGAGCGTTGGCAAGTTTGTTCTCGACGTCCAAAAGGCGCCGCCGCGCATCGACATCATCACCAAGGGCCCCACCGGAGGCGACAGCACGAGTTTGGGCATCTTCGAGGTCGCCGAAAACGCGCTTCGCATCGCCGGTGGAGTCAACAGCGTGGAAGTCGGGCCCCAGGGGCAGGTTTTGGAAAAGCTCGCCGCCCGCCCCGCAAAGTTCGATCCCCAGGACTGCCTGCTCATCGTTCTCAAACGCGAAGAGCAGTAATCACCCGATTCGCAGCGTTCGCGACTTTCAGCGCCAACATCAGCGTTTGAGGTTCTTAACAGCGCCCTCTGAGCGCGTGTTTACATTTGCTGACATCGGTTCACACGACTGAACGCGCGCTAAGCTCCCTCAATCAGCGGCCCTTAACGTCTCGCTAAGGCGTTTGTTCAGCCCTGTGAACGAAATGCTTCCGCTGCTGAACTCCTGCGGTTTCTTGTACGAATTTGTGGCGACTTTATTGAGGAAACCGCGGCGGAGATTAGACTAAGTGCTGATCTTCTCGCCCCCCGGACAGACGAGCCTTCTCGTCGTCGGACGCGGTGCCCTGAAAGTAGACCAGCAAAGGGAGTCTGAGCATGTTTTTCGACCGTCGCCGCCGCCGTTCCACCCGCCGTCCGACTCGGCGTTCCACTTCGTCTTCGCGCCGCACCCTGCGTCCCGAGGCGCTCGAAGCGCGACTCCTGCTCGCGGCCGATTTGTACGTCGATGACGCCTACGTGACCACGACGGATACCAACAACATCGGGGTTCTCGATGCTGGCGACGAAGTCACCTACGGCGATGGCGAAATGTGGGCAGCGAGCGGCCTGGTTTTCGGTACCAATGCGTTCACGAGCATTCAAGATGCAATCAACGCCGCGGCCGCCGGGGACACCGTACATGTGGCCGAGGGAACCTTTACCGAAGATGTCGTCGTGAACCAAGACATTTCGCTCGTCGCCGATGGCGCCAGGGCGAATACGACGATTCAAGGGGTCAGCAGCGGCTATACCGGCGCCGTCCGCATTGCAGCTAGCAGCGCTACCTTGGGAGGCCCCAGTTCCGGCTTTACAATCACCAGCCCCGGCGTTGCTGGCGTGTACGTGGTCGGCGGAGTAACGAACGCCACGGTGCAAGGCAACTTGATTCAAGCCTCTTCGGGCCACAATGCGCTGCTCGCGGAAGGGGGCGTTCACAACCTCACCATCGACGCCAACACGCTGACAGGCGCGGCTTCGCAACTCATCTACATCAACGGCCAGACGAGCGTCAGCATTGCTTCGACGAATGTTGATATCACCAACAATGTCTTCTCTGGCTCCGCGCCCACCGGCCCCCTGCTGGGCCTGGAATCTACCGGGGGTGACATCACCGGCAATCAGTTTATCGGTTCGACGAGCTACACCGGCGTGGAACTCTGGGGCGGCGGAAACAATATCAGCGGCAATACGTTCGGGGTTAGCGGAGGCGGTTCGCAAGTGCTCGACCCGCTCGCGCAGTACAACATGGGGACAATCCTCGGCGCGAACACCTTCAGTACCGGCGCGGTCACGGTGGAACATTCCGGTAACCTGTTGCCGCAGATTTGGAGCGCTATTGGACCTGCGATCGGCGCGGCGGCGGCCGGAGACACCGTGCATGTCGGGGCCGGCACGTATGTGGAAGATGTCCTGGTCAACAAGAATGATTTGAAACTGCTGGGCGAAGGGCCTTTGGTGAGCATCATTAGCGGGCCAATCGGCGGCGATGGAGCAACGGTGCGCGTCACTGGCAGCAATGTCGAAGTCGCTGGCTTCACGATCACCCGCGAAGGGAACAACACGACCGATTGGAACAATACCGGCCTCAATTCCGCCGGCGTCGCTGTTCAGGGGCAAGCCACCACCGGACTCTCGCTCCACGACAACTTGATTACCGGCAACCGGTCCGGCATCGACATCAACAACAGCAACGGCCACACGATTCGCAACAACGTCATCACCAACAATCACACAGGGATGATCTTCCGCAATCAAACGGACAATCTCACGCTGACCGAAAACGCCATCACCGACAATCGCACGGTGGGCGTGTTGTTCCTGGATGCCAGCAGCGGCAGCAATAGCCCTGTCCAAACGGCGCTCAACGCGACCATCACCAACAACAACATCAGCGGCAACTGGTACGGCCAAATCGTCGATCGCCAGACAGGCGGCTCACTCCCACTACCGGGGACGACGAACTTGAAGAACTTCGCCGGCAACTGGCTGGGCAGCGCTACTCCGGTCATCACCACCGCCAATAGCGCGGAACCCGGTTATGCGAGCTTGATTCCGGTCACGTTCGGCGGAACAGCCGTTCCCCCAGGCGGGCAACCCGACGTTGCCGGTCCGGCTTCCGCGAACCTTATCATCTCGCCTATCTTGACGAGCGGCGTCGATACAAACGTCGAGACCACCCCAGGACGCGGAACCTATGGTTTTCAGGGGAGCCTCACGAACATCGGCATTGTGGGGACGGGGGTGGACGACATTCTCGCTGTCATCGCCACCGGACCGGATAGCGGCACATACCAACTCACCTCGGGAGGTGTGCCCGGACCGGTAGTTCCCTTCAGTGGTCTGACGTCGTTGTCATTTGCTGGACTTGACGGCACCGACCTGCTGACGATCCAATATCCCAGCAACGGCCAATTTATCCCGATTTTCTACGACGGCGGCACAAGCCCCGGCGACAACGACACGCTCGAAATCCACGGCGGCAGTTTCGACCACATCACCAAAAACTTCACCGACGCCCACAGCGGCAACATCGTGCTCGACCCGACCGGCCCCGGCTCCACATCCACCATCACCTACACCGGTCTCGAACCGGTGCTGATCGATGTCGGCTCGGTGGGGAATGTGGAGTTCAACTTACCTGCGGGCGCTTATACAGCGATTGTGGAAGATGACCCCGGCGCGGTGGCGAATCGTTCGCAAATCCGCAGTTTGACCGGAGCGTTTGAAACGACCGAATTCACGCATCCCACGGGCTCGCTCATCATCAACGCCGCGGCCAGCAACGTCGTCCGCTTCGCCATGACCGAGACCCTCGGCGCGGCCAATGTGGTCGTCGGGGGCGCATCCGGCATCGAAGCAGGCTTTGTTTCGACGAGTGGCAATGTGACGCTCACCGCGAGCGGAGCGATTACCGAATTCGGGGCCGACGGCGCCGCGGATATTGTGGCCAACGGTCTCTCACTAAATGCCGGCGCGGGGATCAATGTCGACACGAACGTCACGAGCCTCTCGGCCGTCAACAGCACCTCCGGCAGCATTTTGATTGATGAAACCAATGGCGTGACGCTCGTCAATGTCACCAACAACAATGCGCAAATCACAATCAACACGACCAGCGCCGGCAATGTCGTCGCCGAGAATGTCGATGCCGGCAGCGGCAATGTCAACATCACCGTGGCCGATGGGAATCTCACCAGCGGCAGCGCCGACGCGGGTGTTGCGGATATCGTGGGGAATACCGTCGTGTTGGCGCTCACCACGGGCAACCGTGGATTTGGCGCGTCGTCATCCCAACGTTTGGAGATCAACGCCGTTCAACTGACGGCCAATAACTCTGGTAACGGAACGAATTTCGCCTACATCGTCGACACGGCCGGGGGCGTCACGATGGACCTATCGAGCATCGGCGCCAATGGTGGAACGATCTTCGACTTGCAGGCCCTCAATGGCAGCATCCTGTCATCACCACCTGCCAACTCAGGCACGCGCGACCTGGGCGCGACGCAGATCGTCTTGGCAGTGACGGGAGTCGCCAGCACGATTGGCACTTCGAGCATTCCATTGGAAATTAACGCCCCTACCGGAACGGCAGGAGCCGTTGTCAACGCCCAAACCCAAGGTGGCGGTATCTACCTGCGCGATACGACCGACAATTTCCCGGTCGGTCTCATCAACGCGGGAACCGGCGAAGTGCGGCTGGTGGCCGTCGGCACGGGGACAAACAACGGCCAGATCAGCGACGCCAATGGCGCCGCCAACAATGTCCTTGGGAGTGCCGCCGTCTTCATTGCACGAGGCGGCATCGGCACAAGCGCGGATTATCTCGAAGTCGAAGTCGATACGCTCGCGGCGTCCAATAATACCGCGGGCGACATTCGCATCGCCAATCTGCGGACCAGTCTCTTGACCATCGGCACGGTTGTGGGAACCAGCGGCGTTAAGAACACGGCCTCCGGCGGTCACACGGTCGTCACCACCCCGCGCGGCTTCAACGTCACTCAATCCAGCTCCGCAGGCGGATCGCTGCGTTTCACCGGCGGAGAGACATCCGCGACGAACAACGAGAACATCGCCGTCGCCGCCGGAGTTACGCTCACCGCCACGACCGGCAATCTTACGCTCGAAGTTGGCGACAACTTCAGCTTCCCCGCAGGTACGACGCTCGCCGCGCCGGGCGGAAGTATCTTCATCAATAGCCTGGATACCCCCGCGGATCCCGAGGGAAGCACGTTTGATTCCTTCGGCGACTTGAACGCCACTAGCGCCAAGTTTACCGGCGGCGACGACAGCGACACGTTCAACATCACCGTTGACGCCAACACGCCGATTAACGTCGAAGGAAACGACCCCACGCCGCCAACGCTCCCCGGCGACGTGCTCAACATCAACGGCGCGACGCTGCTCACCATCACAGGCGTCGGCACGGGGGTCTGGTCCGGCGGCGGCGCGGGTCTGACCTACATCGAGATTGAAACAGTCACCACCACGAGCGCTGCGTACGACCTGGTGGTCGATATGGGCGCCGCTGGGCTGCTTCCGTACAACTCGGTCGATGCCCAGCTCGACGGCGCGAACGGCGAACTGGAGATCCGTGTCGATACGGATGACGACGCCCGCAACGGCACGCTCGCGTTCAATGGCGACGTGAACGACATCCGCTCGCTGGCCGTGCTTGGCTCGAGCGGCAATGACGTCTTTTCGATCACCCAGAACGCCAACAACCTCCTGCCGGGACAAAGCGGCGGCTTGGGCAACTCTTCGCCCATCGGCCAACCGCTCAATGCGTCGTTCGTGTCCGCAGGCCGCACACCCAATTCGCCTAATGGCCCGGCGTTCCACTTCACAGGCGGCGACGGCGACGACACGTTCCGTCTTAATCTCAATCTGGCCGAAGATGTCGGCTACTTCGCCGACTCGATTGGCGGCGCCGGCAGCGGCGACGTGAACGTGCAAGGCAAACTCGCCGCGTCGTTCAACACCAACGAGCGGGTGGATATCAACCAAATGACCACCGGCGGCAGCATCGTCGTCGATGCTTCCAGCCTGCCAAGCCTCTCGAAGATGACGATTACGGATATCGGCTCGGCGACGGAAGTGGTCGGTAACGGTGGTTTCGCCACGGCGGAATTCCGCAACGCCGCCAACGTCACCGTCCGGAGCGGGCTTGGCCAAGACACGATCGACCTGGTGAGCATCGACGCCGCGGGACTCGGGCTGGTGACTCTCGACGGCGACAGCGTGCAGAACTCCGACATCCCCGTCGCCCCCAACTACGACAACGCCGACGATACCATCCGCGTCCGCAGCTTGCCTGCCGGCGTCTCCGCGCTGCTGCTCGGTGGACTGGGGAGCGACACCTTCCAGCTTTACGATAGCAACAACACCGTCGATAACATCTTGGGCGTCGTCACCGTCGCTGGCGAAGATGGAAATGTCCCCAACAACGAAGATGTGCTCTATGTCCGCGACTTCGGCGACGCCACAGGCGACGTTGTCACCGTGTTCGATGACGCAATCGCCGGACTCACCGGCTACGGCGCCGGAAACGGCATCGTCTTTACCGGCATCGATCTGCTCGATGTCACCACTACCGCCGGGGATGACCTGATCACGGTTGATATGGACAACCCCGCCGCTCCCAGCAATGCGTTCGATTTGAACGTCGCACACATCCGCGGCAACGATGGGCAAGACACGTTCCTGATTGATCGTGTCGAGAATCTCACCGACCTATTCCTCTACGGCGATGGGCCTAACAACACGGCCGCAGGCGATTTGTTCGGCACGACTGCGCAACGGATTCGCCCCAGCTTGACGACCGTCATCCATATCGATGGCGGCACGCCGACGCCTGTCGCACCGGCCGGCAACATCCCCGGCGATCGTCTCAACCTTGATATGTCGCAGGTTTCGGCCAGTCAGGTTAAGCCGGTGCTGGTCGACACCGTCGGCGGCATCGCGAGCTCGGCCAGTCACCAGAATATTCTCTTCGGAGATATTGAATGGGTCGATCTTGTCGATCTCGATGGCCAAACCAACACCGAACGCGGTGACTTGTATCTGCGGGCGTCGGAAATGTCCGACCGCATCACGCTCTATCCCTACACGACGTACAGAGCCGACGGCCGCGTGCGAATTCGCTACAACCGCACCGACCTCGGCCCGTTCGCCACCACGAGCTCCACCATCACCTCGATCGGCCTCTGGATCGTCTACGGGCGAAACGGCAACGATCAGATTACCGTCAATAACACGCTCGTTCGCGACACCGAACTGTACGGCCAGGTCGGCAATGATTACCTCGCTGGGAGCGCCAACGGCGGCCGCGACTTGCTCGTGGGGGGCAGCGGCAACGATCGGCTGCAAGGCCTGGCGGGGGATGACATTCTGTGGGGCGATAAACTCCCCACCGATACCACCGACCTCGGCCCCGATGGCCGCGACCGACTCAACGGCGGCAAGGGGAACGACGTTCTCGATGCCGGCGGCAATAACGACTACGCCTATGGCGAGGATGGGGACGATATCGTCCGCGGCGGCGATGGCGACGACTCTGTCAGCGGCGATCGAGGGAACGACATCGTCATTGGCGGCGCCGGCAAGGACCGTGTCAATGGCGGCTTCGACCGTGATATCGTCATCGGCGGTTACGGTGTCGATACGGTCGATGGCGATTATGAAGACGACATTGTCATCGGCGATGCGTCGATCTGGGACGACAACACGCCTGCCAACGATGCGGCGCTGCTCGCGTTGATGTTTGGCCCCAGTGGCGAATATTGGACGAGCCCCAGCGATTACGCCACGCGGGTCAGCGGGATGCGCAGCAGCATCGCCGGCAAAATCTTCGAGGACAACGACGCGAAGGACACGTTGATCGGCGACAGCGGCCAGGACTGGTTCTGGGACATCATGCTCAACGACAAGTACGTCGGCAAGAAAGCGGACGAAATCATCAACTGACCTAGCCGACATCGACGACCGGTATCAGGGAGGCGTCATCGAGATATTTTTGCTCGATGACGCGCATCTTCTTCCAGTCGCCGTGTAGGAAGCGCGTGAGATAACACATGGCCAGCGTGAACAGCCAACCGGTAAGCACGCTCCACCACCAGTACAATCCGCCGCCGAAGTACATCGCCCCGAGTTGACCAACCGCGACTCCGGTGATGGAAACGACGGCCGCGACGAACAGCACAAACAGCGTATCGCCGGCCCCTTTAAGGGCGCAGACGAACACGATCTGCATCGTATCGAACAGGAAATACAGCGCGACGAAGCGCAGCAGAATCACCGCGACATCGCGAATCTCTTGAAAGCCTTCCCAGTGCGCGCCGGCGGCGTGCCCCATGAGAAACAGGTCCGGCGCGGCGAAGTATAACAGCGCGGCGACCGAGCTATACAGCATCCCGAGCGTCAGGCCTGTCCAGGTCGCACGCTCCGCCAGGTCGGGGCGATTCTGTCCCAGTTGCTGGCCGACCAGCGTACTGATCGCGATGCCGAGTCCTACCATTGGGATGAAGGCGACGATGTTGATGTTGAACGCGAGCGTCGTGGCTTCTGCTTCCAACTTCCCAAGCCGGCCGACGAGCAGCAGCAACACGGTGAAGCCGGCCCCTTCGATCAACATCTGCAAGCCGCTGGAACCGCCGAAGTAAATCAGCCGCAGCATCAACTTCGGGTCGAACCGCCAATTGGTCGTCAGCCGGTAGCGCTGGCGATATTTCTTTTGATACATCCAGAGGGCATAGATCACCACCGTGCTCCAATGGGCGAGAACCGTGGCGTACGCGGCGCCGGCAATCCCTTCCACTCCGAGGTCGAATTTATCGAAGATCAGGAAGTAGTCCGCGATGATGTTGATCGCGCAGGCAATGCCGCTGACGATCATGGTGACGACCATCTGTCCGCGCCCGGTAAAGAACGTGGACATGGCCGTGGCGATGATCGTCGGGCCCGACGCCCACGCGAGGATTTGAAAGTACAACACCTCTTCGCGCTGCAGCGCGGGATCGTGCCCGACCAGCGCAAAGAAGCCTGGCGCGAGCGGGATCGCGAGCAAAAACAGCGGCGAAAGCAGAATGCCGAACCAGATTCCCTGCCAGACCGAAGCGCCGATCCGCTCATCGTGCCCCGCGCCGTGATACTGCGCGACGAACGAGTTCACATACGACGCCACGCCGAACGCGAAACAGATCAGCGTCCACTGCGCCAGCCCCGCTTGCATGGAAGCGGCCATGGCGGTGGAGGAGTGCCAGGTGAGGAACATCCGGTCGATGAAGTGCATGACCGACGTGAACGACGTCGAAATGACCATCGGCAGCGCGAGGATCAGCACTTCGCGGCCGCCGCTGGGGCGCGTCCACCAAGAGCCGGAGTCCTCCAGCGCCGGGGCCGCCGCGTCCGTGCTCAGCGTCGATGCATGGGGGCTCTGGTTCAAAACTCCGCTCTCTCCCTGGATGTCATAACTCCCTCAGCCGCCAAGCAGCCAAGGTCAGGCAATTGTATCGCTTGGAGCAAAGAGAGCCGAGCCGGGGTAGAGGTTCGCGTGTTACCGATACTTCAGCGCCAGCTCTTGACCGTGCTGCGGATGCTGCTTGTCGAGGGCGGTGAGTCGCAACTTCGCCGCGTCATCCTGCAACTCGATTTCGACGAAACCGCTCGGCTTGCCGGCCACAAAGACGTACGCCGTGGGGGGCAAGTTCACCAGGTGCACCCCTTCCTTCACGTCCTGATGCCAATTGTGCGAATGGCCAAAGAACAGCGCTTTGACCTGTTTGCGCGGGAGGATCACATCGTATAGCGGCTGCGTATCGACGAGTCCGCCCGGCTTGGGACGCAAGTCGGGGTTGTGGTGCAATGCGAGCAGGGCCGGTTTATCTGCCCGCGCATCGAGCTCCTTCGCCAGCCAGGCGAGCTGCTCCTCGCCGAGCACGCCGGGAACCTTGTTCGTGGCGTCGAGAGAATCGAGCAAAAACCAATTCGCGCGCGGCGTCTCAAGCACCAACAGATGCCGCGAGTCGACGTACTTGTCCTCGCCATGCTCCGCAGGCAGCGCTTGCCAAAACCGCTCGCGGTGATCGTGATTCCCCATCGCGCAATGCACCGGCAGCCCGGCGGCACGAAGCGGTTCGAGCGATTTGACAAACAGCGCGTAATCCGCGGCTTCCCCATGCAGATATGCACAGTCGCCGAGAATCATCGCCGCCGCCGGCGTGGTTTGGAGCGCGAGAATATCCTTCCCCGCTTGGGCAAAGTTCGCCTGCATATTCACGCCGCGCGCTTCCATCTCCGGCTTGGAAGGCATGTGCACATCGGCCATCAGAATAAAGCGTTGCGGGTGGGGCTTGCGCGGCGAACTACCGTCCGCGCCCCTCGCTTGAGCAGCTGCGAAGATCGCGGCGGTGGAAGTGGCCAGGAATTGACGACGATCGAGCGCAGGAAGCGAGATGGGCATGGTGATCCGCCTGGTGGGAGGTAAGGAAGAATTGCCAGCGGCGAGATCCTTATCATACCCGGCAAAGTCGACGTGTGCCTCCTCCCAAGGCCATCCTCTCTGCGAGCCGTTTCATTCGCATTTACCAAAAAGCGCGCCGATTTTATGTGCAATACTGCCCAGCGGGAAGGACCATGAACGCCCCTGAGGTAGGGCTGCCGCGATGGTTGCGCAGAGGGGCTAGCCTTTAGCTCACCAACTTGCTCACCATCGGGACGAGCCCGATGGGTCCGCCGTGCGGGGGGTGGCGTTGCGCAGAGGCGCTAATAATCGCCGTCATTGGTGGGGGGCGGGCGATCGACTGCGCCGTCAACAACATCGGCATTCAGGGCCGTTCACGGTCCTTTCCCGCCGTCAGGCGGTATTAGGCTCGTGCTTGAGCACGGGTGACGCTTCGGGCACCATTACGGCGGGTCGTACCCGTGCTTGCCCCACGGGTGACAACGGCAGATGCGGCCGATCCCTTTCGCGGTCCCTTTGAACGGGCCATACTTCCGCACCGCTTCAACGAAGTAATGGCTACACGAGGGGGTAAAGCGGCAGTAGCCTCCCAGCATTGGGCTCAGCAAAATTTGATAGCAGCGGACGCCTGCGATCAGAAAACCGCTCAACAAGGCGCTCAGGATTTGCAATAGCGTCCGCATGGTGATTCACCGGCAGCGTGCGTGCAACGGCAGTTCGCCGCGCTTCGTCCTTTATATTATCACGAGATCGCAATGCACTTCGAGCATCTTCGCGAATTCCCCTTACGGCGCAGTCGTGAGAGGTAGTCCGGATAGCAGAAATCAGCGTGCAGAAATCCTCCGCGAACCGTAAAAGGCGTTTCCAAGTCTCAAGGGGGTGGATATCCTGACATATGGCGTCGTTAACATTGGCCCCCGCTGGCGTCCAGCGCGGGGAGTTGCCTGCGCGGTTCAATGAGAAAAGTTGCTGTCTATGTCCTCGGTCGAATTTCAATCGTCCCCCAATCCGCCGGAACCCACGGAACCGAGCAAGCCGTTTGGGGTCAATCTGGCGTCGCGGGTGTCCCGGTTGCCGCCGTACCTGTTTGGGCGGATCAACAACTTGCTGCATCAAAAGCGTCGCGCGGGAAGCGATGTGATCGATTTGGGAATGGGAAATCCCAGCGACCCGCCGCAGGAGTTGGTGATTGAGCAACTCGCCAAGGCCGCCCGCGATCCGAACAATCACGGATACAGCAAGTCGAACGGCATCTTGAATTTGCGCCGCGAAGTGGCGGCCAAATACGCGCGCAAGTACGGCGTGCGGCTCGACCCCGAAGCGGAGATCATCGCCTGCCTGGGCTCGAAGGAAGGCTTCAGCCATATGTGCTTGGCGCTGATCGGCCCCGGCGACAACGTCATCAGCCCCGCGCCGTTTTTTCCCGTTCACATGCATGCGGTGCATCTGGCCGCCGGCAACGTGATCACGCTGGAAGTCGCCGATAGCGACAAGCTCCTCTCGAACATCGCTTACACGTGCGAACATCTGTATCCCAAGCCCAAGGTGCTGATCGTCAACTATCCGCACAATCCCTCGTGCGTCACGATTGAGCCCGATTTCTACGTGGAAATCGTCAAGCTAGCTCGCAAGTATAGCTTCATGGTCATCAGCGATTTCGCCTATGCGGACGTGGCTTACGATGGCTACTTGCCGCCGAGCTTTCTCGCCGCGCCCGGGGCGCGCGACGTCGGCGTCGAGTTCACGACCATGAGCAAAGGCTACAACATGGCAGGCTGGCGCGTAGGCTTCTGCGCCGGCAACGCGGAGATGATTCGCGCCCTGAGCGTCATCAAGGGGTATTATGATTACGGCATGTTTCAGGCGATCCAAATCGCCGCCATCATGGCGCTGCGGCACACCGACGCCGCGGTCGAAGAACAGTCGTCCATCTATCAAGGCCGCCGCGACGTGTTGTTCGATGGCCTCAAACGCCTCGGCTTTTCGCTCGAGAAGCCCCGCGCCGGCATGTTCGTGTGGGCGAAGTATCCCGAACCGTGGCAGAGCAAGATGAACTCCATCGACTTTGCGATGCTGCTCTTGGAGAAGGGGGATGTCGCCGTCAGTCCCGGCACCGGCTTCGGCCCGGCCGGCGAAGGCTACTTGCGGATGTCGCTCGTCGAGAACGAGAACCGCCTGCGACAAGCCGTAAGACAAATCGCCCGCTGCTTACAGAGCGAATTGAAGGTTCAAGCCGGCGACGAAAAAGCAGCGGTGATTGGTTAATGGCGCGGTGAGTTCGACCGGCCTCACACACCGATTGAGGGGGCCTTGCGCGCCGCGAATCGCCAAGTCGCCAGCAACGTACTCGATTTTATCGGAAGAATTTTTATTGAAAACTCTGGCTTCATGAGTTACAACTGCCGGTGCATCATTAAATCGTCCGTCTCTTCGCTTGTCCTTCGTTAGCCCGTCTTTTCATCCTTCACCTCCTCGATTCCCCTGGAGGAACCATGTCGGTTTCGGTTCTTCGCCGCCGCGCGCGAGCCTTTACGCTCGTGGAGCTCCTGGTCGTCATCGCCATTATCGGCATCCTGGTCGCGCTCCTCTTGCCAGCAGTGCAATCAGCCCGCGAGGCCGCCCGTCGCATGCAATGCCAGAACAATCTCAAGCAGATGTCGCTGGCGGTGCTCAATTACGAGAACGCGATGCGTAACATGCCGCCGGGCAGTTTCGGCAAAATGAACGGCAACAGCAATTTTCCCAGCGGCTGGAGCGATCCCAATTACGGCAGCGGGCTTCCTTGGGGCCACTATAGCTGGGCGGCGGCGATTCTCCCGTATTGCGAACAACAAAACCTGTACGACCAGATCGATTTCACTCAGGCCGCTTATGCGGAATCCATTCCCGAGAACGGGAGCGAGCGTGGTCCCTCAGGCGGCATCAACAACAAGGCGATCGCTAGCCTGCAGCCGTCATGGCTGGTCTGTCCTTCGGCCCATCGCGTGAAGCCCAAGAACCAGTTCAAGGATTACGGGATCAATTATGGAACCGGGGCGTGTTGTCCCGAGCGCACCCAGGTCGGTCATACCGGTGTGGCGTGGGTCAATAGCACCACCGAAATTGGCGAAATCAAAGACGGCATGAGCAACACGTTCCTGTTTCTCGAATTCGCCCATTTTGGGAGCCACAGCTATGTGAAGTACGACGAAGGCACCAATCAGTTCTTGTTCGTGCATCACGTTTCCGAAGGGTATGTCACGTGCGCGGAGCATGACGGCACCCCCACGCCGCCCAACAGCACGACCTGGAACCATCGCGGTTCGCACAGCGATCACGGTGGCGGCGTTTATGCGAGTTGGTGCGATGGCCACGTGTACTTCATTAGCGACCACATCGACTACAAGGTGTACCGCGCGATGTTCACTCGCGCCGAGCGAGAAATCTTTAACTTCCCATGAGCAATCTCTGGAACTTTATGCGCAGCTTTGTCTTTCGCGCCGCCGGACTGCTGGCCTTGACGTGCACCCTGTCGCTAAGCGGTTGCAGCCACGAGGGGCCGAAGGTGGTCGCCGTCTCGGGAACGGCCACGCACAACGGCGCGCCGATTCCCAACGTCGAACTCACGTTTCATCCCGCGGTGGGTCGTCCGAGTTGGGGCTTTACGGACGAGGCGGGGCATTTCTCGCTGAATTATACCCGCGATCAAGATGGCGCCGTTGTCGGCAAGCACAAAGTCACGGTGCGGGCGAAGCCGCCTGGCTCGCCAGAAGAAGAGTTCTCCGGTCGCAGCTCGGCGCCTCCTTACATGGCGGAGCTGCGCGAAAAATATGGCGACGCGGCCGATTCGCCGCTCGAGATCGACATCCAAGAGGCGGTGAGCGATCTCGAAATCAAGCTCGACTAGCCGCACTGGCGGCGCGAACTTGAGACTTTCTTGCTCGGCCGCTGGCTTTTCTTTATCGCCAGGCTTTTCTGTCCCGCCCCTGTGCGAGTCGCTCTTGCGCTGTTAGAATTGGCCAAGTTTGCCACGACGCGAGTGCGACTTCAGGTCAAAGCGCAAAAAAAGAGGGCTCTTGTTCGCCGCAACAAGAACCCTCAAATTGGCTGTCCACAAGTTGCTGTAAACAACAACAGGTGGAGACCCACAGCCGTAGGTTTCGTATCGGGATGAGCCTGCTTGCGACTTTAAGACGCAATCGCTGATCGGAACAAACGGCACAGCTTAAACCCCACTCGCCGCCTGCGGCGCGCCCCCAACCATCCCCGCCCACTCCAACCTACCGCAACGAGCAACATGCCAGAGATTGCCAAGCTTGCCCTCGAAGATGGGACTGTCTACACCGGAACCTCGTTCGGCGCTGCCGGAGAAGTCGCTGGCGAAGTGGTTTTCAACACTTCGATGACCGGCTACCAAGAGATCCTCACCGATCCGAGCTACCGCGGCCAAATCGTCACCATGACGTACCCGGAGATCGGCAACTACGGCATCAATATCGAAGACATTGAAAGCACCAAACCCCACCTCGCTGGATTTGTCGTCCGCGCGAATAGCCGCATCGCGAGCAACTTCCGCGCGAGCGGTCTGCTCACGGACTATCTGTCAAAACATGGCATCGTGGGACTCGCCGGCATCGATACGCGCGCGCTCGTGCGCCGCATCCGCACCGGCGGCGCGCTCAAAGGGATCATCTCGACCCAAGATCTGGATGACCAGAGTCTCGTGCAAAAAGCGAAAGATAGTCCGGGACTCGTGGGGCGCGATCTGGTGCGTGAAGTGTTGCCTTCGCAACCGCGCCAATGGACGGAACAGCTCAGCGGCTGGAATCAGCTCAATGCAGACTATGAAACCACCGCGCGGCAAGGCTTGCTGGCCGGCAAGAAAGTCGTGGCTCTCGATTACGGAATGAAGTGGAACATCGCGCGGCATTTATACGACCTGGGCGCGGAGGTTGTGATTCTGCCCGGCACCGCGACCGCCGCCGAAGTCCTCGCACATCAGCCTGACGGCGTTTTTCTTTCCAACGGCCCCGGCGATCCGGAGCCGCTGACTTACGCCCAGGAAACCGTTCGCGGCCTGTTAGGCAAAACGCCGGTATTCGGCATCTGCCTCGGCCATCAGTTGCTTTCGCTAGCGTGTGGGGCGAAAACTTTTAAGCTCAAGTTCGGCCACCGCGGCGCCAATCAACCGGTGCAAGACGTCGACAGCGGCCGCGTCGAAATCACCGCGCAAAATCACGGCTTCGCGGTGGAGGAAGACTCGCTGCCGTCTCAACTGCGCGTCACCCATCGCAATCTCAACGATAACACCGTCGCCGGCGTCGCCCACACCGAGGTGGCCGCGTTCAGCGTGCAGTACCACCCCGAAGCCTCGTCGGGACCGCACGATAGCAACTACCTGTTCGGGAAATTCGCCGAAATGATCTTGCAGTCGCCGACCATCGCATAACCACGTCAGGAATCCATCAATGAAGTCGGATGAAGGTCAAGGTGACACAGTCACAAAGGGGGCGGAGCGGCCTGGTCTGTGGAACGAAATGCGGACGACCGAAGATTGGTGGGCGATTTGGTGCGCTGGTTTGTTATTGGTGGTCTCGCTAGCGGCCATTTATTGGGCGCGGCCAGCCGATCTTGCGGCGCGTGTCGCCGCCGGAGAAGCGGTCAAGGTCACCAGTCCGCTGGCGCACTGGCTGGCCAAGCCTGGATCCTGGAGCCAAAACCCCGTCGAGGCGTTCTATCAGCCGGGGGCCGAGGGAAAAGCGGCCGTCAATCGTTTGCCGGGCATGCTCGGCGCGCTGGTGGTGATCGGCGTTGTCTGCGCAATTTCCATCCGCGGCCGCGGCCTGTCCACAGGCGGATTCTTGAAGGCGTTCCCCATTGTGTTCGTACTGGCCGCGCTGGCTTACGCGCTCGCGGGGCAGAGCGTCATCAATGCGTATAACCTGGAGTACGCGTTATGGGCCTTGCTGCTGGGGTTAATCATCAGCAACACCGTCGGCGCGCCGCTGTTCTTGAGACCTGCGATCCTCAGCGAGTTCTATATCAAAACCGGCCTGGTGCTCTTGGGCGCCGAAGTGTTGATGAGTCGCCTGCTAGCGCTGGGCGTGCCAGGAATTTTCGTGGCCTGGGTCGTGACTCCGATTGTCCTGGTCAGCACGTATATTTTTGGGCAGCGGGTGCTCAAGATAGACTCCCGTTCGCTCAACATGGTAATCTCCGCCGACATGTCGGTGTGCGGTGTCTCTGCGGCGATTGCCACCGCCGCCGCATGCAAGGCGAAGAAGGAAGAACTGTCGCTCGCGATCGGCATGTCCTTGACGTTCACGGTGATCATGATGGTCGTCATGCCACCATTGGCGAAGTGGATGGGAATGGACGCTACTCTCGCTGGCGCGTGGCTCGGCGGGACGATTGACGCGACGGGCGCGGTCGCCGCGGCGGGTAAAGCGATGGGCCCACAAGCGGAAGCCGCCGCATTGCTGGTAAAGATGATTCAGAACTTGCTCATCGGCGCGGTGGCATTTGCCGTTGCCATATTCTGGGTGAGCAACGTCGAACGCGATGCAAACGCCAGGCGCCCGTCGATCATGGAATTGTGGCATCGCATGCCGTAGTTTGTTATCGGATTTATTCTTGCGTCGCTTATTGCGTCAATCATCGCGTCCACTTCAACAGGCGCGCCATTCCTGAAATCGATCACGGCACAAACCAAACAATTGCGCGAATGGCTGTTCTGTATCGCATTTGTTTCGATCGGAC
>CAUJKE010000187.1 GCA_963205385.1 Planctomycetota bacterium | reverse complement strand
TTACTCGCGAAAAAGGGCTCCTACATCGGATTTACCGGGTCTTCGCTGGTTGGTTCGATGCCAGCCAAATGCATCCAGAGCATCAAAGACGGAATAGTCGAAGCTGGTGGAGACCCAATTCTCCTAGCATCCATTGAAATCTACGACGCCAACAAGATCGCGGCTTGGGCCTCTCAACACCCGTCAGTGGCTGTTTGGCTGAATCAGGCTGCCTCTGGCTTGCCGCTTGCCGGCTTTCGGACGCTGGCGTCGTGGACCAACCAGGGCGGCCGTACCGAAGTTCGCCTCGTCGAAGATGCATCGGACCGCTATTACCTGACAGGTCCGACGAGCGTGGCCCTGCCGACTGGAGGCGGAGCGTCCGTAAAGAATGCTATTGCTTTCGAGCAGGCAAAGGAGCGCGTTCTTCAGCACTTTTATGCTCCGGGCCGGTCGGTTCGCGTAATCGTCCCAAAAGGTATCGGAAAATCGCGTTTCGTCGCCGAAGTCTACAAGGACATCTCCAATCAGGAGCGTGCGATAGGCGCATATTCAGCTGTCTACTGCGATTTCAGGGAAGTCGGCCCGCAGCAGCTGTTACAAGTCGCGACATCGCTTGCGCTGACTGGATCGGAGACGATTATCATCGTCGATGAGTGCCCGAGGGATGTGGTCAGTCAACTCGCCGACAAGGCCCGATCTGATGGGAGCCACCTTCGTGTCATCACGATAGACATCGACGACAGGCAATTCCAGTCGGACGAATTTTTGAACGTGACGCTCGCTGCTTCCGAAAAGGAGCTCATCGAAGGGATTGTGAAGCAGAGGCTGGAGAAGCCTGACCGAGCCACTGTTGATTACATCGTCGAACTTTGCGGGGAGTTCCCGCGCATCGCTGTGCTCGCAACTGAGAATTTCGCCAACAATGCGCCAGTACTCAAGTCGCTTGATGATGTGGTCGAGCGAGTTCTTGACGGCTCTCGTGTAAGCAACCAAGAGCATCGGCGTGCATTCGAGTGCCTTTGTTTATTCGAGAGGCTGGGCGCAGACGAAGAACTATCTGGCGAATTTGACTTGGTCTCAAAGACTCTGGCGGGGCTGGACCCCGACCGGATGTATGAGTACTTGGCGGAGCTGTCTGGTCACCACATCGTCGAACGTCGGGGTCGCTTTTTTTCGGCGCAGCCGGCTCCGATTGCCAACTTTCTGGGTGCTCGCCGATTAGACCGGACGCGCGTAACCACACTCCTAAGCTTTATTGAGGCCGCGCCTCCGAAGCTGCTCACGGCGTTCTTCAAGCGCTGGCGTCACTTCGACCGTACGCGTGTTGCGCCAATTGTTGCGGAGAAGCTGATGCGGCCCGATGCAATGCTCGGCTCGATTGAATCGCTCAACGATGACGAAAGCGCGATGACGAGAACAATTTTTAATCGTTGGTTCGGAGAACTACGCTGCTCAATTTGTCCGCTATTCACCTCGAAGCGGTCCTAATAACGTCTGGCGCCGCCTAGGGCGTGGACTCAATTGATCGCAAGAAGATGCGGATGGAAGCAAGCTGGATGAAGGCGAAGAAGTTGGCGCCGAGTTTGTCGTAACGGGTGGCGATGCGCCGGAAATTCTTCAGCTTGTTGAAGAAGCGCTCGACGCGGTTGCGTTCTCGGTAAAGCGCCTTCGTCCAGCGATACTTCGTTTTGCGGTTGGAACGGTTCGGAATGTTGGGAATGGCACCTTGAGCCCGGATGCAGGAACGAACGCTGTCGGCGTCATAGCCCTTGCCGGCAAGGACGATGGCGTGCGGCTCGAGCCGTCGAGCAGCGCTTCCGCCGCTGTGATGTCGTGATCGTTGCCCGGCGAAATCAAGAGTTTGACCGGCCGGCCTTGGGCGTCGACACGCGCATGGATCTTCGTCGTGAGCCCGCCCCGGCTTCGACCGACACAACGAACTCCACTCTTTTTTTGACACCGGAGGCGTGCTGATGGACCCGCACGATCGAGCTGTCGATCATCTGGATCTTGCCGTCGTGAGCCTTGACGATGGCATCCATAAACCTGTCCCAGATACCCGCCTTCCGCCAGCGATTGAAGCGGTTGTAGACGGTCGTGTAGGGGCCATAGCGCGCGGGCAGATCGCGCCACGGCGAACCGGTGCGCAGAATATAGAACATCCCGTTGATGATCTGCCGGTTGTTCTTCGGCTTCGGCCCGCGCCGATCCATCGGCATCAACGGATCGATAACACTCCACTCGAAGTCCGTGAGATCGTAACGTCCCATGATTCAAGCTCCGCTGTTTAGAAGCCTGAATCACTGTTCGAGTCTCGCGTCTAGAAAAAATTGAGTACAAGGCCTAGTGCGATCACCTCCGCCGCGGCGATAAAGCAGGTTGGCCGGGACGAAAGTCTCCGTTTCCTTAAACTTGGCCCGCCAGTTCCCGAACCGCTTCAGAGCGAGGCCATGGCGCTCGCAGTATTCCCGCTGGTTCAAGTCGCTGTCGCGCCAACCTTTCAGATGCGCGCGCCAAAATGCTTCGAGTCTCAGGCGTCTCGCTCGCCGTTTCCGGGCCGTCCCCCACCTCCCTTGCAGACCTCACCGTGCAAAAGAAGATCGGGGACCGCTCCCTGTTCTCAAGTGTGCATTCCCTGAACGCTTACGCATATTCGCATATTCCCTGCAAGTCGCGCCAGAGTTCCCTGTTAAATTTGAGCCTGCACGGCAGCCAAGTACCTCTAACCTGCCGTGAACACGTCGAAATATGGCAGCGGGGCGCGGTTTGCAGCCCCCAGAAATCGCGAGAATTCGCTGTTATTTGGCATTTGTCGCAGAGACGCGTTCGCGCCAGACTGGCAGCATAGCCAACTATCTTATTGATTATGCTGTATTTTGTTGAATTTTCCACCCGCGCCAATTGCCACGCAATTTCCGCCGGTTATGAGAGCGCTCCTATGAGTGCGCCTGACAGAGACGCCTTTCGCGCGCGTTAGCCGTCGTGTTTGGCGGACCGTCTCTTTCGGTGTGTTCGGGGGCGGGCGGATTTTCTCAGAAGGCGACTGTGTGCCCCGGCACGGTCAGCCGAACCGCAGGTGCGCGCGCTGCGCGGCGTTTAATCCTTGCAGGCGCAAATGCCGAAGCGGTCTCACAGTTCAATGAAGCGCCGAAATCAATCGCTCACACTCTCAACCTTATTGAAATTGAGAGAGCATTAGTGTCTGAGGTATGATCGAGCGCATCCACCCGCGCAGCGACAACCTCAACATCACCCCGGCCGATCGCGGTGATCTCGGGCGTCAGCACCACGCCTGGAACACATGAAATCTAGGGCGACAGGACTTTCGAAGAATTGTCCTGAAGCAGCTTCAGAGAGTGGAAATTGGCTGCGGGGGTCTTCAGCGAGCACGATAGATCGCTTTCGGGGTCGGTGCAGATAACGATGGCACCATCCGGAAAATCAGTCTTGTTCTGACAATCGGCGTGAAACTGGATCGCACCGTCGCGCCGCTCAACGTTGGCGATGCTCGCCTTGCCGCATGGCGTCTTGAGATAGAGATAGCGACGGACCTCGTAATCCTTGATCTCACCATATGCGGGCGCCGCCGCGCAGCATGCCAATGCAGCGGCAATCATGCGATCCAGAAGCGGCTTCATCGTTACATCCGGTTTGCTGCGCGCCTACAGTGGCCTGCCAATACGGCAATAATCCATTTCCGCCTTAGCGCAATCATCGCGATTGCCGAAATGAGTTTCAGGATCAGGGCAATGTATCCCAATAACTTTGGGCGTAGTCGCCACGCCTTTTGTACGGATCAGGACCGCCTGACAAGCACAAATCAGACTGATCACAGGTGTCGCACGGGTTCTGCAACACATGACGCAAACGCTGATCAGCCTGTGCAAACAGCATCCCGAAACTTCCCGAGTTA
>CAUJKE010000186.1 GCA_963205385.1 Planctomycetota bacterium | reverse complement strand
TCGATCAATAAGTTTCCGATTTTCACGCCGGCCAACGCAGTTAGCTCACCATCTGGTTCACCATCCAGACGAGCTGGATGGGGTCCGGGAAGTCGTTCGAGGCCAACCGCCGATCCGCATCCAGATATCACACAAATCGCGGCGTTCGTATTCACAAGACCAGGACGTTATTTACCGGACGCCCCTTGGTCGATGGCGGTACCAGCCGTGCTTCGCAGCGCGTGGGACGGCTAGGCGCGCGGGCCAGTGGCCATGCCGTTCAGCGAGACTTTTCCGTCTGCCGGTGTTGCCAGCACGACGCCGCGCAGCTCCGCCGCGAGGAAGAAGGAGCCGGTGATGCAGATGAGATCCTCGCGCGCTGCCGTAGCGGAGAGGAACTCCCAGGCGCAGCGCGGGTCCGAGAATTGCCGCAAGCGCTCGGGGTCGAGCGCGGCGGGGCCACAGGTTTGCGCGGCGGAGGCGGCGAGTTCTTCCGGCGTGTGGCTGCGAGGGTTGTTGATGAACCGCGTCACCACGACCTGATCGAACAGCGGCCAAAGTTGCGCAATCATGCCAGGCGCGTCTTTGTCACGGCTGCACGCGAAGAGCAAATGGCGGCGCCCGGCGGTGCGCGTTTCACGCAAGACTTCCACGAGCGCGGCGATCGACGCCACGTTGTGCGCCGTATCGACCAGCACCAGCGGTTCGGTTTGCAGGACTTCCACCCGCGCGGGACATTGGACGCGCGACAGCCCGGCGCGAATCGCCGCTTCGTCAATCCGCCAGCCTTGTTCGCACAAACGCTCGGTCACGGCGATCGCCACGGCGGCGTTGGCCGCCTGATGCTGGCCGATCAAGCCGACGGTCACATGGCGATAATGGGTCGGTCGTTGGCCGATTTTTCCTGCGTAATCGAGCACGGCATGTGGCAACCGCGTGGCAGGGGCAATTTCCAGTTCGGTGCCGACGGTGTAATGAAAGTCGCGCCCCACTTTGACGAGCGGCGCGGCTTGCTCTGCCGCCACGCGTTCAATCACTGCGAGCGGTTCCGTCGGCGTCACGCCGGTCACGATGGGGACGCCAGGCTTGATGATGCCGGCCTTTTCGGCGGCAATTGCGGCCAGCGTGTGGCCGAGTTGCTTCATGTGGTCGAAGCTGATGCTCGTGATGACCGTAACGACCGGCTCACAAACATTGGTCGAGTCCAGGCGACCTCCCAGGCCCACTTCGAGCACCACGGCATCCACTTTGGAACGCGCGAAGTGCAACAGCGACATGGCGGTCATGATTTCGAAATAGGTCGGACTGCCGGGGCCGCGCTGCTGAGCCGACTCCGCGTCGATCCGTTCGACCACCGGACGCACCAGCGCCACGAGTTCGACAAACGCTTCCGGCGAGCAGGGGGCGCCGTCCACGCACAAGCGTTCTTCGGTGCGCTCCAAATGGGGCGAGGTGTATAGCCCGGTGCGGTACCCGGCCGCCCCGAGGATGGACGCGAGCATCGTCGAGGTCGAGCCTTTGCCTTTGGTTCCGGCGACATGGATGATCGGCAGCCCGACGTGCGGATCGCCGAGCCGCCGGAGCAGTTCGCGCATGCGGTCGAGCTTGAAGACCTGCGAGCGATAGGTGGGGAGCGACCGCTCGTAGTTGATGCGTTCGAAGAGAAACGCGAGCGCCGCGTCGTGCGAGGTCGGGGGGGAAACGGTCGCCATAGAGGCCTTTCGCCGCGGGAGGCACAAGTGTGTAGTCGCCAAGGTAATCGTCGCGGGGAGAAATGTCGCGGGGGTGTGCCTCGCACGCTCGTCCACCTGTTAGGGTGGCATTTGCGAAATCTGAGGGAAAGTTAGTGGATCCAATTACCCAAACCAGCGCTGGGTTGCTTGCGATGGCCAAGGAGCCTCATTTATAGTGGCGAATCCGTCGTTTGCGTACAATCGTCGCGGGGCGAAGAGCGAACCATCGCGCCGCTAGCTTCGTACAGCAAGCACCTACTCATGCGCTGCGACGCTTCATTCGCCTGGCACTCATCGTAACTGGCGTCCCGCACACCTCTTAGCACACCCCAAGTGGTCACACTGAGCTAACGTTATGGAAGCAACCGCAGCCCCCAACCTGTTCGCCGACGCACCTCGAAAAGCCGGCACGACAGGCGACGTTGTCATTGAAACTCGAAATCTCAGCAAGACTTACCGCGACTTTTGGGGCCGTCAAAAGGTGCGTGCGTTGAAATCGCTCGACCTGGAAGTGCGGCGGGGCGAGATTTTTGGCCTGTTGGGGCCGAACGGCTCGGGGAAATCGACCACAATCAAACTCATTCTCGGGCTATTGTTCCCCACCACGGGGGATGCGCTCGTCTTCGGCAAACGAGCCTCCGATGTCGCCAAGAACGAGCTCATCGGCTATTTGCCGGAAGAATCGTATCTCTACAAATTCCTCAACGCCGAGGAGACGCTCGACTTCTACGGGCGGCTGTTCAACATGTCCTCCGCGGTCCGCAAGCAGCGGGTGGGCGAACTGATCCACATGATGGGGCTCGATTGGGCCAAGCGACGGCAGCTCAAAGAGTATTCCAAGGGAATGACGCGCCGCATTGGCCTGGCCCAGGCGCTCATCAACGATCCCGATTTGATCGTGCTCGACGAACCAACGACCGGCCTCGATCCGCTTGGCTCGCGCGAAATGAAGGACTTGATCCTGCGCTTGCGGGACCAAGGCAAGACGGTGCTGATGTGCAGCCACCTGTTGGCGGACGTGCAAGACGTGTGCGACCGGATCGCCATCTTGCATCAAGGGGAACTCAAGGAGCTCGGGCGTGTCGATAGTTTGTTGAAGCTGCAAAACCTGACGCAGATTCGCGCGGAGGGGCTAAGCAAGGAGTGCGAAGACGAGCTCAAGGCGGTGATCGAGCGGCATCACGGCAAGCTCGTGTCGATGGAGAACCCCACCACGACGCTGGAAGAGCTGTTTTTGAACATCGTGGCCGACAGCGACAAACGCCCCGGCTGGCGCTCGCCACAGAACAATCCATAACGCGCTTGCGCGGCCGTCCTCGTGCATTGCATTCAACTCCTCGCGCTCCCCTCTGACGTTCGACCATCATGCCGATTGAATTTGAAGTCGTGCCTTATCTCCAGTGGCTGCCACACGCGCTGCTGAACTTCGGCATTGCCGTAGCGGTGCTACTGGCGCTCGGTACGTTTTTCAGTTGGTTGGCGGCGGCGGTCCGGCTCGGCCCTAGTGAAGCGTTCTACCTCATCGCCCGCATCATGCTGGATGCGCTTCCGGACATTTTCAAGACTTCACCGCGGCGCGTGTGGGCCTTGACGCGGCTCTCGGTGCAAGAATCAATTCGCCGCCGCGTGCTGGTGGTGTTCCTGGTGTTCGTGGCGATCATGCTGTTCGCCGGGTGGTATCTCGATACGGGGAGCGACGATCCCGCGCGGCTCTATATCAGCTTCGTGCTCAACACCACGAACTACTTGATGCTGCTCTTGGCGTTCGTGCTCAGCGCGTTTAGCCTGCCGACGGACATCAAGAACCGGACGATGTACACCATCACCACCAAACCGGTGCGGGCGTTTGAAATTGTGCTGGGACGCTATCTCGGCTTCGCGATTGTCGGCACGGCGCTGATTGTCGGCATGGGCGCGGTGAGCTATGGCTTTGTGACGCGCGGGCTAGCGCACACGCACCAAATGGACGGCAAGCTCGCCCCGATCCCTTCGCCCTTTCCCAACCAACCGCCGCTGGGCGAGCGCGGCACGACCACGCTCGATAAGCATCATCGCCATGAATTCACCCTCAACAACGAGGGGCTAGGGCGAACCGATATGCAAATGGGGCACTTCCATGAAGTGACGAAGAACGGCGACCAGATCGTCATCGGTCCGCCGCAGGGGATGCTCGAAGCCCGCGTCCCGCTTGCAGGCCAATTGAGCTTTCTCGATCGGGCCGGACGATCGGCGGCGTCGGGGATCAACGTCGGCAACGAGTGGACGTACCGCAGCTATATCGAAGGGGATACGCTGCAAGCCGCGATTTGGACCTTTGACGGGGTGACGCCGGAAAAATTCCCGGACGGGCTCCCAGTCGAAATGACGATTCGCGTGTTTCGCTCGTACAAGGGGGATATCGAGCAAGGCATCGGCGGCACGCTCCAGCTCATCAATCCCGACCCTGGCGCGAGGGTGCGGCGTTCCGAGAAAATCTTCTTCACCGCGCAGGAGTTCGTTGTTTATCAGCGGCTGATCCCGCGCAAGGTCAAAGCGCTCGATCAATACAACAAGGCGATCGTCGATGCCCAGGGAAACCCGGTTGAAGTCGATATCTTCGAAGACCTCGTCTCCGACGGCCGGGTGCTTTTGGAACTCAAATGCGCCGACCCCGCGCAATACTTCGGTGTCGCCGAGCGAGATGTCTATTTTCATGCCGCCGATAACAGCTTCGCGATGAACTTCATCAAAGGCTACTTCGATCTTTGGCTGCAGATGATGATCGCAATTGGCTTTGGCACGATGTTCAGCACGTTTTTGAACGGCCCCGTGGCCATGCTCGCGTCGATCGCGTGTTTGGTGGTGGGCTTTGTCGCGCAGTTTATTTTTGACCTGGCAGCCGGCACGCTCGAAGGGGGCGGACCGATCGAATCGACCATTCGCCTGGTGACGCAAAAGAATTTGTCGGTCGACTTGGAACTGGGTCAGACGCCAGAAGCGGTCATCCGCGGCTTTGATGGCGGGCTGATGCAAGCGATGCGGGCGTTCGCTAATTTGTTGCCGAACTACCGCTGGTTCGATACCGTGAGATATGTGGCCTACGGCATGGACATTGAACGTTCGGCCGTGATGCAACACGCTACCCTGGCCGCCGCGTACTGCGTGGTGGTGCTGATTGTCGGTTACTTCTTCCTGAAAACGCGAGAAATTGCGGCGTAACCATGAATGCTTCGTTCTATCGCAAAGTTGTCTACGGCAGCATCATCGCGCTGTTGTGGTTCCCGCTGTTCTATATTGGCCAGCCGCCGTCGCTCGATACCCAAGGCCAGCGCAAAGGGGGCAAGCTCTCGCAACTGCGCGACGACTACAGCCTGTCGCAGGCGGACCTGGGCGAGATCGATCCCACGAGCGAGTCGATGCGCCTGGCGACGCTGGGCATGCGCGGGGTGGCGCTGAACGTGCTCTGGAGCATGGCCAACCACTACAAGAAGACGGAAGACTTCGAGGCGTTCGCCGCGACGGTGAATCAAATCGCGCTGCTCGCGCCCAACTTCGTGTCGGTCTGGGAGTTTCAAGCCCACAACCAAACCTACAATGTCTCGGTGGAATACGATTACTACAAAATGCGCTACGCCTGGGTGAAGAAGGGGACCGAATTTCTGATTCGCGGCACGCGCTACAATCGCAAGGACACCAAGCTCTTGAACTATTTGAGCTGGTTCTTCGGCCACAAGATTGGCCGCGCGGATGAACACAAGCAGTTCCGGGACTTGTTCCGCCACGATACCGACTATCACGAGCGCCTGGCGTCGCCGGAGTCGCTCGAAATGGACATGCAGGATCGCGACGTGCTGGGACCGCCGGAGCTAGGCGGCAGCGGCGGGCGTTTGCCGGACAATTGGCTCGTGGGGCGGCAAGTGCAACTCCGCGCGGTTGACCTGGTCGCGACCGGCGGCGTCTCGGTGCGCGGCAAGTCGGAAGTGCTGTTCTATGCGGACGCCCCCATGAACCGCATCAACTACGCCCGCGCCATGGAAGAGGAAGGGGTGCTCGGCGCTGTGGCCGGGGAGGCGTGGAAAACGTCCGGCGACGATTGGCGAGCGTATGGCCAGCAACCTATTCCCACGAGTTGGGGCCACGATATTCTGCTCGGCGACATGGAGAAATTTATCGCCCGCCGCGATCAACTTACCAAGCAACTCGACAGTCAGGCAGCGCCGGGACTGCGCGAGAAATTGCTGGCGGAAAAGCGTGCGAAACTGACGGAAGCGGAACTTGAAGCCGTCGATACGCCTGCCGAGAAGCGGACGCAAGACCAAATGATCCTGGCCTACGAAGCCGAGCCGAAGCTGCAAATCACCGCTCAAGAAGTCGCCGACCTCGCGCCTCCAGCGACGCGCCGCCAGGCGAAGTTGCTGGCTCGAGAAATCGACGACGTTAAGACGATGATCTCGAGGATTGACCGGTATCGCAACATCGTGAACTATTCCTACTGGGCCACGCGGTGCGAAGTGGAAGCGCTGCCCGCTGCCCTTGCCGCCCGCAAATACATTTTCGACGCCCAGCAGAAATATAGCGAAGGCGAGTTGACGGAAACGGCCAGCGGCAAGCCCGGCGCCAAGGAGTATTACGAAATGGCCTGGAAGGAATGGGCCAAGATTTATGACAAGTATCCCGAGATGCAGAGCGACACCGAAGCCGACGAAGTGGTGGAAGCGATCCAGCGTTACAAAGATGTCCTCACGCAACTCGAATACCGCTCGCTACCAGCAGACTTCCCCCTGCGTGGTTTGCTCGAAGCCCAGCACAAAACGAACCTCTTAGGGAGCGAACCCGCACCGGGAGCGAAGTCGCCGGTTGATGAGCAGCCCAAGACCGAAAGCAAGGACGACGCAGCAACCAACGAGGACGCGAAAGCAACGAGCGAGAACCAACCTGCCGCGGAGGCCACCGAGGCCACGGAGAAGAAAGACGACGTCGAAAACGCTGATTCCGCCGAGGAGCCAAGCGCCACGCCGAGTGCGAAATAGGCTCGGCTGCCGGCCTGCGCATTGCGCTCACGATCCTTTCGGGCAAGCGGTGAATAGGCTCCTATTTTTATGCCCGTCGCGGCAACAGCATTCGCAGCGCCAGGCAGTTATTGATCGATCCGCCGCTTAATCCATGTCCCGCCGATCGTGCGTGTCGATCTCGAGCGGGGCGATGTTGAGATCCTCGACGTCAATCGGCGGCAACGTCAAGACGCGGAACAAGCAGAAACTAACCAACGTCAGCACGGAGCCGACGGAGACGATCATCAAGAGCCAACCGATCGGTTGCATCATTCTTCTCCTTAGCGCGAACGCTTCGCGGCGGGTTTATTTCTCGTTCTCGATTTCGGCAAATCGCCCTTCCGTTTCCCACCGCTTGCCTGCAATGTGCGTCAGGAGCAAGAGAAAGAGGAAGACGATGGTGATAAACGCCACGGACATGCCGGCCACGCGGTTCTTCGTAAGCGATTCAAAGTAGTCACGGCTTGAGAACCACAGCACGCCGACAAAGATACTGACCAGATAGACCGGCGTCACGAACTTCAAGATGTATTGCACGAACCGCGGAATGCGCAGATGCGCGCCGACGTGCGCTTCCCGTTCTCCCTTGTCGATGCCCAGCACCCACCCGTAAATGAACGACTGGATCATGGCCAGCACAAAGATGGCCATCGTGCCGACCCAGAAATCCATCGTGTCGAGCGCCTTGAGATCCTTGGAAAAGTAGACCACAAACCCGCCTCCCAGCGCGGTAATCAGCATCAGGAACGCGACCGAAGCGTGGCGTTTCAGGCCGAGCCCTTCTTCAAAAAACGCGATCACCGGTTGCAGCATGGAGAGACTGCTTGTGATCGCCGCTAAGAACAGCATGAAGAACCATAAAAAGCCGAAGAAGCGGCCAAACGGCATCATCGCGAACACGTTGGGGAGCGCGACAAAGCCCATGCCAAACGTGCTCCCTGTGAACTGGCCAGCGCTGAGTCCCAGGAACATGAACGCGGCGGGAATCGTGATGAGTCCGCCCAGGCAGACTTCGAAGAACTCGTTCATGCTGCTCGCCGTCAGGCTACTGAGGACGACATCGTCCTTGCGTTTCAAATAGCTCGCATAGTTGAGAATAATGCCAAAGCCGACCGACAGGCTAAAAAAGATCTGCCCGGCCGCCGCCAGCCAGGTTCTCGGATCCTTGAGTTTTTCAAAATCAGGATTCCACATGAAGCCCAGGCCGTTCACGAGGTTCTGGTCCGGCAAGTCGGGATTGGGCGTCCCCAGCGTAAAGACGCGGATCAGCACGCAGATGGCGCAGATCGCCATGATTGGCAAGGCAAACTTGCAAAACGTTTCAATGCCCTTGGAGACGCCTCGATAGATCAGCACAAAGTTCAAG
The DNA here is from genome assembly GCA_963205385.1 of Planctomycetota bacterium. Taxonomy (GTDB): domain Bacteria; phylum Planctomycetota; class Planctomycetia; order Pirellulales; family Pirellulaceae; genus JAEZGD01. The sequence goes on along the minus strand of CAUJKE010000186.1, from coordinate 1,214 downwards.
AAAAATGTGAAGATCAAAAAGTAAAACACGCGCCCGCGGCCGGTCTCGTAGAGGAAGCCATCGCTCCCGGAGCCGACATAGCCGCCGAAGAAGTCGCTATAGGCTTGCGGTTCCGCTCCTTTCATCAACTCGCCGGTGAGATAGAAGTAGGCATAGCCCAGGCACCACGCTTCAATCACCACGTAATACATGTAGATGATGAGCGGCACGAGCAAGGCGACCGCGCCGAGGTAGCGCGAGTAGCGATTCTTGGTGAGGGCGACGAAAATGCCAGGGGCCGAATTGAAGCCGCGCAAGCCGCCGTAGCGTCCCATCGTCCACTCCGCCCAGCAGAGCGGAATGCCCAACAGCAGCAGCGCGATGAAGTAGGGGATCATGAACGCGCCGCCGCCGTTTTGGGCGGCATTGCCGGGAAAGCGAAGGAAGTTGCCCAGCCCCACCGCCGAACCAGCCACGGCCAGGATCACGCCGATTCGCGTCCCCCACGATTCCCCGCTTGTTTTCCATCCCACGTTGCACGCTCCTCAAGGGCCGCCAAAAGTCAAACTCACAGCGTTTGCCCAGGCCGCTGGTTGGTGTGAATAGGCCGATAATATACCAAGCGGAGCGAGGCGGAGGAATGTTTTCGAGAAAAGTCACGCGCGGCGTTTCATCCCCGCGCCCGGTAAAACACGGTAGGCACCGGCTGATTATGCGAGTCATTCGGCCACATAATGCCTCATCGACAGATCGGGGCGTGCGAGAGAGTGAGGAAACGACGTTCCCTGTCTCCGTGGCCAGGGCGAGACAGGGGTTGTGCCTGCTACACTCTGGCGACTGATTCGTGATAATGAAACAATGAACGTCACGACCCCCTCTTCCACGCAGGAACTGACACAAATCTCCGCATCTGAGCTGGCGCGGCGGATCGCTGGCGGTGCAGTTTCGTCGCGCGAGGTGGTCGCGGCGCACATCGCGCGCGTGGAGCATGTCGATCCGCTGCTCAACGCGGTAGTCGTGCCGTTGTTCGAGAGCGCGATTGAAGCGGCAACCGCGGCTGATGAGCGCCAGGCGCGGGGCGAAGCGCTGGGGCCGCTGCATGGGGTGCCGGTCACGATCAAAGAGTGCTTCCACGTTGCCGGAACGCCGGCAACGATCGGTATCACCACCAGGAAAACGGAACTTTCCGCCTGCGACGCGCCGCTGGTCACCGCTTTGAAAGAGGCCGGCGCGAT
>CAUJKE010000185.1 GCA_963205385.1 Planctomycetota bacterium | reverse complement strand
TGGCCGCCGCCGCAGGCAAAGACGCGTACGTCGAAAAGCCGCTGGGGCTGACGATCGAACAGGACTTGAAGTGCCGCCAGGTGTTTTCCGGTCAAGATCGGATCTTCCAATACGGCACCCAGCAACGGGAAGCCAAACATCAGCAAATTGGCCGCGAAATTGTACGTAGCGGCGCGCTGGGCGAACTGACCGCAATCGAAGTCCAAGCGCCCAACGGCGGCGCAGGCGGTTCGCGCGATCCGGCGCCGGTGCCCGAAGGCTTCGATTACGACATGTGGCTCGGCCCCGCTCCGCAGACGCCTTATGCGGTCGATCGCTGCCGGCCGCAGGGAACCTACTGGATCTATGACCAATCGATCGGCTATTTGGGTGGCTGGGGCGCGCACCCGCTCGACATTCTCGTCTGGTGCTACACAGGCGATCAGGCGGGACCGTTCACCGTCGAAGGGACCGGGGTCGTGCCCCAGGAAGGGCTCTACGATACCGTCTATGATTGGAATATGACGCTGCAAATGGCCGATGGCGTGAAGATCACGTTCAAGCCAGGATCGGACAGCACGAAATTCATCGGAACCAAGGGCCGCTTGGAATTGACGCGCAACTCGATCCGCGCGTTTCCCACCGAGCTACTGCCGGCGGGGATACCTGCGAACAATCACGGGGCGAACACCGCGCGGCACATCGGAGTCTTCGCCGAGTCGATCCGTTCGCGCCAACCGGCCAGCAGCCCGATTGAAGACGCCGTGCGCAGCGATCTGATGAGCCAACTGTGCGACATTGCCGTGCGGTCAGGCGAGAAAATCACTTGGGACCCCGCGAAACGACAGCTCACCGGCGGCAGCGACAAAGCGCTGGCGATGACCCACCGCGCGATGCGTAAACCCTGGACCCTGTAACGCCTTTCTGAAACCCATATTGTGCGAGAATCCTCAATGAAAATCGGCGTTTTTTTGCTTATCGAACCGTTCGCCAGTGTCGAGACGCAACTCCGGCGAGCCCAACAAATGGGGTTCACCTGCGCCGACATTACCGACACCAACGCCGGCGGCAGCATGTTGGGAACCGCGGGATTCTCGCCGACGGTGAGCCTGGATGATAACCCGTTCGCCGTTCGGCGGATGTTCGAGAAGTACGGGATCGAGCCGACCGCGGTGTGCGCCCATGCTGGGTTGCTCGAACCGAGTAGTCCGGGAACTTACGGAACCGCCGAGATCATGAAGGCAGTTCGGTTTGCCGCAGCCATCGGCATCAAGGACGTCGTCACGACCGATACCGACCCACGCTCCCCCTGGGCGAAAAGTCTTTCGCATCAGGAACAGGTGTTCGTGATGGCTGAAAAGCTTTGCGTCCCGGTGCAGATGGCGGAAGACTACGGCGTCCGTATCCTGCTGGAGCCTCATGGACCGATCACGGACACCATCGCCGGAATGCAGGAAGTGTTTGATCGACTCGGCAATCCAGCTTCTCTAGGCGTCAACCTGGACACGGGGAATGCGTGGCTAGGGGGCGCGGACCCTGTGGAAATGGCAAAAGTGTTCAAAGACAAAATCCATCATGTGCATTGGAAAGATCTCGCCGCGGAGTGGGAGCCGAAGCGCGGAACTTTGTACGGTTGTGGATTCTCGACGATCGCGCTCGGCGATGGCGTCATCGATATCCAAGGAGTCTGCGACGTTTTAAGGGACCAACCGATCGCCAGTTCAACGCTGGAGATCATTGGGGACGAACAGATTTTGCAACGCAGCGTCCGCTACTTGCGCGAATGCGGTATGTGAACATCATGAAATATCTATACTTGGGATCATCGAATTTGAAGGCGTCGGTCGTTGGCATGGGCGCCTGGGCGATCGGCGGCGGCGCCAGTTGGGGAACGCATGTCGACGATGGCCTGGCCATCCGCACGATCAATCAGGCGTTGGACGTTGGCATCAATCTCTTCGACACCGCGCCTGGTTATGGTTGGGGGCATAGCGAACAGTTGTTGGGGCGCGCGATCGAGGGACGCAGGGACCGGTTTCTCATCGCGACCAAGTGTGGGCTCTGGTGGGACGATCAACGCGGTTCCTTTTTCGCGGATTTCGAGGGACGTCCCCTCTACCGCTCTCTCAGGCCGGACACCATCGCCATCGAGGTCGAACGCTCGCTAAAGAACCTCAAGACCGACTATATCGATCTCTATCAAGTACACTGGCCTGCGATAGAACCAGAGAAAACGCCGATTCCGGAAACGATGCAAGCGCTCACAAAATTGGTGGAGGCAGGAAAGGTGCGAGCGCTGGGGGTTTGCAACGTCAGTGCGGACGAACTGCGGCAGTATCTCGACGCTGGTCCCATCGTGACGAATCAGTTTCGCTATTCCATGCTGTTTCGCGAACCGGAGCAGGAAATCCTGCCGCTCTGCGAGCAGCGTGAGCTCTCGACATTGACGTACATGTCGCTAGAGCAAGGTCTGTTGACAGGCAAGGTGACGATGGACCGCGTTTTCGAGGAGGGAGACTTTCGCGCCAATGCAGCCTGGAACCCGTGGTACTCCCTCTCGAACCGGAAGCGTGTGATTGATTTGCTCAAGGGTTGGCAGCCGTTGTGTGAAAAACTAAACTGCAACCTGCCGCAACTCGTCTTGGCCTGGACGCTCGCGCAAGAGGGTGTCACGCATGTGCTGGCCGGCGCGCGCCGACCCGAGCAGATCGAGCAGACAGCCGCGGCGGCGGACCTGCCGCTCGATGCGGAAACGCTGAAACGGATGGATCAAGATTTGGCGACGCTCGCCAGTAGCGGCGGCGATGTGCACGCTTAGCGTAGCGACTTACGTTCAGCACGTGAGCTACCCGCGACCGCCGACTT
>CAUJKE010000184.1 GCA_963205385.1 Planctomycetota bacterium | reverse complement strand
GGTAGATATAGCAGTAGGTTTCCATCGTAAAAGACTTTACGTCGCCTGCAGTCTGAGGATCGACGGGCTGCGTGAAGACCAGCTCGAAACCGTCCGGCCGGGCCTTCATTTCGAGAATCTCGAACGGCGTTTCGCCGGTCCACGTGAGACGGTCGAGGCTGTAAGGCTTGTTGCCGCGCGACCCCCAGCCGCGACTTGTGCCGCCGACGAATAGCGAACCGTTGTCCGCCATCAAGAGCGAGAGACTGCCGGAGCCGATCCCTTGCCGAAATGGAAAGCAGGCGCCTTGATAGTGCCCGTTGATCTTTTCCAGCGCGACGCGCATCACCGTGCTATGCGTTTGATCGCCGACGAAGAGTTGATCCTTGAACGGTCCAAACTTCCCGCCTGTCGTATCGCACGCGATGCCGGACGCGGATTGCCCCATCTTGGGATAAGGAAAGTAACACGCCGGCGGTTCGAGTTCTGGAATTTTCTTGGCCTCCACCATCATCCGGCTTTTGTCCTCAGGCCGTTGCGGAGCAGGCCCCATTGCGTCGGCCGCGTCGGGATACCAACGGTTGCCGTCGGGATGCCCCATGAACTTGCCGGGACGGAGCCACTTGAGACTGCAAGCGCCGTTCCACGGTCCTTGATTATCGGTATAGAACATGTCGCCAGCCGCGTTCATGCCAATGCCGCCGGGGGAACGCAAGCCACTGCAGGTGGGAATGACTTTTCCATCCGGCGTGATCCGCAAGCACCAACCGCGATATTTCACGTTGCTGCTGAACGAACCAGTGAGGCAGAGCGTCACCCACAGGTTGCCATCGCGATCGAACTTGGAGCCAAAGGCGTACTCGTGGTAGTCGCCGCTGATCTCCCAACCATCGGCAACGGATTCGACCAGGTCGGCGCGGCCGTCGTGGTCTTCATCCTTGAGCCGCGAGACTTCACAGCGCTGGGTGGCATAGAGCCAACCATCGCGATACGCCAGGCCCAGCACTTCGTGGAGCCCGCCGATAAATTTCGTGAACTGGATGTCGTCCGGCGGATCGGCGAACGGCTTGTCGATCATATAGATATCGCCGCGCCGCGTGGAAACGGCCAAACGGCCATCCGGCATCATCTCCAGCGCGCCGGCTTCCAGTACGATGTCGCCAGGAATCGGCAGCGGCACCAGTTTGTAGTAGTCGTCCTCGGTCTTCGCCTTGGGCGGCTGCGCGTCTTGCGCGAAAACGTCGCTGGTCGATCGTCCACAGGCAAGCGCAAGGATCGCGACCAGCGCGAGCAGGAATCTAAACTTGATCGTGTTCATGGCGAATATTTTGTGATAGGGGATGGTTGGCGATGTTGAGCGCGTTCGTGAAACGCCGTGAACTACCAAATGAAATCTTGCACGATGGTCGCTTTCCCGTTCTTGAACTCAATCGGGACGAGCAACTCCGCGCGATTGCCTTGCGAGCGGAGCAGTGGCTGGCCGGAATCGCTCTGGACGCGCGTGCTCCAATCTTCCGCACACGCATACTTCCCCTCGCCCAGTGCCTTCATTTCCTGCGATGCAGCAACACGCGCAAACAAGTGCGGCACAGGCTGCTGGGATGCGAACGTCCAGGTGCGGCGGAAGATGACGCGGTCTTGCTCCTGCACCGGCAACCAGGCTTCGGTGACGTCCACTTCGCCAAAGCTATAGAGGAACGTGGGGCGACGCAGCTTATCGAGCCGATAGCCGCGGAATCGGTAGCCCATTTCCTTGCCGGTCGCATTGGGCCAGGCGTCGTTGGCGTCGGCCAGTGCGGCGAGCGGCACGCCTTCCACCAGCTTGAGCACATTGTCGCCGAGCGGCGACTGGAAGCCGACGCCCCGATCGACCCAATGTTTGGACGCATCAATAAACGCCCCTTGCCAGATCAGGGCCATATTCAAGTTGTTGGCGTCGAACGCCAGATTCACATGCTCGGGATAACCAACTCCAATCGCGCGCGGACCGGCCCCTTCGATAAAATTGCGATACATGATCGCTTCGGTATCGGCCACCAGCTCGATCGGGTCACGCCCCAGACCGAGCGGGATGCGGGCGTCCTTCCCGTCGGCGAGAAATTCCCACACGGCCCGAATCTGCGTGCTCGCCTGGCCATCGAGCAGCTTCGGAAGTTGAACCTGCCCTTCCGGCCAAGCGCCAGGCATGCGGGTGCCGGGGCGGAACGCTTGCGGGTCGAGCAAGTAGGCTTCGAACCAGGCTTGATTGAGCCGGGTTGTCATCCGTTGCATATCGATCGATTGAATGCCGGTCGCCTGGACGTTGCCCCAGGTGTGGCATTTGATGCAGGAGAAGCCTTTGGCTCCCACGAGCGTGTAGCCGCCGTGCTTCATCGCGCGCTCCGGTAATTCATGCTTAATCTCCTTCAGCGGCGGCTGCGGATCGGCCGCGCCCAGCGCCGCGACGAGCTGGCCGACGTTATCCAAACCGAACCGCGGCATGCGGGTGTGCATGTAGGGGCGTTCCTTGGGCGCCTGGTCGAAGAGCGTCTTGAAGTACGCCGGCGTGAGCTTCGCCCCGACGCCGCTAAGTGGTGGCGGCAAACGCCCTTCGTCCCCCATTTCTTTTTGCGTCGTCAAGAAAAACGCATCGCGCGCGTCTTCCACGCCGCCAACGTCGCCCCGCTGGTGACACGCGTAACAGTTGAACGTCTCCAGCGTCCTGGCGATTTGCTGCTCGTTCGATAACTCCGCCGGTTGACGAAGCGCTGCAATGCCTGCGGCGAGCGCCGTGCGCTGCGCGGCATTCAGGCTATAATTGGGAACTCCCTTGCGTGGCGCGTCGCTGAGACATCCGCCGGAAGTTTTGAGGTCTGCCAGCGCGGGAGCGTTTAGTTTTGCGACGGCATCGGCTTTGTCAGGCGTGTGACAGGCGGCACAGCCAACGCTGGCGAATAGACGCTTTCCTTGGTCGGCCAGGCTGGAGTCAACCACAAACGGCGGTCGCTCATCGGTCTCTGGCAACTTCTCCGTGACCAGCAGGTTCTCCAGCGGTTGCCGGGGGAGCCCATTGGCTTCAATCTCAACATGAAGTTCTTCGCCGCCAGCCGCTTCGAAGAAGTCGACTTCGATGGGGTGTTGCCCCGCGGTGAGTTTGACATGATCCTGTTTGAAGGTCGTGCCGTGGATGCCATCGTTCTCCACCACGACACGACCATCGATGGATAGCCGCGAACCATCGTCCGAACCCAAGTGGAACGTATAGTCGCCATCTTTGGGAAGCTGGATGATCCCGTGGAAGCGCACGGCGAAATGATCCTTCGAAGGCGTGAAGTCGAGTCCGAAGCCATACGTCTCGCCTGTCGCCTGAGGCTGGAGCGTGGCGAAGTCCGGCAAAGCCTCCCACGAGCCTTCGTAGTAGACATACTGCAAATTGGCAGGCAAACGCAGGTTCTTGAGGTCGCGCAATAAATACGAGGCAATGTCGCGCGCCTCATCGTTGGTGAGGTTGAGCGACGGCATGCGTCCCGAAGGGCGCACGGCGTGTGGATTCTGGATGAACGATGACAATCCCGGCAAGGTGTACTTCGCGCCGAGGTTGCCCAACGGGACGGAGGTCGACAGTTCGGCCGCGCCTGCTTCCTGAGGATTATGACAGGCTGCGCAGCCGACGCTGTGAAACAGTTGCTGCCCCTTGGAAATCGCGCTGGGCACAATCCGCTGATCGCTCGGCACGCCAGAGAGCGCCAGATAGTGGGTCAGCGCTTCAATGGCGGACTTCTTCTCCTCCGCGCTCCAACCGACGAAAGGATCCGGCATCGTCGTTCCCCCCTTCGTATGTTGCGGATTTGTAAGGAACTCGCGCACATATTCAGGGCGAACACGGGTGCCGAGCGTCTCCAGCAGCGGAGCGCGCTTTGGAGAGACACGCGCCGACGCCGCGTCGTCGAGCGCGTGACACGACGTGCAATTTAATTCCCCCAGCAGCAATTCGCCTCCTGTAGCGGCAGTTTTTCCCTCGGCATGAAACCGCTCAAAGCCAGGCGCCAGCGGAGCTGTTTCCGCACCGTCGGCTCGCGTGCCGATATTCCAACCGCCAAAAATAAGCGTCCAAATAGCCAATGCGAAGACGAAAAGCCGCCGGCGGGAAACACAAGTCATGCAGTCGCTCCATGCGCGGAGATAGTAGGGCGGAGATAGTGGAAAGAATAGCTGGCTTCTGGAATATGACCCTGCGGCGAAAAATGTTACGCGGGCACGCAGGTTGCTAGTGAGTGTCGTCACGGCGCCGAAGTCTGGCGACTTCGACTCCAGCGTTTGTCCTCACCCATCGGCTTCTAGTTATGCGAGAATGAGCGCCGCGCTGTCAACCATTGATCGGCTGGGGAGGCTGGTGAAAACGCGCCAAGCGGCAGAAATTGTGCAATTGGCCTCCCATAACTCCCGGACACTCCGCCAAGGTGAGGGTTTGCGGCGAAAACCAATGGGCGAGTGGAGGATGTGAGACTCTCCAACAGGGTGTGCTGGGGTTTGACGGGCTGGCCAGCGACCAACGTCTGGCGACTTTGGCGATAGGCTTATGGCTCGTCGATGCGGCGCTGTTCTTCTTGACGGAGGGATTCGTCGAGAGTCTTCAGCAACTCGCTGCGGCGCTGCGCCGGCAAGCGATTGATGAGGGCGGTGGCTTCGCTTAGTTCTTTGAGCACACGATCTTTACCCTCCTCGCCTTGGGCGGCGTAAATATTCGCAAGCCCGAGGTGGCCGATCGCGCGGAACTCTGTTTCTTGCGGCTCCAAATTCACGAACTCGCGGTAGATGGCTTCCGCCTTGTGCGGTTGATTCTCGTCTCGGTAGAGTTTGGCGAGCCGCTGCTTCGCCCGCCGCGCGTAGAGCAGGTTCGTTTGGTTGTTGGCGGTCGGCGGGAAGTATTCCCACACGGCGCGATAAGCTGCTTCGGACTGCACCGGGCTATAGGCTGCGAAGAAGTACTGATCTTGCACCGACTCTTGCTTGGCAACGCCGGGCTTTTCATTGGGATCGATGGCGAGCAGTGGCTCCGGTCGCAAGAACCAGGCCGTTAGCCCGCCGATCAGAAAAGCCGCTGCCGCCGCCACCGGAATCCAACGCATTCGCCTGCGCTTTAGCAGCACGCGCATGGCCTCGGTTTGTTGCATGACTGCTTGCAACTGCTGCGTGGCGAGCGTCGGCGTGAAATCGTGGCCGGAGAGTTCATGTTCGATCGACGACATGGTTTCCGTGGACCATTCCGAATCGCCGATGTTCAGCGTCTTAATCTCGCGCAACAGTTCGGCGGCCGACGCAAAACGATCTTGGGGAAGTTTCGCCATCAACTTGTGAACCACGCGGCAAAGACCAGGCGGCAAGTCGGGACGCAACTCTTCCAGACGGGCCGGCTCGGTCTTGAGATGCTGCACCGCAATGCTCAGCGGCGTCTCGCCGGTGAACGGGGGATGTCCGGCCAGCATGTGGTAGCAGGTGACGCCGAACGAATAGAGATCGCTCCGTTGATCGACGGTTTTTCCCTCGACTTGTTCGGGGCTCATGTAGAGCGGCGTCCCCATCGTCATGCCGATCTGCGTCAGGTTCTGAGCCTCGCCATTCTGCACGACGCGAGCCAGGCCAAAGTCGGTCACATTCACCTCGCCGGTCGCGGCGAGCATGATGTTTTCAGGCTTGATATCGCGATGAATGATGCCTTGCTGTCCGGCCCGGTGGAGCGCGGCGCCGACTTGCCGCATGATGTCGGCAGCGAGTTTGCAGTCGATGGACGCATGCCGGTTCAGCAGTTGCCGGAGGTTTTGTCCCTTGACGTATTCCTGGACGATGAAGTGGACGCCTGCGACGCAATCGACGCCGTAGATTTGCACGATGTTGGCGTGCGAGAGCTTGGCCGCGGCGAGCGCTTCGTGGCGAAAGCGGCGCACGTACTTCTCATCGCTCGCCAGGCTGCCGCGGAGCACCTTGAACGCGACCTGGCGATGGAGCGAGCCCTGCTCGGCGAGGTACACATCGGCCATGCCGCCCCGCCCCAGGCGCCGGAGGATTTGGAAGTCGCCCAGTTTGCGGCCGGTCAAGTCGGCGTCGCCGGAGGATGTCGTGGGTGCGGAAACGTCACTCATGAAACGTGCTCGAGGAAAGCGTCGCGAGGTTCGCTTACCATTCTAGCTGTCCCGCCGCCGAACAGGGAACACAAGTGCGGTTTACCGAGCGACTTTCAAAGTCTGTCGACTTTCTCAGCCTGGCGACTTTGGCTGCAAGGTTGTTCCGAGCCAACGCTCGCCCTACGACGGCAGCGAAATTTCGACCAAGGTGTTGAGGCTGCCGGAGCGAAAGCCTTCCAGGTCGAGCGTGATGAAGCGGAAGCCGAGAGACTTCAACTTAGCGACTAACGGCGTGCGCGTTTCCGGCGAACAGAGCATGGCGATCGCTTCGGCGGGGACTTCGAGTCGCGCCAAATCGCCCCGATGGTAACGCACGCGCACCGTCGCCAGGCCGCGCGCTCGCAACCATTGCTCGGCGCCGTCGATCATCGCCAGACGCTCAGGCGTGACCTCTTCCCCATACGCGACACGACTGGAAAGGCAGGGGGAGGCTGGCTTGTCCCACACGGGAAGTTCCCAATGCGCGGCGAGGGCGCGGACGTCGGATTTGGTGAATCCACACTCCGCGAGCGGGCTACGCACGGCATGTTCCGCCGCCGCTTTCAGGCCGGGGCGATAATCCCCCAGGTCGTCCAGGTTCGCGCCGTTGACGAGCGTAAAGCCGGCCTCGAGTTCCGCACGGAGCTGGTCCATTTGTGTGTACAACTCGGTCTTGCAGTGATAACAGCGATCGCTGGCGTTGCGGACGTAGTCGGGACTCGCGAACTCCTGCGTGTGCAGCACGAGATGCCGAATGCCGATTAGTTGGGCGACGCGTTGCGCGAGTTCCAATTCGCCGCTGGCCAAACTGGGGCTGACACCGGTAACCGCGAGCGCCTCTTCGCCTAAAGCCAGGAACGCGGCTTTGGCGACGACGGCGCTATCCACGCCGCCGGAGAGGGCCACCGCGCAAGGCCGTAGGTCGCGGAGGGCCGCAAGCAGCGTTTCACACTTTTCCGCCAGCGCGGGGGGCAGCGATTCAGGGGCCGCGATATGCGCGGCGCTTTGAAGATTTGTCGAATTGGCCACCTGGCAATTTCCTCCACCGCAATGCCGTGGGGTTGCGTTCATGAGAGCCCGCAGTCAAAAGTGGGCGCCGCAGTCCCGGGTTGTGTGATCAAACCGCATGCAATGCCGAAGCAGTGCGGGGTTTGCTATACACGCGGCCAGGACTATCAGTTTGGCGTCCATGCGGACTTGTTATCGGCTCCCCAAGTAAATCACATCCCAGCGCGAGCATGGCAGAGGAAATTGCCAGGTGGCCAGTGGAACTCACCGAATCGTAGCAACGGAGTGCGGTTGGGGCAAGTTGGAATGCGGTGCTTGAGATTTGCTACTTCAAACTCGTAGGTCTCGCTCCGCGCCAGCTAGAACCGCCAAACCCCCAGACGCTGCCAGCGACTGGGGGTTGGAGAGAAGCATTTCCACGCAGGTCACGCGGGTCGCTAATCGTTCGCGTCGCGAATCATGGGCTCCATGACTTTGGTGTTACGCTCAATGGCCAGGACGATGGTGCGTTGCTCGACGCCGTCGTTGCTGGAAGCCACGATCGGAATTACCTGCCGGCGGTCAGGCATGCTCATGCGGACCGTGAACGAGCCATCCTCGCGGATCTTGACCGGTTCGCCTCCGAGTTGGACGTGGGCGTCAGGATGGGTGGTGCCGAAGACGATCATTTCGGCCTCCACCTCGAACTGAAACTCGCGGGTGCGGCCGAGCATTCGTTCCGCCCCCATGCCGTAGCGCGTGACCAGCGGGGCCCCCATGGGCCGACGCAAGCGCTCTTCGAACAGTTCTTGCAGTTCGCCCTTGTTGCCGTCGTCGGTATAGCCGCCGCTTTGGGCATAAATCTTCTCGTAGTTTTCGGCGATGTCGGACCAGTTTTCGTCAATCGCGTCGCTGCTGCCGGGCTTGGGCGTGCTAACGATGTTGCTGCGGCTAATGACAAAGAACTTGCCGTTGGCGGCGAGGTAGCCGAGATCGACCCGGTAACTCTTGGGCGGATCTTTGACATCGATATACCAGTTTTTCACGCCGCCATGGACGGGAATATCGCGCAGGGCGCATTCGGCGGTGCTGGTTGTGGCGCCGGTCTCAACGGCCATCACACGGAGCGTAGGCTGCGCGCTGTGCCAATGTTCGGCCATGGCAGCGCGAGCGCGCTCGACGCTTTGCCGGGTGACTTCCCAGCAAGCGTGCAACCAATACGGGTCGCGAACCATCAGCACCAGCCGATCGCGGATGCCGGTGTCGTCGGTGCGGTCGCCTGCCAAATCGCGCTGGCGCTCCCGCACTTCATTCATGCGGTGAATGCGTTTGGCGACGCGGGAGGGCTTGGAAGGAGGCGCCGAGGGGGTGCTCTTCCCCGCCTTGGCTGCGGTGGGTTTAGCAGCACTGACCGACTTCGACGAACCATTGCGGCGAGCCGGCGCGCTGTTGGCGGAACTAGCGCTCCGCGCGCTGCTGGCGCCGCGTGATCGCGCAGCGGCCGGTTTAGAATTTGTCTTGCTCTTAGCTTCGCTGGCGGGCTTTTTAGTCTTTTGAGCGCGAACGAGCGCTTTGACGAGCTGCTCCTTCCGCATCGACTGCCAACCTGCAAGACCGCTCTTCTTAGCTAATTCAGCGAGATCTTTGACGGTGTACGATTTGAGTGTCGCTGGCGTAATCAAGGATGTTGACCTCCGCTGTAGTGCCACGGCATACCCGTTGAGGTAACGCGGCGTTCGTTTGGGCATCCTCCTTGACAAGTGACCTGCGCACACTCAATACCATCCGGCCTTCCCTAGCCAGAGGGAGTTGAATTTGTGGAACACGATGGTTGACGGGTGAAAGAAGCTGCATCGCCAAACCCAGCGCCGCGCCGGTTTCACAACCTCGACTCGAAATCGCCCACAGAATTGAACGGAATCTGGGAACCAAACGACTTGGACCAGAACTTCAGAACGTGGCGTTTTCCGATTCGACCGCTTCCCGGCCGTCTCACACCACATCCGCCCAAGGGCAGCTTGAGCACCGCTACAGGGTGGTTAGTGCTAGATCGACCTGTCTCATCTTAGTTGTTCTGTTGCAAAAACGCAACAATGACTACTTCCAGTTTGCGCGGCTGGAAGGCATTTAGCGGTAACAACTGATTGGAATGAGAGGGTTTACGAAAAATTCTGCGCCTGAAACTTGCCCCTAAACCGAATCCTAAAGGGGGCAAAAGTCCAGTTGATAGCATGGCCCCACAGCGTTCGTACTGCCTGCTGCGCCGGATGATCGCCCTGGGCTCCAACCCACCCATTATAGTGTGGCGAATAGGCGGATCCCGACTTTGTGAAAAAAAACACGAATTCCCCGTCGCGGTCGATTGACCGTCTTACAACCCCTCGATACATTGACAGACCTTAACGGTCAGCTTGCCTTGGCGAGGAGAGTGGGCTTGCAGGGAATTTGCCGAACGGGGCATTCAGACGCCTCTTTCGGGTGGTTTCTTGGCGGTGGCCGACTGAACACTCGCGGGGCTACCTGACCCTGGCGCATCACTATTCAATGTCTCCCCCGAATCCAAAGCATCCGCTGGCGCTTGCCTTGGAGTGGGTCTCCAAGATCACTACGGTCGGACTAGAAATGGTTTTGCCTGGCGTCGCAGGCGCTTGGCTCGACAGGCAGTGGGGTACGTCTTGGATCGCACTGGCAGGTTTCTCGGTAGGTCTCGTGGTTGGGATGTGGCATTTACTGAGGATGGTCAATAAACCGGGGGGTGGTCGCGGTCAGCAAGCTTCAGCGACCGACGACAATTCCCCCGACAGTACGGATAAGTTTTCGTGAACGCAGGTGGTCAACAAGCTTCCGCACTTGTTCGACAGCGCCCCAGTTTGGCGACTGTTTGCGCTATCCTCGCGCTGGTCATGCTCCTGCCTTTGGCTGGGCTCGGCTGGTGGGGATTTGCAAACTTCGGCGGCGCAGGCATCGTGGCTGCCTTGGTGGCCGTGCTGGTGTGTGGACTTCCCGCCGCCGCCGCCCTGGTCGTCTCGGGGCTTTTGACAGGCACGCCTCAGGCGCTAAACGGTCTGCTCGGGAGCATCCTGCTCCGCACGTTCATTCCCTTCGCGCTGGCGGTGGTGCTTCACCTGCAGGTTCCTTATCTCGCTGAGGCAGGCGTGTTTGGCATGACGGTCGTGGCCTATCTGGTCGCCTTGGTGACGGAAACCCTGCTGACATTGTGGCTCATCGGTCCGACTCGCTCGATCGCAAAGGCTTCGTAGCCGCATGGCCTCCGATATTCTGCATATCAAAGACAGCTACTACTTCGAAATCCCGAAGTGGCTCGCCCCTGCCAATTTCGAAGGCAAGGCGGACTATCCCGCGCGGCTCAACGTGTGGGTGCGACTCGACGACCAGTTTCAAGACTGGGAATTCCATCGCAACTATCACGACCTCGCAGCGCTGGCGGCCAAAGGCGAACTGAAACTGCCTGGCGAAGAAGAATTGCATCACCAGTGGCAGCACTGGGTGCATGCCGATCATGCGAACCACGGCAAGCCGTTTCGGGTGTATGTCGACGAACAAGTCGCCGTGCTCAACTCCGGTTATCGCACCTGGGTCGCCTTGAAAGACAAAGACGGCAAGCTGGTCAATGAAGGCAAGTCGATGCAGGATTTCATCGCTGCCAAGCACCCTGCCGCCGCCGACATGGCGTGGGCGCTGCCGCTGGAAGGGAACCTTTCTGCGCAGTGGACCGAAGTCAAGGAGCACGGCAGTAACGATGCGGCCGTCGCTGAATTCAAGAGCTTGGACAAACCAGAATACAACTGGGACCAACAAAAGATCGAGTGGTACAACCACCACCTCAGCGGCAAGCTCGTGATTCCGCAACCCTTTGGTGAATTGCGAAACTTGTATCAAGCGCAGTCCGGCTTTTGTATTTCCAAGTTCATGGTGATTGAGCTCGCGGTGGCTCTCATCATGCTGCTTGTGTTTAGCTGGGTAGCACGAAAGCTCGCTTCCGGCCAGACGCCGAAGGGGCGATTGTTGAACTTGATGGAGACGTTTTTGGTCTTCATTCGCGATCAAATCGCCGCTCCCTCGCTGGGTGGCGGACATGCCGAACATCACGACGATGGCCACGGTCATGCGCACGTCAGTGCGGAGGCGCACGGGCCTGATATTACGCATGTCGAGTCGACCGAAGAAATGGCGCAGCACGCCTACGAACATATTCATCGCTCGAAAGAAGAGATCAGCGACGAACGGATGTTCACGCCGGTGTTGTGGACGATCTTCTTCTTCGTGCTCGGCTGTAACTTGTTTGGCATCGCCCCCTGGGCTGGCGCGCCGACGGCGGCGTTCAATGTCACGCTCGCCTTGGCGGCGGTGACATTCCTGGCCGTGTTCATCGGCGGAAGCCGCAAGTTTGGCGTGTTAGGCTTCTTCGCGAATCAGGTTCCCACCATGGACCTGCCGCTAGTGCTTGCCATTTTCCTCAAGCCGATGATTTTCGCGATCGAAATCGTGGGGCTGATGATTAAGCACGGCGTGCTCGCCATTCGTCTTCTGGCGAACATGGTGGCGGGACACCTGGTTATTTTGGGCATCATGGGTTTGGCGTTTGGCGTCTATGCCGCGCTCAATTTCACCGCGCCCGATGTGCCCAGTTGGCAGTGGCCGCTGGTCGCCACGATCGCCGTGGTTGGTTCGACGTTGTTTAGCATCTTGGAGTTGTTCGTCGCCTTTTTGCAGGCGTACATCTTCACGTTTTTGTCCGCTTTGTTTATCGGCGCGGCGGTCCACAAGCACTAAGTGCGTGGCCTTCGCGACGAATAGGGTTCCACCGTAGTTACTTTCAGTCTTCAGGAGATTCGTTCCGTGAACAAGTTTGCCAAGGTTTTCGGTCTGGCCATCGCGGCCTTGTTGTTGGGTGCGACATCGGTCATGGCCCAAGATGCGGCGACCCCGCTGATCAGCTTCTCGGCTTCGTTTGGTGCGGGCCTCGTCACCATCGGCGCTGCCTACGGCATCGGCAAGCTGGCGAGCTCGGCGCTGGAGAGCATGGCTCGTCAGCCTGAAGTGGCAGGCAGCATCCAAACGGCCATGATTATCGCGGCCGCGCTCATCGAGGGTTTCACCTTCTTCGCGCTCTTCATTTGCTTCTCAGCCGTTTAGTGTTTGGCAGTGAGAGCCAATTCGTACCTGCAATGGGATAGGTGAAGTCCGTGCTAACGCGCAATGTCACTAGCTTGCTCGGCAGTCTGCTGCTGGGAGTGGTTGTCGGGTCTGTAATGTATTCGTCCTCGCCTGCGCTCGCGCAGGACGCGCCGGAAGAGAAGGCCGCGGCGGAGGCGAAAGCCGCCGTCGAGAAACTGGCGGAAGCCGTGGATCCCGCCGACAACCATGCCGCGGAGGCACATGAAAAGGACGCGCACGCCAGCGATGCACACGCCCCTGAGAGCGCCGCTCAAAAGTTCGATATCGGTCACGGCAACGCGACCGATATGCTCGAGCGGCCGGAAGAATTTACGCGTTTTGATCTCTCGATCTACACGTTTATCGTCTTCGCGCTCTTGATGGCCTTGCTCTGGAAGTTCGCGTGGGGGCCGATCGCCAAGGCGCTCGACCACCGCGAGTCGTCCATCGCCAAGATGCTCGACGATGCCAAAGCGGCGTCGGAGACGGCCGCCAGGCAGTTGCAGCAGTACGAAGCGAAATTGCTCGCCGCGCAGGAAGAGGCGGGCAAGATCGTGGGAGACGCCCGCAAGTCGGCGGAAGAAGTCGCGGCGAAAATCCAAGCCGACGCGGAAGCCTCGGCCGAACGTCAACGCGAGCGGGCGGTGGCCGACATCGAGCAGGCGAAGAACACCGCCTTGCACGAAATCGCCGCCAAGAGCGTCGATACGGCGGTCGATTTGGCCGGCAAGATTATTCGCCGCGAAGTGAAAGCCGCCGATCATCAGCAGCTCATCGCCGAGTCGCTGAATCGCTTTCAGAACAACTAATTACGAACGATTTCCATGGCCGAACACGCCGAAAACATCAGCACGCGCTTCGATCCCGGGCAAGAGCACCTGGGAGAAGTCTACGCCAAAGCGCTGCTTGGCGCGACGGAGAAGACCGGCACGAGCGACGCCGTTGTGGCGGAGTTTGAGTCGCTCGTCGAGGATGTGCTGAACAAGTTGCCTGCGCTGCGCGAGACGCTGTTTTCGCTGCGCGTGTCGCACGACGACAAACTCGCGCTGTTGGATAAAGCCTTCCGTGGGCGGATGTCGGAGCAACTCCTCAACTTTCTTAAGGTGTTGTCGCGCCATCATCGGCTATCGTCCATCGGGCCGATTCTGAACGCCGCCAAGAAGCGACTGAACCAGCTCCGCGGGCGCGTGGAGGTGTTCGTCACCACGGCGGCCCCCATCAGCAACCAATTGCTCGAAACAATCGACGCGAAACTCGTGGCGATGCTCGGCAAGCAGGTGATTATCAACACGAGCGTCGCCCCCGATCTGCTCGGCGGATTGGTCGTGCGCGTGGGCGACACGGTCTATGACAGCAGCCTGGCGACACAGTTGCAAAAGATGCGCACCGTCGCCCTCGAACATACCGAACAGAAGATTCGCCAATCGCTGGGGCGCTTCGTCGGAGTGGACAGCGAACAACGTAGCAGCAACCCCTAAACTTATTCGCGACCGCGTGTAACCATTAGCCGACAGACAGGCTTGCGAGACTCAATATGAAATTCAATGCGGACGAAATCGCCTCGGTCATCCAGGCGGAGATCGAGAACTACAATAGCCAGGTGGATGTGCGCGAAGTTGGCACGGTGCTGGAAGTCGGCGACGGCATCGCCCGCGTCTACGGCCTATCCGGCATCATGGCCGGAGAAATGGTGCAGTTCCCCAGCGGCACGATCGGGCTGGCGTTTAACCTGGAAGAGAACAGTGTCGGCGTGATCATTCTCGGCGAATACCTCGACATCCAAGAAGGAGACGAGGTCAAAGCGCTCGGCACGCTGCTGTCGGTGCCGGTGGGCGAAGCGGTCATGGGCCGCGTGATGGATCCCCTGGGCAATCCGCTGGACGGCAAGGGGCCGATCAAGACCAACGAATCCCGCCCCGTCGAAACGATGGCCCCCGGCGTCGCTGGTCGTCAGCCGGTGCGGGAACCGCTGCAAACCGGCATCAAGGCGATCGACGCCATGACGCCGATCGGCCGCGGCCAACGCGAACTCATCATCGGCGACCGCAAGACCGGCAAGACGGCCGTTGCAGTCGACGCGATTTTGAATCAAAAGGACAGCGGCGTGAAATGTTTCTACGTCGCCATCGGCCAGAAGGAGTCGTCTGTAGCGGCGGTGGTCAAGGTTCTCGAGGATCACGGCGCGATGGAATACACGGCCGTCATCGTCTCCGGCGCCAGCGCTCCAGCCCCGCTGCAATACATCGCCCCTTACGCCGGCACCGCAATGGCCGAGTACTTCATGTACAAAGGCGAGCACGCCTTAATCGTCTACGACGACTTGTCGAAGCAGGCGACCGCTTATCGCGAGTTGTCGCTCCTCATGCGTCGTCCGCCGGGGCGCGAAGCGTATCCCGGTGACGTGTTCTATTGCCATAGCCGTCTGCTCGAACGATCGGCGAAACTGTCGGATGAACTCGGCGGCGGTTCGCTGACGTCGCTGCCGATCATCGAGACGCAAGAAGGCGAAGTTTCGGCTTACATTCCGACCAACGTCATTTCGATTACCGACGGCCAGATTTATCTCCAGCCTGATTTGTTCTTCAAAGGCATTCGTCCCGCGATGAACGTCGGCATCTCGGTGTCGCGCGTCGGTGGTTCGGCCCAGGTCAAAGCGATGAAGGACAAACGGGTGGCCGGTGGTCTGCGTTTAGCTCTCGCCGCCTTCCGGGAATTGGAAGCCTTCGCCCAACTCGGCACCGATCTTGACGCCGCCACGCAGTCGCGGCTCGATCGTGGCTATCGCATGGTCGAACTGCTCAAGCAGGGCCAATACAAGCCGATGGATGTCGTCGATCAGATCATGGTGATTTACGCCGGTAACGGCGGTTACCTCGATAAGGTGCCAACGACGAAGGTGCAAGCGTGGGAAGCTGGCTTTTTGCAGTTTGTGAAAGATCAACGTCCCAAATTGCGCCAACAGTTGAAAGAACAACAAGCGTTGTCCGACGAACTCGTCAAAGAGTTGGACCAGGCGATCGCCGATTTCCAGAAGCAGTTTAAGCCGGCCTAAGTTGACTCGCCCGACGCGCGTTCAGATGCGCTCGCGGGCATGTCCTGCTGGAACAGCGAAACCATGAGTGATGCCAATCCCTACGACCCTGGAAGTGTCCCGCCGCAAAAGCCGGTGACGTCGTCCGCGGGATTGACCGAAGAGGAGCGGACGTGGGGAATGCTCGCTCACATTTCGCCGCTGATTGCCGGGTTGGTCGCGCTGCCGTTTTTGGGGCCGCTCGTGGTCTGGATGATGTACAAGGAAAAGTCGGAGTTCGTGAGCGACCAGGCGAAGGAGTCGCTGAATTTTCAAATCGCGGTGCTGATTGTCATTGTGATTTGTTGTGCCACCTGCGTGGGCATTGTGCTCGCGCCCGTGGTCGCGATCGTCGCCATCGTGTACCAGATCATCGCCGCGATGGAAGCCAACAAGGGTGTCTGGTATCGGTATCCCTATACGATTCGATTGATTAAGTAACATGGCTAAAGCCCGCGCCCTCGATAAACGTCGTAAGTCGATCCGGAACATCCGCAAAATCACGCGGACCATGGAACTGATCGCGACTGCGCGGTTCAAGAAGGCCATGGATCGCGCCAGCGCCGCGACCGCGTACACCAGGCGGATCACGCAGGTGGTCGCGGATTTGGCGCATGCGGGGCTCGCCGTCTCGCATCCGTTGCTCGAAGCTCGCGAGAAGACCGAACACGCCGCGCTGCTCGTGCTCACCGCGAATCGCGGTCTTTGCGGCGGATATAACGGCGCGGTGATTCGCGCCGGCGCCGCCCGCTATCATGAACTCAAGGAAACGATTCCTAATCTCAAAGTCGAAGTGAGCGGTAAACGGGGCATCGCCTTACTCAAGTTCCGCAACGTCAACATCGATCGCACGTACACCCAGTTCGACGATCAACCCAAGTTCGACGAAGTCGAAGAGATTGCCGATCGTTACCTGGCCGATTTCGCCGCCGGCAAGCTGGACCGGCTGGACGTCGCTTATACCCGGTTCATCAACGCTGCCCGGCAGGAGCCGGTGGTGGAGACGCTGCTCCCGCTCGGCGGTCTCGATATCGACGCCGCCGCCGGCGCGGAGAAGACGAAGAAGCCGGCCGGCACGATGTACGAATTTTTGCCGTCGGCGGAAAGCATTTTGGAAGAGGTCGTCCCCATGAGCTTCAAGGTGAAGCTCTTCAAATGCTTCCTCGACGCCGCCGTGAGCGAACAGATCGCCCGCCGCGTCGCGATGAAGGCGGCGACGGAAGCCGCTTCCGACATGATCAAGCAGCTCAGCAGCGAATACAACCGCGCCCGCCAGTCGCAGATTACAGGCGAAATCATGGAAATCATCGGCGGGGCCGAAGCCCTTTCAGGCTAACGCCTGCCCCACACAATCTTCGAACCTTCCCAGCACAGGTTGACCCTCATGTCCACGACCACTCAAAATATCGGCCGCATCACGCAGGTGATCGGTTCGACGTTCGACGCCCAGTTTGAAGAAGACCAGTTGCCTGCCATTTACAACGCCGTGAAGGTCGTTTCGAACCATAAAGGGGTGAAACTCGACCTCACCGGCGAAATCCAACAACACCTAGGCGGCGGTCGCGTCCGCTGCGTCGCGCTCGGCGGCACCGACGGCATGATCCGCGGGCAAGAATGTGTTGATACCGGCGGTCCGGTGTCGGTGCCGGTTGGACCTGCGACCCTGGGCCGCGTGTTCAACTTGCTCGGCGAGCCGATTGATATGCGGGGACCCGTCAACGCTGAAGAGCGGTGGCCAATTCACCGTAACGCCCCCGCGCTGAAGGATCTTTCCACCAATACCGAGCTGTTCGAGACCGGCATTAAAGTCATCGACCTACTCACGCCGTTCGTTCGCGGTGGTAAAGCTGGTTTGTTCGGTGGAGCCGGTCTCGGCAAGACGGTTATTCTGCAAGAACTCATTGCCCGCATCGCCCGGCAGCACGGTGGTTTCTCGGTGTTCGCCGGCGTTGGCGAGCGAACTCGTGAAGGAACCGACCTTTGGCTCGAAATGCAAGAAGCCAAGATCGGCGATACCGGCCGCAGCGTCATCGACCAGACGGCGATGGTCTTCGGCCAGATGAACGAGCCGCCTGGCGCCCGTCTCCGCGTCGCGCTCTCCGCCCTGACCATGGCGGAATACTTCCGCGATTCGACGGGTAAAGACACGCTCCTCTTCGTCGATAATATCTTCCGCTTCTCGCAAGCGGGGAGCGAAGTTTCCGCATTGCTCGGACGGATGCCCAGCGCCGTGGGTTACCAGCCGACGCTCGCGACCGAAATGGGCGCGCTGCAAGAACGGATCGCATCCACAAGCAAGGGCGCTATTACGTCGGTGCAAGCGGTCTACGTTCCGGCGGACGATCCGACCGACCCCGCCCCCGCGACCGCGTTCGGGCAGCTCGATGCGTTCATTTATCTCGAACGGTCGATTTCCGAAAAAGGCATTTATCCCGCGGTCGATCCGCTGGCGTCTTCCAGCCGAATTCTCGACCCGCAGGTCGTCGGCGAGCGGCACTACGCGATTGCCCGCCGCGTGCAAACCACACTGCAGCGCTATCGCGAACTCCAAGACATCATCGCGATCTTGGGTGTCGAGGAACTGAGCGAAGAGGACAAGCTCGTCGTGCATCGCGCGCGGCGCATCGAGCGGTTCATGTCGCAGCCGTTCTTCGTCGCCGAAGTCTTCACCGGCAAATCCGGTGAATACACCCCCGTTGCCGAGACCATTCGCAGCTTTGAAGAAATCTGCGACGGCAAGTGGGACCACCTCCCCGAGACCGCCTTCATGTACGTCGGCTCGATCGAGCAGGCGGAAGAACAAGCCAAAGCACAGGCGAAAGGGAAGTAACCGGAAAGGTTAAAGAATCATGGCCCAGCAGCTTATGTGTCTTGTCGTCACGCCGGAAGCGACCGTCTTTGATGAAGCGGTCGAGTTTGTGGCGCTCCCGCTGTTCGATGGCGAACTCGGCGTACTCCCGGGACGCAGTCCGCTCATCGGCCGGCTGGGCTATGGCGAGCTGCGCATCCGGCAAGCCGGCAGTAAGACCTTGACTTATTACGTCGATGGCGGGTTCGTGCAGATCGCGGATAATGTCGTCTCGGTCCTCACCAATCGGGCCATTCCCGCGGAACGACTTGATCTGCAAGCCGCGGAGGAACAACTCAGCGCCGCCGTGCAACGCCACGCCCCGACCGACGATTTGCAAGCGGTGCGCGAGCGTCAAATCAATCAAGCCCGCGCGCAAATCCGCGTCGCCAGCCGCCGTTAAGGGCGTCCGGCTACTAGCTCACCATCTGCACAAGGCGGATGGGGTCGTGATCTTTTGGACGGCGTGAGAATCGGAAACTTATTGATCGATCGCCCCTTATAAGAGAATGTGCCTGCTCGTTTGGCGCCGCTCTATTTTCTCTGTTGCAACTCACCGCGCGCTCGCGGGGCTTAATTCTGTCGTCATGGCGCGTGAAGCTTTGGACTCCATGGCGCGCGCAGGCCGAAGATAGAAGTGTCGCTCAAGGCGACGTGTTGCTCGCGCTGTTCCGACTCTGAGAGAAAGCCATCTGTGAAAGAACTCGATGCTCCTCAAGCTTTGCGCGGTCCGCATTACCGGCAAGGTTTGCCACAAGTGACGCTGGAGATTCTCCGCGGCAACGCCCATCGCAAGTTGCGCCACGTCCGTAGCCCGGTGTTCTTGATTGGCGCCGCGGACGATTGCGACCTGGTGCTGGGCGATCCGCTCTTCCCCGCGGTGCATACTTATTTGTATGTGCGGCTGGACGGCATTTCGCTACGGCATTTGGGCGAAGGACCGGAGTTGTGCGTCAACCGCCAGCGCGTGGAGTCGCGGCGCGTGCGCAGCGGCGACCGGATGCAACTGGGCGCCTACGAGTTCCTGCTGCACGTGCACGGGCAAACGGGCAGCGACGATGACGAGCACGCCCACGAAATGTCAGCGGATTCGCTGGAGACGGACGTGCATTGGGATCTGGAATGGGCGCAAACGCAGCTTTTGCTGTGCGACTTGCCGGCCCCGCTCCGGCCGCTAATGCCGCTGCTGCCAGCCGCCGAACGATTCCCCCGCCGCGCGATTGCCTGACAGGCGCTGGCCAAACCAAATGCTCACGCCATCAACCCCGCGAGGGAAACGGAACGTAAACGCATGCTGCTTGCTCCCGAATTCGTCGGTTATATCGAAGTCGAACACGAAGGGTTCGAGGAGTGTTGGTGCGCGCCCTGTTCGCTCGTCGAAGCCGCAGAGGGGGACGGCAGTTCGGTTGGCGAGCGCGATGACGTGAGCGTCGTGGTGGTCGCAGCCGATCTATCCGCGCTGCGCGCGGACCTCGACCGCGAGTGGCTGCTCCTGTGGCGCAAGGCGCGGGCGATGCTCCAAGCCTCGCCTCTAGGCGGCGCCTGAGTTACGATGAAGCAGGTCTTGTGCGTGTGACCTTTGGCTTCTCGTGGCCTGTTCATGTTTGTTCGCCAGCGATGCTTGATTTATGCGGTGCTGGTCGCGCCGTTGGCGTGGCTGTTTGGCGGTGTGTTGTGGCGGCGGGAAGTCCTCAGCTTTCGGGACATCGCCCACTATTATCGGCCGCTGTGGGAATGGACGTCGAGCCAGTGGGCCGCGGGACGCATTCCGCTGTGGTGCCCGCTGGATGGACTGGGCATGCCGATCCATGCCGATCCGACGGCGAGCCTGTTTTATCCAGGGCAGCTCGTCTTCGCGCTGCCGCTGGAGTTCACGACGCGCGTCAATCTGTATGTCATCGGTCATTTGCTACTCGCGGTGATTTTGCTGTATCGCACGGCCCGCGGGTTTGCTTGCTCACGCGTCGGCGCGGCGGCCGGCGCACTGAGTTACGCCTATGGCGGGCAAGTGCTGTTTCAGTACTGCAATCCGATCTATCTCGTCGGCGCGGCCTGGCTGCCGCTGGCGGTGCTCGCAGCCCACCGGATGCTCACGCTCCGCAGCTACCGCTGGGGTGTCGGGCTGGCGGTGGTGCTAGCGCTGATGGTGCTGGGGGGCGATCCGCAGTTGGCGGCGCATGTGGCGCTGATCGCGGCGCTGTATGGACTCTTGTTGTGGCGCGATGCGCGGAGACAGAACGAGCCGCGCGTGGATCTTGGGCAATCTCGTCCCGCCTTGTTATGCGCCGCTGGCGGAATCGCTTTTTTCCTGGCGGCGATTCAAATTCTGCCGGCGATGCAATGGTCCAGCCGTAGTGAGCGCGCGATCTACGACCGGCCCCGCAGCGTCTGGGAGTCGATCACGTTCGCGTCACAAGTGCAGCGCGGATTGCGTGAGCCGGAGGTTTCAGTCACGCGAGACGTCGTCGCCGGTTTGTTCGACACGCCCCTCGCTGGCTCGCATCATGAGACAGCTTACGAGTTCAGTGTCGGTCCGTGGCGGTGGCTGGAGCTCGTCTGGCCCAATATCGGCGGGCGAATGTTTCCCCAGCATCGCCGCTGGATGAATGCGATTCCCGCGGAAGGGCGCATCTGGACGCCATCGTACTACATGGGTCTGTTGCCGCTGTTGGCGGCGCTCTCGGTCTTTTCGCTGCGGCGCACAAGCGACGTCACCACACGCTGGTTTTCCTGGCTCATCGTGCTGGGAATCGTCGGTAGTCTCGGCGTGTATGGCCTGGGCTATGCGTGGCACGAAATCCATTGCGGCCTATTCGGCGGCGATCCGGCGAAGCCGGTCGTGGGCGCGCCGGTTGGCGGGTTGTATTGGCTATTCGTAACGCTGCTGCCGACGTACGCGCAATTTCGCTATCCGGCGAAGCTGATGGTCCTGGCGTCGCTGGGACTCGCGCTCCTGGCGGCGCGGGGGTGGGACCGGCTGAGTGAAGGGCCGCGGTGGGCGCGACGCACGGCGATTGCATTGCTGACGCTCAGTGCTGCGATGGCGCTCTGCGTCGCTTTTGTACCGCAACTTTGGGCTTGGATCGCGGAACAAGTTCCGCCGGAATTTCCGTTTGGCGAGTTTCGGCCGCAGCTGGCGCGTTTCGATGTCCTCATGGCATTGCTCCACACGGCGGTCATCGCTGGTTGTCTCGCCGCGTCCACATATTTCTCCCAACTGCGTTCGGCGTGGCCGGTAGTTTTGCTGCTCCTCACCGCGATCGAGCTTCCGCTGGCGCAGCAGTGGATGATTGCCAGTTCACCCCAGGAGGCACTTGAGCGACCGTCGCCTGTCTGTCCGCAGGACGAAGCGCAGGCGGTTACTATCTTTCGCGGCGAGTGGAAAAACGCGGCGCACCCGCATCAGCCATTTCGAGCAGGTTTTACTCTGGAGCGCAATCTGGCGTGGGAGCGCGAGAGCCTGGCGGAGCGTTTTCATTTGCTGGAAGGGGTGCGTAAGTTCGACTCTCGCACCGGTCTGGCGCCGGCGGATTTGGCCGCTGTGATCGCGCTGGAGGGACAACAGGGGCTGACGCTTCCGCCGACCTACGTGTCACCGCTGACCTTTAACATCCGGTATCGTCTCGGCCCAATGTTGGACGAGGAAGGTTTCTGGGATGGTGTTTCCGCCTTAGACCGATCGGAGTTGCAGTTCGAGTCACAGTTCGGCCTTGATCCCGTGTTTCAAATTCGCACGCTGCCGGCACTGCAATGTCGCACGCCGAAAGCGTTGGCGAAGCAGACAGCAGCGGCGCTGCTTCCGTCAATCCGTCCGTCGCCGCACCGTACGCACGAAATTGTGCTGGAACTTGGGCCGGGCCAAGCGCCGCGATTGCCCACCACACAACGCTTGTCTGAGACCTTGGTCTCGTGGACGCCTGGTTTGGATACGGACTCGATGAGTTTCAACGTCACCTGTTCCGCATCCCGATTGCTTGTCGTCGACTCCGCCTACGCTCCCGATTGGATCGCCGAAACGATCAGCGCGGCCGGCACGCGCACGCCCCTCACGGTCTATCGCGCTAATCGGCTCTGTCTAAGTGTATTACTCCCGCCGGGCCGGCAGACGGTTATCTTTCGATATCGTCCGCAAATGTTCTATGTCGGCGCGGTCATCAGTGCCACGGCGTGGGGCCTGGTGTTGTTCGCGAGCTTGCGGTGGCGATGGTGGCGAAAGAAGGTCGTCGCGCGTCGGAGAGATTGACAATCGCTGCATGGTCGAAAAGAATTCTAGATAACTGCCGAAGAAGACACGGGCGCGAGGGAAACTCTTATGTCCATTGATCTACCCTTAGATTCCATGACCATGCCGCAAAAACTGCAGGCGATGGAGGCTCTGTGGGCGAGCATCTGCAGCACACCATCGCAAGTCGATTCCCCAGCCTGGCATGAAGAGGTGCTGGCAGATCGCAAGCGAAGACTTGAGACCGGCGAGGCGACGCTTAGTGACTGGACCGAGGCGAAAAAACGGATTCAAGATTTCGGCACATGATCGTCAAAGTCTCATCCGACGCCGAACTCGATCTGTTGGAAGGTTTTCGCTTCTACGAAGACCAATCGGCTGGTCTTGGGCGCTACTTCCGAGACAGTCTGATTGCGGATATTGAATCGCTGTATTTCTATGGAGGAATCCATGGGCGTTATTACGGCTACCACCGCATGCTCGCCAATCGATTTCCCTTCGCGATCTATTACTAAATTGAAAGCGATGCCGTGATCGTGGTGGCAGTACTCGATTGCCGGCGCGATCCCTCTTGGATTCGGAAGCGCCTCATGCGTGATCCAACATAGACCTCTCGGCAGATCGCGCGCGAGGCTCGATGTGTCCATGATTGCGCGCAGGCCGTTGAGCACGCCGAAACATGGGCGTGCGCTTCAGCAGCCTTGCGGCGCTTTTCAAATATGATAATTCAACTCCGGCGCTAACTCATCCGGCAATTCCTCGCGGATGCGCAGCTTCGGCTTTTCCATGAGCACCGTGGTTCTGGGTTGGACGCTGTGCGTGAGCCAGACGCTCGAGCCGATCACGCTGTGATGGCCCACCACGGTCTTGCCCCCCAGGACCGTCGCGTTGGCGTAGATCACCACGTGGTCTTCGAGCGTGGGATGCCGCTTGTGGCCGCGGACGAGGTTGCCGTCGTTATCGGTCGCGAAGCTGAGCGCGCCGAGGGTCACGCCTTGGTAGAGTTTCACGTGGGCGCCAATGTGGCACGTCTCGCCAATCACCACGCCGGTGCCGTGGTCGATGAAGAAGTGCGGCCCGATCGTCGCGCCGGGGTGAATGTCGATCCCGGTTTGGCGGTGGGCATATTCACTCATCATGCGGGGAATGAACGGCACGCCCATCTTGTAGAGCTCGTGCGCGATGCGGTGCGTGGTGATCGCATCGTGTCCCGGATAGCAAAAGATGACTTCGTCCTGGCTTTTGCAAGCGGGGTCGCCATCGTAGGCGGCGTGTACGTCTGTCGCGAGCAAGCGGCGCAGATCGGGAATCTTCTCGAGGAAATCAATCGCCATCGCCTGCCCCTTGGCTTCGTAATCCGCCTGGGAGTCATTGGGATCGATGTTGTCGGTCACCCGCGCTTCGTGCTGCAAGGCGCGGGCGATTTGCGTGGTGAGTTTATCATGCAGCCCGTCGATCAAGTCGCCGACGTGATAGGTCACATTCCCCAGGTGCAGCCCTTCGCGCCGCCGGTAGCCGGGGTAGATGATGTCCTTCAGATCCTCGAGGGCGGAAATGACGACGTCGTACCGCGGCAGCGGGCGATGGCCGAGATGGTTGATCGTGCCGACCTCGACATAGGTCTCGACGATCCGCTGAGTCAGTTGCGGCAGTTCTTCTTTACGGCGGAGATCGGAAGCCATGAGCAGGGGCTCTCCAGGGCAGTGTGGCGAATCCAACAGAGGCCAGGCATGCGCCGATTTCTGGCAGGCATCGCCCGGCGCGAGCGAAGGGTGAGGTCCGGCACTAGGCCGGACAACTACACACGCACCCAGGTTCAAGTGGCAGGTTCGCTGGCATGATTCGCATGGTAGGCAGGAGTCGCAGAGAACGTGTGAACCTCAAAGGCTCAGCACAACCGGCATATCTTACCGGTTTTATCAATTCCCTACTGACGGTTATCGTAAGCGTCGCCAGCGTCAAAATCAAGCTGGTCGATACTCTCTTCGACCGGTCGGCGGAGTGAAGTTGAGGTTTTTGAGGAAGGAGCCGCGTGGCGCCGGTAGCCCACAGGACTTCTTCACCAGCGGGGCGAGCCCGATGGAGTCGTGATCTTTTGGCCGGCGTGAAAATCGGAAACTTGTTAATCGATCGCCCCTACGGCGACATCCAGCGCCACAGCGTCCGGTGGAGGGCGGCTTCGGCGTCTGCGTGCTTGTCGGGGACGTAGGGCTGCTGGGGCGGCAGGCTATCGAGAAACTGGTCGAGGGCGACGCGGTACTCGTCCGGCGGTGGGTCGTTGTGTTCGCCGCCGACGTGCCGAATGAACCGCTTTTGGGAACTGCCGGCGGCCGCGAAGAGTTGCTCGCCCTGCTCGAAGGGGATGGTGCGGTCGGCGTCGCCGTGGCAGATCAACAGTGGGCCGTCGTACTGCTTGATCTTCGCCAGCGAGTTGTAACGCTGGGTCATGAGGAGTTGTGCCGGCGCCCAGGGGAGATGATGCGCGGCCACATCGGGAACGGAAGTAAACGTGCTGACGAGAACTAGCCCGCGCGCGCCATCGCGGGCGGCCAGATCGACCGCCACACCGCCGCCGAGCGATTGGCCCATCAGCACAACACTCTCCTCCGCCACCCCCTTTCGCCGGGCGAGCCAGCGACGCGCGGCGCGGGCGTCTTGCAGGATTCCTTTTTCATCGGGCCGGCCTTCGCTATGGCCGTAACCGCGATAGTCGAAGACCAGCGCGGCGACTTGATGCCGCTCAACGAGATACTGAATACTTGGCGCCCAGAGCGCGACGTTGCCGCCGTTGCCATGCGTGAACAGCACGACCGCTTTGGGCTGCGGATGATTGAGAAACCAACCGTGCAGCTTCGTGCCATCGGTCGAGACGAAGTAGGCGTCTTCAAAGCCGATTTGCGACGGCGGAGACCAATCGCCAAGGTCTGCCTTGGCCGGCTGATAGACCAGCGAACGCTCATAGTACGCCAGCGGCGAAAAGGCGCATCCGGTGGCGGAGACGACGAGCAGCAGGAGGAGGATGAGAGCGCGGCCAACGGCGCGCGGGAGTGTGCCTGCGACAGCGAGGAATTCATCACGCCAGGCGTGATGCCTGTGCGGCGCGTGTGGGCTACGACAACAAACCACAATCGATACCCTTCAGTCCAAAAGAGAACGGCGAAGGGTAGGCGACGGAGTTGTTCGCGTCAACGGCGAAGTGCTGCTAGCAAGCAAGTAGCAAGCTCCAAGTGCCGCTGGGCTCCGTTCGCAGTTGCTATCGCTCAAATCAACTTGTGGAATCCGCGGACGGCCGGCGGGAGTTTGTCTGCGACTTGAGTAGCGCCGCGATTTGCGGCGGCGTGACATCCTGGAGCGAGGGGACGATCCAGTCCGCCGCGACTTGCTCCGCGCGGGTCCGGCCGGTGCTCGTCACCGCGATGCATTTCATGCCGGCGCGATGCGCCGCTTCAATGCCCGGCGGCGCGTCTTCGATCACGCAGCAATTCGCCGGCGCGACCCCCATCCGCTCCGCTGCCAGCAAAAACACTTGCGGATCCGGCTTGCCGCGCTGGACGTCTTCGCCGCTGATAATGGCTGCGAACTTGTCCCGCCGATGGAGTTGATCGACCGCGAGCGCCACATTGGGAGGCGGACCGGACGACCCGACGCCGAGTTTGAAACCGGCGGAATATAAGGCATCGATCAGCGCCCCCGCCCCTGCCAGTTCGGGAAACCGCTCCGCGAGCAGTTCGCGATACTTGGCCTCTTTCACGGCGTCGAGTTCGGCAATCTGCGCGGCGGTCAAATCGCCGAGCCCAAAGATCTCCACAATCGCCTCGCGACTCGTCCGGCCGAAACTCGTGGCGAACTGCGCTTCGGTAATCGAAAAGCCCCGCTCCTGGCCAATCAGCACCCAGGCTTCGTAATGTTCCTGGTACGAATCGACGAGCACGCCATCCACATCGAAGATCACCCCAAGCGGTTCAGAAGGCATCGCGGTTTCCTTGTAGTTTGATAATGGCCAGCGGCGCAGCGCGGAGCAGGCAATCGCCGCCTGTCGCGGGCGAACAACTTGCACGACAACGACACGACAACGACTTGATGACGCGCGGCACATGGACGGCGAACGACCCGCAGGGGTTTGCCTGCTACCTTGCGAACCTACCGAAAACCACCAGGGGCGCACAGGGCGGATTGTCCCTCCAGCTCGCAACGCCAGGCGTTTGTCTTCAGCATTCGTAATTTGGTTCACGAACTTGTTTCGCATTTCTCGCAGTCATCGGCGGTCACTTCGCGCTCGTTCCGCCCTTCGCCAGGGCACGCCTAAACGCTAAAATCTTCACCATGCAAGTCATTCTGTTTGATATCGATGGGACGTTGATTTCGACCGGCGGGGCAGGGCGGGATGCGCTCAATACGGCGCTTGAGGTCGCGTTTGCCGTGCGGGATCCGCATCCGGTGTTCTTGCAAGGACGAACGGATCGCGGCATTTGCCAGGAATACTTCGCACAGCATGGAATCACAGCGACCGAGGCGAATTGGGAACGCTTTCAAGCGGCATATCTCGCCAGTCTCGAACAGCATTTGACGAGTCGCCCGCGGACGCTCCTCCCCGGCGTGCAGGCGCTTCTGGCCGAATTGCAAGCGCTCCCGCGTTTGGCCGTGGGACTGCTGACCGGCAACGTGCGCGAGGGGGCGCGCCGCAAGTTGACGCACTACGGCCTCCACGAGCGATTTCCATTTGGCGGCTTTGGCGACTTGCATCCAGAGCGCGACGACGTGGCCCGCGAAGCATTGGCGGCGGCTTGTACCCATACCGGCCT
Organism: Planctomycetota bacterium; assembly: GCA_963205385.1. Taxonomy (GTDB): domain Bacteria; phylum Planctomycetota; class Planctomycetia; order Pirellulales; family Pirellulaceae; genus JAEZGD01. Next base: position 10,815 of record CAUJKE010000184.1, on the reverse strand, counting down.
GGACTTGCGCGGCGATCAGGTGTGGGTGATTGGCGACACCCCGGCGGACATTCGCTGCGCCCGCGCGATTGGCGCGCATGTCATCGCAGTCGCCACCGGCGATCATCAACTGGATGAACTCGCGGCCGCGCAGCCTGATGTGCTTGTCACGAATCTCACCACCACGGCGGAAATTCTGGAACATTTAACCAGCGGCCTGTGACGCGCAGCCCTACTCTTTCGACAACTCCGCCAGCGTTTCGTCCGTCAGGCTAAAATTCGCCATCACGCCTTGCACGTCGTCATGATCGTCGAGTTGCTCCATCAACTTCAGCACCTTGCGGGCGGTGTCGATGTCGATTTCAACATTCGTGATCGGCAGGCGCGTGACTTGCGCGTTCTCCGGCTCGATCTCGGCGGCGGCAAACGCTTCTGAAACCGCGTAAAAGTCTTCCGGCGCGCAGGGAACTTCGAACTTGTCCCCGTCGCGCTTCACATCTTCCGCGCCGGCTTCGAGCCCTAGTTCCATAAGCTGCTCTTCGGACGCCTTGTCGGCCCCAATGACGAATAGGCCCTTGCGCTCGAACAAGAACGCCACGCAACCGGTGGTGCCGAGATTGCCGCCGTTGACGTCGAAGATCTTGCGAATCTCACCGGCGGTGCGATTGCGATTGTCGGTCAGGATTTCGCACAACACGGCGACGCCGCCGGGGCCGTAGCCTTCGTACAGCACCTCTTCCATATTGGCGCCATCACCGCTTTCGCCGGTCCCTTTTTTGATCGCTCGTTCGATGTTGTCCTTGGGCATCGAGACGCTGCGCGCGTCGAGCAGCGCCTTGCGGAGGCGCGCGTTGGCGTTGGGATCGCCTCCACCGAGCCGCGCGGCGACCATGATCGCACGGGCCAGCTTGCCCCACAGTTTGCTGCGTTTATTGTTCACCGCCGCCTTGCGGTACATCACGTTCGCGGCGTGCGAATGCCCTGCCATAGAACTCGGCTCTTAAATACGAATTGAAGGAACTAAAAATCCGCGGAGTCGCCCGTCTCCACGACTATTTCGTGGTCTGCTGGGTAAGCTTCTGTTGGGTGGCGGCCAGCTTTTCGGGCTCGTCTTCCCGTTCAAACGCGATCACGGCGCGCTCCCACGCGGCGCGGGCCTTGTCCGCCTGGCCGTGCCTGGCGTAAGCGTCGCCAAGGTGATCGAGGATGACGCCGCCTGGCTCTTCCGCGGCGACAGCTTGTTCAAGTTCGCGGACAGCTTCCTGATAACGGCCGAGTTGAAAGTAGACCCAGCCCAAGCTATCGCGATAGGCGGCGTTCTCGGGTTGTTCGGCAACCGCGCGCTGCGTCATGCGCAGGGCGCGCTCCAAATGCATGCCTTTTTCCGCCCACAAATAGCCCAAGTCGTTGAACACGCCGACGTCCTCGGGAAACTCATCGAGCACCTGTTCGAGCCACTCCACGGCTTCGTCGAAGCGATTCGTCTGCGTACAAATATTCGAGAGGACAAGTCGCGCGTCGCGCATGGTCTGCCGGTTTTGCGTCGACTTGTGATCCGCGTCAAACTTTTCCAAAAGCGCGAGATAGGCTTGCTCGGCTGCCTCGTGACGCTCGGCGTGATACAAAATCCAGGCTTTGCGCGACAGCAAGAGCGCCGTCGGCTGCTCGGGATTGAGCGCTTTGTCGAGCGTCGCGAGCGCCTCGTCGGTCTTGCCTTGCATCTCCAGGGCGCCGGCCAGGAAGTAGTTGAGCAATTCTTGACGCTCGGGAACCAGCTTCTCATCGATCGCTTTGCGGAACAATTGCGCCGCGCGCTCTTGCTGCTCCGCTTGCAACAATTCCAACCCCCAAGCAATGATGAGCTCCGCCTTGGGGAGCGACGTGCGCGCGATGGGCGGCCTGGTCAAGGCGAGGTTGAACAAGTCATCCGCCGCGTCAAACTGTTCCGCGCGGACCGCAATCATCGCCGCGGCCAAGGCCTGGGGTGGAGTGAGCTTGTCGGCCGCGCGGCGCTCCTGGGCTGCGGCCAATAACTTCTCGACGAGCGGCTTGTCCGCGAGCAGTTCTTCTCCCGCTCCGCCGAGTGACTCGATGTTGCCGCTCTTTCCTACGGTCGCGCCTAACAGTTCGAGCAGGGGGGCGACTTGATTCTCGCGCCGATAGAGTCCCACCAACAACGCGGCCGTTTCCGCGGTCGCTTCCTGGGCGAACGATGCGGCGAGAACTTTCTCGGCGACGTCGGTCTGTGCATTGGCTACCAGCGCTCGCCCGTAGGCGAACGCGAGCGCCACGTTTTCCGCATCGTCCTGATGCAACTGTTCCAGGCGCGTCACGAGCGCGGCGCGCGCGGCGGCGGGGTCGGGATGTTGCGCGGCGAGCAATTCACCTAGCAAGTCGTAGGGATCGACCCCGGCCGAGGTTGCCTTGGCGGCGAAGTATTTGTCGAGTTGCGCCAGCGCGGCATCCGTCTGCTGTTGTTTGGCCAAGACGCGCGCCTGGCGAAACGCGAATTCGCTCTCGTCCGCGCGGGCCTCATTCGCCTTGACGAACATGGCTTGCGCGTCGTCGTAGAGGGCCGCTTCCAGAAAGCACTCGCCTAAGAGCGAGTAGGTCGCATGCGCGTTGCCAATCAAGATCTTCTGCAGCTCGTCGGAGAGTCCAAACTTCTTCGGATCGTCGATCGCCGCCCGCACCTGCTGAAACGATTTGGCCGCTGCCGGAAACTCTCCTTCGAGAAAGTACAGGCGTCCCATCTCCATGTGCAACAGCACGGCGGTTACATCGTCCGGCGTCTGCTGCAACTCGAACGACTTGCGATACAGTTGCAGCGCGCGGCCAAAATCTTCCTGCTCCGTCAGGTGCATCGCCAAGCGCCGCAACAGGAGCGCGTCCTGGGGGTCTTGTTCAGCCGCAATGATGGCGTAGCGGGCGGCTTCCTCGCTCCGGCCTAGCTCAAACGCGAGCGGCACAATCTCGCCGAGCACCGCCAGCGCGCCGGGGTCATAACGATAAGCACGCTCATAGCTGCGGAGCGCGGCCGGCAGGTTTTCGCGTTGGTGCATCAGCCGGCCGAACGCATACAAGGCCGAAGCTTCCAGGTGGTCCTGGTCCGCTTCCGAACGCGCGCGCTTGGGGACAAAGGGCGTCGGCGCGTCTTCCCCCTCTTGCGCGAAGCCGGGCGCACCGACAGGCGGCGTATCGGCCTGCAACAACGAGGCCCAACACAAGCTCACGCCCACCATCCCAATCGTCAGTATTTTCAAACGCCGCATAAAACCGTCACCTGAGAAACGAAAAGAGGGTAGGCTCACCGCGCCCACCCTCTCATTTTAGCACAGTCGGCAATTTAGATTACCGCGGCTTTTTCTTGGCCAGGCCCTTGGAGACCGGCTTTTTGGCCGCTTCGGCGGGGCGTTTCTTCGGGACGTCCTTGTTCGCGGCTGTTTTCTTCGGCTTCTCTTCCGGTTTCTTCTCGTCCGGCTTCTTACTCTCCGGCTTGGCCTTTTCGGCCGCTTTCTCCACCGGCTTTTCGATCGGTTTTTCGGCCTTGGAGGACTTGTCCTTGGAGTCTTTCGCTTCCTTCGTGGGCTTGGCGCCCTTGGATTCCTTGCCGGCCTCCACGGGCTTGGCGGACTTGGGAGGCTCCTTGGTGGCGGTGAGTTCAGCCGCGGCGGCGGTTGCGGCGGCTTCACGCTGCGCGGAGTGAATTTCCGCCAACTCCTTCTTCTGCACCAGGCGCTCGGCGATCTTTTCCTTCACGTCGGGCACCAGTTCACTCAGGAAGTTGCGCACATGCGTGGAGTCGGTTGACGCAAAGAACTCGGTGGCCAGTTGATGCAATTGCGAGAAAAACTCCGGCCCCTTGTTCTTGGGAATCGCCCGCTCGATTCCGGGGAGCAAGCCCTTGGCGGCCTCGGCGGGAGTGATGATGCCGAGCACGACCAGGAGATCGAACGTCCCTTCATCCGCGGCGATCGCATGTCCGCCGAGACTATTCTGCGTGACATAGGCGATGCAAAACGGCGTCGCGCCGAACTGTTCCAGATCCTTGATCGACTTGCCGAGATTCTGCTTCTTGAGCGCTTCCAGGTCGAAGTCGTAGATCACGTCGAAGATGCCTTGCAGCGTCTTCTTGACGCGGAACGCGGCCGTTTGCGATTGCGCGAGCGACGCAAACACGCCGCCCAGTTCGGCCATACTCGTGACGCGCACTTCGTTCCAATCGAAATACGACTGCTGCAACTGCGCGAACGCCTCGTCCGCTTTGTCGAACGGCGAGTTTTCCAAACAGCAGGCATACAGCAAGTGTTCCAGCAGCGTGCGCTCCGGCGGCGTCACCGGCTTGTAATGCTTTTTGAGAATCTTTTGCAGCTTGCCGATTTGCGTGGCGCGGTTGGGAGTTGTCATAGCAGGCGATGGTAAGCGCGAGGGATGCGAGGGAAGACCAGCGAGCAGCTTAGCGGCGTCACTCGTCGTCAGGCGGGTCGGTCTCGGGAGGAGGGGAGGGGGGAGTTTCAACCTCCGACTTGGGAAGCACTTCGCTTAAAATGCGCGCCACCTCAATCGAGTGTTTGACGCCTTTATCAATCACAAACGTCAGCCGCGGGATGTAACGCGTATCGATCCGCTCGCCGATTTTCGACTGCAAGAACCCCGCGGCATTCTGCAAGCCGTGGAGGGCCAACTGCTGCTTCTTCTCATCTCCCATGATGGACACATGCACCTTGGCTTGACGCATATCGGAAGCGACCTCGACCAGGGTGACGGTCACATCGCGCACGCGCGGATCCTGCAAGTCGATGAGAATTGCGGAGCTCACGACTTCACGAATCGCGGAAGCGGCTTTTAGGGTTCGGCGAGAAGTCATCTAGGTTTATTACAGGCTACGCGCCACTTCCTCAATCTTGTAGGCTTCCAGAACGTCGTCTTTCTTGATGTCGTTGAAACCGGCCAGACGGATGCCGCATTCCATACCCCGCTGCACTTCCTTGACATCGTCCTTCTCGCGACGGAGCGAATCGAGGGCGTAATCGCCGATGGTGCGGCCATCGCGATTGACGCGAATCCGGCAGCCACGTTCGATGTTGCCCGAGGCGACATAGCAGCCAGCGATCGCGCCGACGCGGCTGATGCTGAAGACTTGCTTGACCAACGCGCGGCCGAGTTCGACGATCCGTTCTTCCGGCTTGAGCTTGCCGGAGAGCATCGCCTTGATGTCATCGGCGACCTTGTAAATGATGTCGTAACGGCGAATCTCAACGCCGTATTGATCGGCCAGGCTGCGGGCGGCTTCGTCCGGGATGACGTTGAAGCCGATGATGACGGCGTCCGACGCATTGGCGAGCGTGACGTCGGCCACGGTGATGCCGCCAACCGAGGCTTGCAACACCTTGACCTGCACCTCAGGATGTTCCAGCTTGCCGAGTTCCTTGAGCAAGGCCTCGATCGATCCCCGCACATCGGCGCGGATGATGAGGTTGAGCGTGATTTTCTCTTCTACCACGCCGAGCTTGCCGGAGGTGAGCAGATCCTGGAATTGCTCGAACGAGACCTTGGTGGTCTTGCCGCCGAGCTTGCCTTCGCGCCCCCGGTGCTCGCGCAGCGAGGCGATCTCACGAGCTTGCGCGATGTCTTCCAGGACATTGAACGAGTCGCCCGCCTCGGGCGCAATATCCAGGCCGGTGACGTTGACCGGAGTTGAAGGGCCGGCCGACTTGACGCGTTGATTTGGGTGCAGCGTATCGTACATCGCCTTGACGCGGCCATGCGCGGCGCCGCAGACGATCACATCGCCGACGTTGAGCGTGCCGTTGCGAACGATCAGCTTCGCAATCACACCACGGCCGGCTTCTTGCTCCGCTTCCAGGCAAGTGCCGGTCGCCGGGCGATCGGGATTGGCCGTGAGTTCGTGCAAGTCCGCAATCGTCAGCAGCGTTTCGAGCAAATCGTCCACGCCTGTGCCGATGGTAGCGCTGGTCCGCACGACTTCGACATTCCCGCCCCATTCACTGGGAAGCAGATCCTGAGCGGCTAGTTGCTGCAGAATGCGGTTCTCGTCCACGCCGGGGAGGTCGATCTTGTTCAGCGCGACGACAATCGGTACTTCGGCCGCCTTGAGGTGGCTAATGGCCTCTTCCGTCTGCGGCATGATGCCGTCATCCGCCGCGATGACGAGCACCGCGATATCGGTGACATTCGCCCCGCGGGCCCGCATTTCCGTAAACGCTTCGTGACCTGGTGTATCGACGAACGCGATTTTGCGATCGCCCTTATCGACCTGGTAAGCGCGAATATGTTGCGTAATGCCGCCAGCTTCACCGGAGACAACATCGATGCCGATGATCCGGTCCAGCAGCGACGTCTTGCCGTGATCGACGTGGCCGAGGAAGGTCACAATGGGCGGGCGAGGCGCCAGCGACGCGGGATCGTCGTCACGATCCTCGATCGCCGCGAGCATCGATTCTTCCGCCGTTTCCTGCTTGCGGAATTCGAGTTCGACGCCGAGTTCCATCGCCAACAGATCGACGTATTCGTTGGGGACTTGTTGATTGATAGTGGCCATCATCCCCAGCCCCATCAGCGTGCGCTGCACCTGGCTGGATGCGACGCCGGCCGCTTCGGAGAAGCTCCGCACCGTGCACGGCAGCGCGAGCTGCACTTTGGCCTTCCGCGGTGCGGCGGTATCCGTCACGTTCTTGCTGCGCGAGCGATGCCGCGGGCGACGACGACGACCGGAATCATCATCGCTCACATCGTCGACCGAGCGAATCTTGCGCGCCTGATGCCGATTGGCGCGAGCGCTGGCCATCCCCGCCAGGCCTGGCTTGACCGGACCTTTGGCCGGACCCTTAGCGCCAAACTCCTCCGTATCGACAACGCCTTTTCCTTTTTTCTTGGCAGGCTTGGCTTCTTTGTTGAGCAGTTTACCGGCGATATCCTGGAGGGCCGAATGTTTCGTGGCGCCGGTCTTGGACATAGCCTTGGCAATGTCGTCCACGTGGGCAGTCGGCGTTTTGCCCTTGGAAGAACCGCGGAGCACTTCCTTGGTCAGCCGAATTTCAGGCTTTTGAGCCTTGGGCTCGGGGGCGGTCGGCGGCGGCGAAGGCTGCTTCACATTGGGCATGTCAGCCACGCGAATGATCGGCGCGCGTTGCCGCGGACCCTTGGCTCCCTCGCCATCGTCGCGCCGCTTTTCGCCTTCTTTTTTGCGCCCGCCGCCAATCACCTTGACCTTACCGCCACTGCTCGTCGACGGAATGTAATCGTCGCGCGTAAACGGGGACTTCGGCGAGTCGGGCGTGGAGGGACGCGGCGGGGGCGCCTTGGAACCCATCTTTTTCGTCAACGGCCCAGCGCCCGACGACGCGGCGACGGTTGAGCCTTCGTCTGCGGTCGCCGCCACGCTAATCGTTTCGCTCTCGGCGGGAGCGGCCGCGACTTGGGGCGCAACAGGCTCCGCTTCCACAACTTCTGGAGTGGGTGCTGGCGGCGCTGGCTGCGCAGGCTGCCGCGGAAGCACGCGCGGCTTTGAGGGGGGCGGCGGCGAAGACGGGGGAATGGGCGCACCGGCAGATGATCGTGAACTCGGCTTGGACGAACCGCTCAAGTAAGCCTTGAGCTTCGCGACTTCGTCATCTTCCAAGCTAGCAAGAGGCGATCCCTTGGCGGGAATGCCGGCCCGAGCGCAGATGTCGACCAAGTCCTTGGTGTCGAGTTTCAGTTCTTTGGCTAACGCGTAAATCCGAATGGGCACGTGCGCCCTCCCTTAACATTGGCGTCGCATCGAACAGACCCTGTTCGCAACTGCGTACGCCTTCACTGGCAGTAATACTACATACGGGCTCTCCTCTTGCAGGCGAAGGCTCCGGCCTCACAGGCGAAAACCTTACACCTCGCAAAATCGCGGCTTAAAACTTTAAGCCGTCACCGTTGTTTATAGTTCAGTTCCCTCGCGGAGCGAAGGACACGAATGGCTTGCAATCGTTTGCCTGGGGCGTTGCCCGCGGCATCCGCAAGCGGCGACGAGCGCCGCTGGCTTAGGCGTTTTCTGGCCGCTCCTCTTGGCTATTAACGACCGAGGGGACATCGCCTCCCAACTCGCTTTCCGCAGCCGCTTCGTCACCCACCGTTTCCTCGGCTGACGTTTCCTCGGCCGCAACTTCCGTCTCGTCGGACTCTTCGTCCACATCTCCACGAGCGGCGGCTTCCTCGTCAGCAATGGCGGCCGCGGCCTGTTCGGCTTTGGCACGCCGGCGTTCGTCCGCGGCGGCAACTTCCGCTTCGGCCGCCTTGGATTCCGCCTGCTCGACGATGATATCGACCTGCTCCGCCGTCAAGCCGCCCATCTCCATGAGGGCGTCGGGCTCAATGACAGAAAGATCATCGTATGACAAATAACCCTGCTCGACTAGTCTTTGAGCAAGTTCTTCGTTCACTCCGTCGAGGGAACTGAAGCCACCCACCGCCCGCTCGATCTGCTCGTTGAGCTCATCGGCGGTCATGATTTCGATATCCCAGCCGCACAATTTACTGGCCAGGCGTACATTTTGCCCCCGGCGACCGATGGCCAGCGAAAGTTGATCCTCCCGCACGAGCACAATCGCCCGGCCGAGCATGTCGCACAAGAGCACCTGGTCGACTTCGGCCGGTTTGAGGGCGTTGCGAATGAATTCTTCGGCGTCGTCGCTCCAGCGGACGATATCAATGCGCTCGCCGGCCAGTTCGTCCACGATGTTCTTGATGCGATTGCCGCGGATGCCGACACAAGCGCCCACGCAATCGACCCGATTATCGGTGGTGCTGACCGCGACCTTGCTGCGATGGCCGGGTTCGCGCGAAATTGCGTTGAACACGATCACACCGTCCGCGATTTCGGGAATTTCCTGCTCGAACAACCGCTGCACCAACTGAGGGCGCGTGCGACTGAGGACCACTTTCACACGGCTCCCTTGCGGCTTGACGTCGAAAATCACCGCCCGCACGCGCTCGTTGGGATGATGCGATTCGCCGGGGATTTGCTCGCTGCGCGGCAGGATCGCCTCGACGGAACCGAGCGACACCAGCGTCGCGGGGCCTTCGTTGCGTTGAACGATGCCGTTGACCATGTGGCCGATTTGTTCGTGATATTCGTCGATCAGGGAATCGCGTTCCGCTTCGCGAATCTTCTGAATAATGACCTGTTTCGCGGTTTGCGCGAGAATCCGGCCGAACAGATCGGGATCCAGAGCTTCGCCATTGGCGACGACGGTGGGCTGGCCGCTCACGCGATCGATCGCGACCAGGACTTCCGCCTCCTCGCCGTACTGTCTTTTAGCAGCGGTGACGAGCGCCGACTCGATCGCCGTGAACACGATCTCTTTGTCGATGTTCTTTTCGCGATGGAGCGAGTCGACGATCCGTAAAATCTCGCTGGGATTCATATATTGCCTTGCCTTCCAACTCGTTCGAATTGTCGACCTGAGTGCCAACTTGTGCATGCAACGGCGTGCGCATGGCAAGTCAACCAAACAGGTTGGGTTATCAAATTGTATGCGAACCGGTCCAGTGCTAGCGGCAAATCAACGCCCGGTCGAGACGAGTCTTACTCGAACCGAGTCGCTGGCCTGCGGCTGTTGCCAACCAATGCCAGGCTTGCTCTTTTCTCCAACAGCGCCCCCGACAGTCCCCCCGACACCGCGCCCACCGAAGCGGAAAGGATATTCATCGGCGGACGACCGAGAAATCCTGCCACAAACCGCATCACAGGCGACTTATCCAAAACTTGCGGAGTTCCGACTTGTGGCACGCGAGCGGCGCCAAGCACCACCGAGCACCGCGCGTCAGGCTTCCAAGGTCAGGTCGCGTTATCGGCGATGCAAGGTGCGACGAAGCTGCGCTGGCAATTTATAGCGTACCGGCTTGTGAGGGGCCTATTAAACAAAAATGCCGCCGGCTCGCGCACGATCGCTCTCGCCAGAGCTACTCGTTGACGCTCGCCGCCGGACAATTGCTGAGGCCATCGCTCTAGCAGGTGCCCGATGCCCAACCGCTGTGCCGCTTCACGAATTCGTGGGAATTGCTCCCCACGCTGTCGATTCTCAGAAGCTGACTCTCGGGCGAACACATCGACGCCAAAATTGCGTTACCAGCGCCGTCGCATGTCGCATCCTCCCGTCCAAGGCCATCTTATCTAATACACGTCTAAAATGGGGATCAAACGGACATTAACTGCCACATCGGCGCGACATTTCGCTCGTGCGGGGCGAGTTGCGTAACCTCGCGTCCCCCCGAGCCCAAGGCGGCCAGTGGTCAATCCTTCCCGTCCGGCGATTCTGAATGGATCCAATCGTCAAGACTAGTGCCAATTCAATCCGGTAAAGATACCGGTGTGGTGGGGTGATGTCAAGAAGCAGCGACCGGCGGCGCCCCCGTAGCCAGGCTCGCCAGAGCGGGGAAGTTGCGTCCTGGGTGCCCGAACGCCGGTGATGTTTTCAGGGCGTGAATTCCGGTGACAGCAAGGGGGGAAGATAGGGGCTGCAGCGCGAATTCAACTGTTTGTGCATCACATCGTGAATCTGGATTAGTCCACAAACCCGGGCGCGGTTCCACGGCTCAAGCCGCGCAGCGAGAAGGAGCGTAAACGCCCGTGAAATGCAGGATCAGGCGGGGCGACATATACCCGTGCTCAAGCACGGGCCTATTACCCGCCTGACGGCGGGGGAAGGACCGTGAACGGCCCTGAATGCCGACGTTTTTGACCATGCATCTGCCAAACCCCCACCAGTGACGGCCATTATTAGCGCCTTTGCGCAATCGTCGCGTCAGCGATTGGCCAGGGGCGTTCACGCTCCTTCTCCG
>CAUJKE010000183.1 GCA_963205385.1 Planctomycetota bacterium | reverse complement strand
TCGCTTCCGCCGGTCCTTGAATACTGCCGTTGGGGCCGGCCTCGATTCTAAACGTTTTGTCGCCGGCGGTAAGTCGAACCGGCGCTCCCCACTTCGGCGCGGCGACCTGGGGCCCGCTGAGATTCTCGAAGAATTCGATGTAGCCTGCCGTGTTGCCGGAGAGGATGTCGGTATCGCCATCACCATCCCAGTCGTAAGCAAACGGTGTCGCGAGCGCGCCGCACTTTAACTCGTTGGCGACTTGCTGAAAGTATCGCGGCGGCAGAAACAGCGGCGTCTTCTGGTCATCGAACTTGCCGGTGTTTTCCACGAGCGCGACGCGGCCGTCTTCGTCGCCGACGATAAGATCGAAGTCGCCATCACGATCCCAATCGAAAGCCACGGGCACGATCATCTCCAGATCCATCACCAGTGGCTGGCCGGTGGAAGACTTCAGCCGTTGGCCTGCGGCGTACTTGAGTGCGCTTCGCGTACCAACGTTTTGGAAGTACGTGAAGCCATCCAGAAACTCGCCACACAACAGATCGAGATCGCCATCGCCGTCGAAGTCCGCGAAGTTGGGCGAAGGGCAACCGAACACATCTACGGGGCCGGTCTCACACTCGACCAGGAACGGCTCGGCATAGTCCGGAGCGGCGGTCGTCCCGCGATTGCGAAAGATATAGACCCAACCATGCAGAGGCCCGTTCTTCCACCGGCCTGCCGCATCCCACGCGTTATCCCAACCGTAATAGCTCCAGTCCTCGATGCCGACGGTCAAATCGAGCGCGCCGTCGCCATCGAAATCGACATAGCGCCATTGGTTGTGTCGCACGCGCTGGCTTTGCGGCCCCCGCGGCTTGTGGAACTTCGGATCGATCGGTAGCTTGACGCGCTCGGTCAACCCGGTCTGGGTGAAATTTGGATATTCATACCCCGGCGAGAGCACGCGCAGTTGGCCAGCGACGTAACTGGGCATGACGTAATGCACGGTTGAACTGAGTCGCCGGCCGGGGCGAAAGATGGGGAACTTGTCGCGGGCCGTGTCGCCCGTCGTATTCTCGAATAACCAGACGCCATTGGACGGCTTATCGGGGCAGGAGACGATGAGGTCGTAGTCTCCGTCCCCATCGGCATCGCACGGAACCGGCCACGCCCAGAGGCCCACGCCAAGGTCAACGGCCAGGCCGGGATGGTTGTACTTCAGCGGTTGCAGCGCCGGTTCTTCCGCACCCGCGACGCTGACCAACAGCATGAGTAGCAGTCCCAAGGCGAGATTCGTCAGTGAAGTGCGCATCAAAGTGTTCGTTCCACGAGTTGTGCAGAGGACACAAAGGGTCGGTGTCCCTGGTTCGAGACCGTCTGAAAGCCTATCCTACCGGGCGTGCGCTCGCATCAGTACCCCCGGCGTCAAGCTGTGTCGTGCTCGGTCAGCCCCAGTCGCTCGATCATTGCCTCGCGGATCTTGTACTTCTGGATCTTGCCGGTAACGGTTTGCGGGAACGTGTCCACGAATTCGATGTACTTCGGCGTTTTGTAATGCGCCAGGCTTTGGCGGCAGAAGTCGCGTAGCTCGTCGGCGGTGACGTTCACGTCGGGTTTGAGGCGGATCCAAGCACATAGTTCTTCCACATACTTGGGATCGGGAACGCCAACGACGGCGACCTGCTGCACGGCCGGATGGGTGAAGAGGAACTCCTCGATCTCGCGGGGGTAAATATTCTCGCCGCCGCGAATCACCATGTCCTTGATGCGGCCGGTGATGCGGTAATATCCGCTCGCGCGGCGCGTGGCGATGTCGCCGGTATGGAGCCAGCCGTCGGCATCGATCGCGGCGGCGGTCGCTTGCGGGTTGTTGTAATAGCCCAGCATGACCACGTGCCCGCGCACGCAGAGTTCGCCGCGGGTCTCATCCCCCACTGCCTCGCCGCTCACGGGATCGACGAGTTTCACCTCCACGCCGGGAATCGGCCGCCCGATGGTTTCGCAGCGGACTTCGAGCGAGTCGTCTGTCCGCGTCTGGGTAATCACCGGCGACGACTCGGTTTGGCCATAGGCGATGGTGATTTCGCGGGCGCCTAGCCGCTGGATCACCTGCCGCATCGTTTCAATCGGGCAAGGGCTGCCCGCCATGATGCCGGTGCGCAGCGAGGAGAGATCGCGCTGGTCGAGCGTGGGGCTGGCGAGTTCGGCAATGAACATCGTTGGCACGCCGTAAACGCTCGTTGCGCGTTCGCTTTCCAAGGCGTTGAGCGTGTCTTCCGGCTGAAAATACTCGCCGGGGATGATCATCGTCGCGCCATGAACGGCGCAGCACATCGTCCCCATCGAGCAGCCGAAACAATGGTAGAACGGAACCGGAATGCAGACGCGGTCCTCGTAGGTAAGTCGCTGGCAATTGCCGACATGATAGGCGTTCAGCAGCAGATTGCGATGGCTCAGCATGGCCGCCTTGGGGAAGCCGGTCGTGCCGGACGTGTACTGAATGTTGATCGCGTCGCGGCAGTCGAGCGCCTGGCCGACGCGTTCTAGGTCTTCCCTCGCGACGCTGTCCGCTCCCACCAGCATCGCCTGCCACGACACACACCCCGGCGGTGGTTCGCCTTGCAACGTGACGACATGCCGCAACCGCGGGAAGTCGTGAGCGTGCAAGTTGCCGGCGGGCGAGTGCGCGAGCTCCGGACAGATTTCCGCGAGCATGGCGAAGTAGTCGGAGTGCTTGAACGAGTCGACCAGAAAGAGCGCGACCGCATCGCTCTGGTTCAACACAAACTTCAATTCATACGGACGATAGGCAGGGTTGACCGTGACCAGGACGATGCCCAGTTTCGCCGTGGCGAACTGAAGCAGAATCCATTCGGGAACATTCGTCGCCCAGAGCGCGACATGCTCGCCGCGCTGAATGCCGAGCGCCATCAGGGCGCGAGCGGTGCGGTTGACTTCCGCCTGAAACTCCCGCCACGACCAGCGCAAGCCCAGCTTGGGAAACACGGCCGCGTCGCGCTCGGGGTGCTGGCCGCATGTGGCGTCCAGCGCTTGCCCGATCGTGAGGCCATCGACCCAGGGAGTTTCGGGACTGGACATGCGGCGCCTCGATGCCTGAAATGAGCCAGGAAGACGAGCAGGGACACCGTGATTGTACGGGTTTGACGGCCGCCGGGCACGGGCGACATGCTATAAGCTGTGGCGACGGCGCGACTTAGGCGTTTCGCGGACAAGGAGACTTATCGCCAGGCGACTCCGCGCTCGCCGGCGCTCACATCGCCGATCTTCCACGCGTCGAGCCCGGCATCGCTCAACATGCGAAGGACGTTGTCGGCGTAGTAACTGCTGACGACCATGACCAGCCCCAGCCCCATGTTGAAGACGCGCTCCATCTCGGAGTCGTCGATTTCACCCAACTTTTGCACCCACGCAAAGACCGGCGGCGCCGGCCAACTCCCGCGCTCGATGGCGACGTTGACGCCTGCGGGCAGAATGCGCTCGAGGTTTTCGAACAGCCCGCCGCCTGTGATGTGGGCGATGCCGTGGACGACGTTCTTGACTTTGTAGTGTGAGAGGACGCGACGAATCGGCTTGACGTAAATTCGCGTCGGTGTGATCAGCGCTTCGCCGACGGTCATCCCCAGTTCCGGCACGCGCTCGGCCGCGGTCAATCCGCCGACCTCAAACACGGCCTTGCGAATTAAACTATATCCGTTGCTGTGAAAACCGCTGGAAGCGATTCCGAGCACGACGTCGCCGGGGGCGATGGCGCGGCCGTCGATCAATTGCTTGCGTTCCACGACGCCGACACAAAACCCAGCCAGGTCGTAATCACCCCGCGCGTACAGGTCCGGCATGATCGCCGTTTCGCCCCCCAGCAGCGCGCAGTCGGCATCGAGACAGCCATTGCTGATGCCGCGCACAATCTGCTCGAGCGTCTCGGGATCGTCGTGGCTCATGGCGACGTAGTCGAGAAAGAAGAGCGGCTCCGCCCCACAGCAGAGCGCGTCGTTGACGCTCATCGCCACCAGGTCGATGCCGACCGTATCGTGCCGGCCGATGAGCTGGGCGACTTTCAGCTTCGTCCCGACGCCGTCCGTGCAGCTCACCAGCACCGGATCGACGTAGTTCCGCGCAAAAAGTCGGCTGCCAAAATCAAGCTGGAACAGCCCCGCAAAGCCGCCATCGAGCTTGAGCACGCGCGGCGAAAACGTGCGGTGCATCAACCGCGGCAAACGCGACATCGACTCTTCGTACACGTCGAGATCGACGCCAGCATCTTTGTAGGTGACTTTACCCATAATAACGGCGGGCGGAAGCACTGCGAAAAGCGAAACAGGGGGCCAAAATCCAGCCTGCTATCGTATCTGCGATTGGCCTAAGTGACGAGGGGTGGGAAGCAGGCGGGAAGCGTACACTGTGCATTGGGGGGCAGGATAAAATCCAAACCCGCAGGAGCAAAATCCCCCCCGATTCATGTGCAGCCTCGCCGCGATTGCATCGGGGTCAATTGCATCTGGGCCCTACGTGGAATCCTGCCCCGCGATGAGTTACTCTAAAGACTCGGTCTTCACTCAGATTCCTCTTCGCTTTCCGCTGCGAGGCCCATCATGCGACGCATCTGTTTTCTCGGTTGTTGGATTTTCCCGGTCTGTTTGTTCGCGCTCGTCGCGTCGGACGCCTTCACGGCCGACGTGCCGGCGGTCAAGCCATCGACCTACGCTCCCGCGAAGGATCTGATCGCGCAGGTGGAATTCTTCCTCGACCGGATCGAAACGGATCTGGAAGATCCGGATGAATATCTCGAAGAGCAGCAGAAGCGGGTCGGCATGGACGCCAACACCGTCGCGGCGCTCGCGGCCGTTTTGGGAGTACACGACGAAGAGCATCCTCTCAAGGCGGGAGCGGCGGCGCTGGTGCAACATGCCAAGGGGATGGCCAAGAACGTTAAGGACTACGCGGCGACCAAGGCCGAGCTCGCCAAGGCGAAACAGGCGTTGGAAGCAACCAGTGGCGGCGGCAAAGTGGGGTTGGCGGGTTCCGGCGATTTGGCGCAGCTCATGCGGCAAGTGCCGATTGTGAACAACAGCCTCCGCTCCGGTGTCATGGGGACGCGCTTCGAGCGGCTCAAGGAAAAGAGCGCCGCCAGCGCCGCGACGCTCGCCGCGATTGCGGAAGTCTCCGCCTACGACGATAGCTATTGCGTGGAAGATGACGATTTGGAGAAGTGGCAGAAGATTTGCTATGAAATGCGCGACGCCTCCGCGGCGGTCGCCAAGGCGACGCGGGCCGGTGACCAGGAAGCCGCAAAGAAGCAGCTCGATCGCCTGGTGCAAACCTGCGACGATTGCCACCACGCATTTCGGGATTAACGCTTAGTCTTCAAACCAGTCCAACCACCAATCGTCACTGCTCGCAAAAGCGCCGCCATCTTTCACTCCCCGCGAAGCCCAGGCTTGCGCGGGAGCATGTGGCGCTCGGGGCGAGATGCTGGGTGATTCCGGGCGATCCAAAGCGGCCCAAGCCGCGAGCCAGGCGGCTGAATCGGTCGCTGGCTCGGGTTCTGGAAGTGTATCCGCTGCCGCTGTGTGAGCTTCAGGGAGCAGTTGCATCGTTGGAGGCGTTGCGTCCAAAGAGGCCGCGCTGACCGTAGGCTG
>CAUJKE010000182.1 GCA_963205385.1 Planctomycetota bacterium | reverse complement strand
GAGATAGCCTTGTCCTTTCACCGGCCGATTATTGTGTTCCAAATCGGCATCGAAATAGTGCCCCCAATGTCCCGAGGTGAAGCCGTAAAACTCGTCAAACCCGCGCGCGTTGGGATGATAGGGAAACTGCGAACCGTTGTGCCACTTGCCGAACGCGCCCGTCGCGTAGCCTGCGGCGCGAAACACGTCGGCAATGGTTTGCACGTCCGGATTAAGCCGCTCTTCTCCCGTGGAAACGCCGCGCACTCCGCCGCGTGGGTGATAGCGCCCCGTCAGAAATTCCGCCCGCGTCGGCGCGCACACAGTGCACACAAAGAACCGCTCAAACAACGCGCCGCCGCGCGCGAGCCCGTCGATGTTGGGAGTCTGGAGATTCGTGTTGCCGTGGACGCTCAAGTCGCCCCAGCCTTGATCGTCGGCCAGAAAGACGACGACATTGGGCCGGGCATCGGCGGCCCACGCCGCACCAGCCAGCAGTGCGACCAACATCAGTGCGAAGAGCGACAAACGCATCATCGGCCATTTCCTTGCGAGCGGAAAGCATTGAAAAAGTGAGCCCAAAGGGGCTAATTTACCATCCGCAGATATCAATTGCACGTCGCTCGCTGGCGTTTGGCGTTTGGAATTTCGCCTCCGCCGCTCCTCCCCATCGCTCCTTCAGTACTTCCATTCTGCGGCCCTGCGCGGGATAATAGCATCATGGAATGGGAACTCATACGCTGGCTGCGCGGTCGGCTGGATCAGAATGACGATGTGCTTGTGGGCATCGGGGATGATGCTGCGGTTCTGCGCACGCACGGCCAGAACATCGTAGTGACGAGCGATATGCTCATGGACGGCGTCGACTTTCACGTCCAGGAAGTCGAGCCGCAACGGATCGGTCGCAAGTCGCTTGCCGTGAATCTCAGCGACCTCGCCGCGATGGCGGCGCAGCCGCTGGCGGCGTTCGTCTCACTCGGCTTGCCTGAACAAGGCGGCGCCGAGTTTGTCGAGGCGTTCTACGAAGGGTTGGCTCAACTCGCGGCGGAGTTTGACATTTCGATCGCTGGCGGCGATACGAACATTTACAATGGGCCGCTCGTCATCAGCATCACGGCGATCGGCCTGGCCACCCCGCGCGGCGTCTTGCGGCGCTCTGGCGCGCAGCCGGGCGATGCCATCGTCACTACCGGCAGTTTCGGTTTCAGCATCGAAGGACACCATTTCGATTTCACGCCGCGTGTGCGCGAGGCGCTGTTGTTGCACGAGCGATACAAACTCCACGCCGGGATCGACGTCAGCGATGGCCTGTCGCTCGACTTGTGGCATATCTGCGAAGAGAGCGGCTGCGGCGCGATTTTGGATGTCGCTGGCATTCCCATCTCCGAGGCCGGTCGTCACAGCAATCTGGTCGCTGGCGATGTGGGCCTATTGCTTTGCCGCGCGCTGAGCGACGGCGAGGATTTTGAACTCGTCCTGGCGACGCCGCCCGACGAAGCGGCGCGGATGATCCAGGAGCAGCCGCTAAGTTCCACGAAGCTTTCCCGGATCGGCGAGTTCGTCGCCGAGCCAGGGCTGTGGTTGCGCGAAGCAGACGGCGCGCTGCATCCCGTCGAACCGGCTGGCTACGAGCATAAGCTACTCGCATGAGCGCGCTGGTCTTCCTCGCCCAGCAAGAAAGCGACACGGCCCGGCTCGGTGCTGCGCTGGGGAAAGCCCTTCCCGCGCGCACGACCGTGGCGCTCGTCGGCACCCTCGGCGCTGGCAAGACGCGGTTGGTGCAAGCCGTCGCGGCCACTTGTGAGATTCCCGTCGGCGAAGTGGTGAGCCCGACGTTCACGCTCTGCCATGAATATCACGGCCGCCGTACCATTTACCACTTCGACGCGTATCGACTGCGAGACGATGACGAGTTTTTGGAGCTCGGGCCGGACGAGTATTTTGACGCGCCGGCGCTGACGTTTGTGGAATGGGGCGATCGGGTGGTGGATTGCTTGCCGCGCAGGCGCGTGGAGATCGCAATTGAGGTTGTTGGAGAGACCGAGCGGACGTTTCGGATCACGTTTGTGGGCGAGGGGTGGGAAGCGGTGCAAGCGGAACTGGCACGGTTGCTTGCTACAGGATGAACTTGCTCAAATCTTCATCGCCGGCCACTTCCTTGAGGCGTTGGTTGACGTAGGCCGCATTGATCGGCACTTTGCCGGTTTTCATATCAGGGGCTTCAAAGCTGAGTTCTTCCAGTAAGTGCTCCAAAATCGTGTAGAGCCGCCGCGCGCCGATGTTCTGCGTCGATTGGTTCACCTGATGGGCGTAAGTCGCGAGCGCTTCGATGGCGTCGTCGGTGAAGTCGATGGTCACGCCTTCGGTCTGGAGTAAATCGGCATACTGCCGCGTGAGGGAGTTGCGCGGTTCACGCAGAATGCGGACGAAGTCGTCCTTGGTGAGGTCGTTGAGTTCCACGCGAATGGGAAAACGCCCCTGCAACTCCGGCATCAGCTCGCTCGGTTTATTGCGGTGAAACGCCCCGGCGGCGACAAACAGGATGTGGTCCGTCTTGACGTAGCCATACTTCGTTTGCACCGTCGTTCCCTCGACGATCGGCAGCAAATCGCGCTGCACCCCTTGGCGGGAAACATCGGCGCCCTTGCCGTCGGTGGCGACGACCTTGTCGATTTCGTCGAGAAAGATCATGCCACGATTCTCCGCGAGATGGATCGCTTGCTCGCTGATCTTGTCGGGATCGAGCAGCGCATCGCTTTCTTGTTCGAGGAGCACCTCGCGGGCTTCACGCACGGTGAGTTCGCGCCGGGTGGTGTGCTTGGGGAGGATTTTTTCGAACATCCCTTGCAACTCCCCTTCCATCTGTTCGAGCCCCATCCCGCCGATCAGCATCGGCTTGGCCTTCTGCTCGATCACCAGCTCCACCTTGCGCTCTTCCAGTTCGCCGGCGTCGAGCATCGCCTGCATCTTGGTGCGGGTCCGCTCGTAGTGCTTCTCCGCGCTGTCGGACTCATCCTGCTCGGCGTCTTCTGAAATGGATTGCGAGCCGTAGGTGACGGGCCTGGGGGCGAGCAGGTCGAGCAGGCGATCATTCACGCGTCGCTGGGCTTGTTCGCGCACATTTTTTCGCTCGACATCGCGGACCAACGCAATCGCGTTCTCGACGAGGTCGCGAACCATGCTTTCAACGTCCCGCCCATAGTAGCCGACTTCGGTGTACTTCGTCGCCTCGACCTTCACAAACGGCGCGCCGGTGAGCCGCGCCAGACGGCGCGCGATTTCCGTTTTGCCGACGCCGGTGGGGCCGATCATGAGGATATTCTTGGGCGCAACGTCTTGCTGCATCTCTTCGGGAAGTTGCTGCCGCCGCCAGCGATTGCGCACGGCGATGGCGACCGCCCGCTTGGCGTTGTCCTGGCCGACGATGTAGCGATCGAGTTCCGCGACGATCTCGCGCGGGGTGAGTTCTTTTTGTGCGAGCGTTTGTCCCGGAATCACGTTGCGCATGGCATATCCTCCACCACGATGTTGCCGTTGGTATAAATGTCGATCTCCGACGCCACCTTCAGCGACGCCTCGACGATTTCGCGGGCGGAGAGCTGCGTGTTCGCCAGCAAGGCCCGCGCCGCCGCCATCGCGAAGTTGCCGCCGGAGCCAATGCCGACGACGCCATCGGTCGGCTGAATCACATCGCCGGTGCCGCTCACCAAGAGCGTATACCGGGCATCGACCACCGCGAGCAGCGCTTCCAATCGCCGCAGCGCCCGATCCATTCGCCACTCTTTGGCGAGTTCCGTCGCCGCGCGGGGCATATTCGCGGGAAAATCCTTGAGTTTCATTTCAAATCGTTCGAGCAGCGCGAAGGCATCGGCGCTTGCGCCGGCGAAGCCGCAGAGGACTTTGCCGTCGGCCAGCTTGCGCAACTTCAGCGCGTCCGCCTTGAGGATCGCGGAACCCAAGGTGACTTGCCCGTCGCAGCCAATCGCGACCTGATCGCGAATCCTCACGGAACAAATCGTAGTGGCATGAATCTTCATGGCGGCCCATCGTCGCGGGAAATTGGTGATCGTAAACCGCTCATTGTGACGCACCGCCGCCATTCTCTCCAGGGGCGACTGGAAGCCACGCGGCTGGTAGCCAGGCGTACCACAACCAGTAGCCTTTTCGACGTCGGTTGGCTATGTTGCCGTTATGACGCAACCTCCCCCCCACGACGCCCCGGCCAGTCTCGAGCGCAGCCCGGAACTGATGTCGGCCAACAACAGCGTGCTGTTGGTAGTCGATGTGCAGGAAAAGCTGGTTCCGCTCATTCCGGAATTTGAGCACCTGATATGGAACATTCGCCGCCTGGCGGACGGGGCAAAGATTCTTGGCGTGCCGACATTGGGGACCGAACAATATCCGCAAGGGCTTGGTCCGACGACGCCGGCGTTGGCCGAGAAACTGGGCGCGCTTCCCGCGAAAGTTTCGTTTAGCTGCGGCGGCTGTGCGCCGCTGGTCGCGCAATTGCAGGCGCTCGGTCGCACCCAGGTGCTTGTGGTGGGCATCGAGGCGCATGTCTGCGTGTTGCAAACGGTCATGGATCTGCTCGCGGCAGGCTATCGCGTGTATGTCGCGGTCGATGCGGTGGGCGCTCGTTACGAAGTGGACGAGGCAACGGCGCTCAATCGAATGCAGATTAGCGGCGCTGCTTTGGTGACGACGGAGATGGCTCTTTTCGAGTGGTGCCGCGTGGCTGGTACGCCGGAGTTTAAACAGATTAGTAGGCTCGTGCGCGAGACGCGCACCTAAACCAACAACTTGCTCGCCACTGAGGTTTTCATGCTTCCCGCCCCTCTCAATCCGCCGATTCGCACGTTGCTCGGCCCAGGTCCAAGCGATGTTCATCCGCGCGTGCTCGCGGCTTTGGCGAAGAACACCGTGGGCCATCTCGATCCGTATTATCTCGAGATGATGAACGACCTGCAGCAGATGCTGCGAGATTTGTTTCGCACTAAGAACGAAATGACGATGGCGATCAGCGGCACCGGATCCGCGGGGATGGAAGCGACGGTCGTGAATCTCATCGAGCCTGGCGATGCGATGGTGGTTGGCGTTAATGGCGTCTTCGGCGCGCGAATGGCGGATGTCGCCGAGCGGACAGGCGCTACAGTCACCAGGCTCGAACGCTCCTGGGGGGAAGTTTTCACGCCGGAGGAGATCGCGGCAACCGTCGAGAGGGTCAAGCCAAAAGTCGTGGGGATCGTCATGGCGGAAACGTCGACCGGCGCGTACCAGCCGATCGAGCCGATTTCACGTGTGGTGCACGACGGCGGAGCGTTGCTCTTGGTCGATGCCGTGACGTCACTCGGCGGCGTGCCGGTGGAAGTCGATCAGTGGCAAATTGACGCGATTTATTCCGGCTCGCAAAAATGCCTCAGTTGTCCGCCCGGGCTCGCGCCGGTCTCGTTCAGCGCGAAGGCGATGGAAGCGATCAAGTCGCGCAAGACCAAAGTACAAAGTTGGTATCTCGATGTGACGATGCTCGCCAACTACTGGGGGCAGAACCGCGTTTATCACCACACGGCCCCGATCAACATGTCGTACGGACTCTATGAAGCGGTGCGAATCATTCACGAAGAAGGGCTGGACGCCTGTTTCGCGCGGCATCAACTTCAGCACCGCGCCCTCAAGGCGGGTCTGGCGGCCATCGGCATCACTTACGCTGCCGCGGAGGGCTATCAACTGCCGATGCTCAACGCCGTCCATGTTCCCCCAGGCATCGACGACACGGCGGTTCGGGCCGGCTTGCTCAACCGGTTTGGCATCGAAATTGGCGCCGGGCTGGGAGCATTTAAGGGGAAAGTGTGGCGGATAGGGCTGATGGGCTACGGCTCTCGGGTCGCCAACGTCATGCTCCTCTTGGGGGCCTTGGAACAGCTCTTGGCCGAACAAGGGCACAAATTCACGCCGGGGAGCACCCTGGCCGCCGCCAACGCCATCTACGCAGGCAAATAACTGCAGTCTCCCGCTCGCGGCAACTTGCTCCGCTGGTTGGTTGCTTGTGGAGTGCCAGGCGCTTCGTTACGATGCTGACAGTCGATGTTCGCTGTGGTGGGCGAACCGGCTTTCGTCCAGACAAGGAGGTTGCCTACACGCTGCTTTGCGCCATCCAACTTCGCGGGCGCACGTCGTAGGCAAACAATTATGCTCGTAATGACGCGCGGAATAGATGAGTCGATCGTAATTGGCGACGGCATTGTCGTCACGGTCTTGCGGGTCAACGGCGGCGTGGTGCGCATCGGGATCTCCGCTCCCGCTGAGGCGCTCATCATGCGTGCCGAAATGCTCGAGGATGAGGCGCGCGCCAAAAACTCCGCCGCGCTGCCCGACGACCAATAGTTGTATGGTCTAATCCCCAACTCGCGGGCTTAATCTTCCGCGCGGCTACCGTCGTCGCACATCTTCACAATCTTCGGGTCGAACCGCGCCACGATTTTGACCAAGTCCTGCTGCGCGTGCATCACGTCCAGGATGTTCTTGTAAACACCGGGGACTTCGTCTGCGCCGGCAGAAATGACGCGGATGCCTCGGGCTTCCAGTTCCTTTTGCGTGGCGCGCCAGTTGAAAGTGGACCTGGCCTGGGTCCGGCTCATGCGTCGCCCCGCGCCATGCGAGGCCGAATTGAGGCTCGCCGGATTTCCCTGACCGCGAACGACAAACGCCGGATCGGCCATCGAACCGGGAATCACCCCCAGCACGCCTGCGCCGGCCGGCGTCGCCCCTTTGCGATGCACGATCAGCTCGCGACCGTCATGCCATTCCTTCCAGGCGAAGTTGTGATGGTTCTCGATGCCGGAGACGATCCGCGCGCCGAGTTTCTTCGACACCAGGCGATGGATAACATCATGATTCGCCGCTGCATAATCCCCCATCAAGTTCATCGCCGCCCAATACTCCTGGCCTGCCTCGGAATCCAGGTCGAGCCACGCCAGGCGGCCGAACTGCTGGTACGACTTCGGCAACTTCTGCTGCGCGATGCGGCTGTAGGTGTCGCAGACGGACGCGCCGGTTCCACGACTTCCGCTGTGACTCAGCAAGGCGACATACGAACCCGCATCGAGCCCCAAGTCTTCAGCGCGCGCCTCGAGCGTGAGCACGCCGAACTCGACGAAGTGGTTGCCGGAGCCTGAAGTTCCCAGTTGCTTCCAGGCTTTGTCTTTGTTCTCGCGGGTGATGCGGCAGACTTCCCAATCCTGATCCATCACGGCATGATCCTGGGGCGTTTCGTGCCGCGAACCGATGCCAAACCGCGTGCCGTGCTCAATCGCCATGCGGTAGCGCTCGAAGTTGTCCAACGACTCCACCGGCAAGTCGAGCACCGATAGCTTCATGCGGCAGGCGATGTCCACGCCAACAGCATACGGCGCTACCGCCCCTTCCAAACCAAGCACGCCGCCGATCGGCAGACCGTAACCAACGTGGGCGTCCGGCATCAGCGCGGCGGCGCGGGCCATCGGCAGGCTACACGCGTCCCGCATCTGACTTTTCGCAGCGTCATCAATTTCGCTGCCCCACACGGCGTAGTCGATCGGCGCCAGGACCGGCGCCGGTTCGGTCGTGGCCAGCGCATGCGCGAACGGGCCGAAGAGTTCATCGGCCAGGTAATCTTCCGGCGACGCGACGACCGCTTCGATCCGCCGCTTGACTTCACCCCCGCGCACCCCTTGCGCCGCCGCCTGTTGAATGCAGCCGATCGCTGTATTGATACATTCAGCCGGAACGCCCAGATTGCGCAGTTGTCGGTTGTTCATGAACTTGCCATTAGAAACGGAAGACACTCCCTGAGGACGC
Source organism: Planctomycetota bacterium (assembly GCA_963205385.1). Lineage (GTDB taxonomy): Bacteria > Planctomycetota > Planctomycetia > Pirellulales > Pirellulaceae > JAEZGD01. Next base: position 7,069 of record CAUJKE010000182.1, on the reverse strand, counting down.
CGTCATCGTCCCTTCAAGTATCGACGCTCATTCTCAGGCAAGGTTCACCGGGCCTGCTGACTTTTGAGCAAATCGCGGATCTCGATCAAAAGCTTTTCCTCAGTGCTAAGCTCTGGCGGGGGCGTCTTTTCTTCTTTCTTCTTCCACAGCACGTTCATCAGGCGGATCATCAGAAAGATGCACGCCGCGACAATGATAAAGTCGAGAGTCGTTTGCAAAAATGAACCGATGTGAATCACCACCGGTTCCGCCTTCGCGCCCGCTTCACCCACGGCGGCGGCGGCGGCGCTTTTCACGTCCGGCAACTGAATCACCCAGTCCTTGACGTTCACGCCCCCCATCAGGTTTGAGACCGGCGGCATAATCACATCGGTCACCAGCGAGTTCACGATCTTGCCAAACGCCGTCCCCATAATGATGCCTACGGCCATGTCGATAACATTGCCGCGCATGGCGAACTCTTTGAATTCTTTCAATAAACCCATCGACTTGCTCCAGGTGGTGGGGAGAGAGTGAAAATCGTACATGCATCGCAAGACGCAGCATTCTCGACCAAGTCGTTCCCGGACACAACGCCAGCTTGCGACGCCAGATTGTGGTCCGCGGCCCGAGCGATAAGCCGAGCCATCAAACAGGCCCGCGAGTTCGCCGCCGGGTCAATTGCCCGCACGGACGCGTCGGTGAAAATTTCACCCAAGCGCCACGGATAAGCGCGACTGTAATTCGTCCAGAGTTATACCGTGAATTAGGAGCCGTTTTTGCGCGGATGTCTCGCCGCTGAGCAACTCCACTTGCGACTTGCGGAGCTTGAGCGCCTTGCAGAGCACGTCGATGATCGCTTGATTGGCTTTTCCTTTTTCGGCCACCTGCGTCACGGCGACTTTGAGCGCGCCGTTTTGCTCGCCTTTGAGGCCCTTGGAGCGCGAACCAGGCAGCGCTTTGATCGGTAGCACGACTCCGGCGGGGTGTGCTTGGAGGTCGATCATGTCACAAGGCCTTCGAAGAGCGCGCTCCCGACGCGCACCATCGTCGCGCCGGCGGCGATGGCGGCCTCCAAATCGTCGCTCATCCCGAGCGAAAGTTCCCGCAACTGCATATTGGCCGGCTCAATCGGAATCAGCCGATCGCGCAATTGCCGTACCTGTTCGAACTGGAATTGGGCCTCTTCCAGCGACGCATGAAAGCCGGACATGGCCATGAGTCCGCGAATGTTCAGATGCCCGAGATTACCCAACTGCGGCAGCAGCGCTTCGAGTTGTTCGTGGTCGAAACCGTGTTTGGCCTCGTCGCGCGAGATATTGACTTCGAGCAAGACATCGAACGGTTGGTGGCGCGCCTCGGCAATGCGATCGAGTTCTTCCAACAACCGCCAGCTATCGCCGGAATGAAGCAGCGAAGCGTACTGGACGACGTGCCGGGCCTTGTTGCGCTGCAAATGGCCAATCATGTGCCAGCGAATCGGCAATTCGGCCAGCGCTTCCGCCTTGGCGACGAGCTCCTGCGGACGACTCTCGCCGAGGTCTTCGCAGCCGGCCTCGAACAATTGGCGGGCCAGATCGACATCGACATACTTCGTCACGGCGATCAGCGTCACTTCGCCCGGCGCGCGGCCAGCGCGCTCGGCCGCGGTGGCGATGCGCTCGCGCACGCGAGCCAGGTTTTCGACTAAGCGCGATGCCATCACGGGCCTCAGGTCGCAGCGAGTCATTCAATTTCGAGCAACAGTTCGGCCGTGCCGTCGGATTTGAATCGCGAGACGGCGCACTCGGTGACGATGTTTTGCCCGAGAAACGTGCGGTTTCCCTTAGCCGCCAGCGAGCGATACGCGGTCCATTGCTCCTTGCCGACTTGCACGCGATAGGCCACGGCCACAGCGGGCGGGAGGATTTCCAACTGCTCGGCGACGACCAATTGCCGCCAGGTGCATTCTTTACGAATGCGCACGGGGGACATATCAATCCAGAGCGGAGCGAATAAGCGTTGACCGCTGCAGGCCTGTTTAAGTTCGAGGCCGCCCTCCACCGCAGTGAGTTCGCCGGGACCGCCGACGGAACGCCACTCGGGGAGCGCCAGCGGCATCACTAGCGCTTGCACCCGTTTGGCGGCGAGATAGCCTTCGCGCGTTTCGGTGGCAGGCAGGAAGCGAATGTCCGGGGCCAACGGCAAGACCGAGCGATACTCGATGTTCGCGGTGGTCTCGCCCAGGACGGCGTCGGCCAAGAGCAGGACACGGTCGCTCACGCCGAGCATCATTTGGCGTTGCAGCTTCCACCCCTCGGCCAGCCTGGTTTCCAATTCGAGATACACCACATCGTCATCGGTATGCCAGCAGACTTCGCTCCACTCGCCTGTGGCCCGCCACTTCCAGCCATCGATGGTTACTTCAGGCGTCCAGATGCCGGCGAGCAGCAAGTGGTCGTTGGCAAACAGCTCGCAGCGGTGCGCTTTCTCACCAAAGGCGACAGCCAGCCGCGGTGCATCGAGTTCCCACGTGCCGCGCAGCAGTCCGATTGCGCTCCATTCCGAATAGAGATGCGAGTCCGGTAGTTTCGCTTTGCGTTTGCGGCCCGACTTGGTGGGCTTCTTCGCAGCAACGCCGCGCAGCGCGGCCTTGGCGAGTTGATGGTCCTCGGGATCGTCGATCAGCTTCAGCGCGGCCGCGACGATCTCAGGCACATCGTCGCGCGCGACGCGCGAACCAAGACAGACGCGGCCGCCGGGGCGCAGCAATCGCATCGTCTGGCGAAACAGCCATTCGAACTGAACCTGCACGTCTTCGTCGACCCCTTGCTCCGGCATCGCCCGCGCGATGGTGATGACGCGCGTCCAGCAAGCCAGCAGCGGAAGCATTTGGGAACTGTGCTCGCTGCGCAACAGCCCCTCGCCATCGGTCACTTCCTCCACCGCGAATGCGAACAGTTTGCGCGCGGGGCCGAGCAACTGTCGGCAGGCATCCAACTCCGGAAATTGATAAGCCAGGCTGAAGGGGAGTTCCACCGCGAGCAGTTGATGCGCGAGCGGATCGTCCGTGGGTTGCAGTGCGCCGGCTTCACTCGCGAGCTTGATTAAGTCGCCGAGCAAGCCTTGCCAGGCCTCAGGCGAGAGGATGGCAGCCAATTTCTGGAGCGCCTGGGACCAGGCCAACGCGGAAAGTCCCAGTTCGGCGCAAGCCGGCTCGTCGGCGAGCGTCTGCCGCCAAAACGTCGTCGCGGCGATCGCGCTGGCCGGGTCGCTTTGTTTATGCTTATAAAGCGAAAGAATCTGCAACGCCCGCAATGTCGAACCGTCGGCCGACAAATTCACACCCCAAGTCAGTGGCGAAGCCTTCGACTTGCCGAACAGTTTGCGGAGGCGTTTGGGCTCAGAACGCTGTTTCAAATGCGCGATCCACGCCGACCAATCGGCCGTCGGCTCAAGCAGGGGGTTGGGCACAGGCGCTGGGGTCGGTTCCGGAGAGTTTTGGCCGGCGCGGCGAGGAGAAGGAACGGTGGTGGACATCCTGCGGTTTTCACCCCTGGTGCGAAGGGACGGCGGCGGCATGGGCCCTGTGTGAGGTTTTGACGGGCGACCGTTTTCGCTGGGCGTCAATGATCGCTTGCTCCCAGCGAGCCCTGTGGGATATGTTAACAAAGGTAGCCGGTACTGGCTTCCCCCTGACGCTCGAATATTTGCATCACACTCGCGGAGCTGACTGATGAATCGGCAATTTCTCCCTTTGGTGCTCAGTGCACTGCTGAGCGCATGGCTAGTAGCGCCGCGAACGGTCGTGAGCCAAGAACCGGCCACGCCGCCCCCCAGCAAACCCGCAACCGACGCACCGCCCCCCAACGAAACCGCGAAAGACACTCCAGCGCCGGCGGAAGACGCCGCGACCGTTCCCGCGCCGGAGGAACCTACGGCCGACCCCAACCAGTCCCCCGACGAAGCCCAGGCGGCCAAGGACAAGCTCTCGCCGGACATCCCCGGCTTGACGCGACTCGATAAGAACGGCGATCTCTGGATCGATCCCAAGCGTAAGATCGTCGTGGTCGACGGCCGCATCGCGCTGCGGGAAGGACCGATCGAAATGTTCGCCTGCCCCAAGCGGACGAAAGAACACGAGTCGATTGTTTCCGTCAACACCAAGGCCTCGTTCGTGCATGCTGCGTTGTTGGCAGTCGGCGCCAAGTCGGGAACGCCGGTGCAGTGGGATCCGAAATACGCGCCGCCGACCGGCGGGAAAGTGGAAGTGCTGGTGCTCTGGAAGGACAAGGAAGGCAAGAACCACAAGGCGCGCGCCCAGGATTGGATCATCAATACCCAGACAAAGAAGCCGATGAAGTTCGACTGGGTGTTTGCAGGCAGCGGATTTTGGGTCGATGAGGACACCGGCATGAAGTATTATCATGGCGACGCAGGCGATTTGATTTGCGTCTCCAATTTCGCGACCGCGACGCTCGACATCCCCGTCGAAAGCAGCCAGGAAAATAGCAACCTGCTGTTCGAAGCCGCAACCGACAAGATTCCGGAGAAGGGAACCAAAGTTCGTTTGGTCTTGATTCCGCAGCAGGAGAAAGAGAAACCGCAGCAGGAAAAAGTGGAGCCGAAACAAGAGCAAGAAGAACCGAAAAAGGATGCGGATCCGAAACTCCCGCAGACCACGGAACCGTAGCCGTAGTGAATGCCGACATTGCCACAGTCCGCTGTCTATTTCGATGTTATGGCAAAAGCCGTCTCTTTGCTGGGTCTGCTGGTAGCTTGCGCTGCGGCAGTGGGGTTTTTCTTCCTGCCGGTCGATGAGCGATTTGAGTGGGCGCTGGGCGGTTTGGTGGCCGGCGTGGCGCTCTTCACGCTGGGTGTCATGCTGGGCGTTTACTTCCACGAACACGCCCTTGCGTTGAGCTTCCAACGGTATGCCGCGACGCGAGGCTTTGAAATGGTCGGCAAGTTGCCCAGCGAGGACGTTCCAGCCGTCGGCGTACTCAAGCGGGGAACCACCAAGCGTGGCAAGAATGTCATCGCGCTCTCCGTGGACGGTCATTGTGCGCAACTGCTCCGCTGGAAATACTATGTGCCGACGTCCGGGACCGCAAAACACAGCGGCAGTTGGCGCGAACGGTTGGTGCTGATCGTGCGGGGCTGGGAGTCCGAAGTAACCTTCGCGCTGACGCCGGAATCGATCCCGGAGAAGTTCGCGATCCTTATTGGTGGTCAGGACATTGATTTCGAAGTCGATGGCGAGGAGGACACGTTTTCCCAGACATTCCGTCTGCGCGGGAGCGATGAAGCGGCCGTGCGGGCGTTCTTCGCGGCCGACCTGCGCGCCGCGCTGGTGCCGCATCACACCGTCGCGGTCGAGACCGATGGCCACGCGCTCGTCGTATGGCACGACGTCACCCTCATCCACCCCTGGCAATTCACCTGGCGGCACTCGTTTGAATCGCTCGATGCGCGTCTTGCGCCGGCTTTGGATGAGCTGGTGGAAGTCGCGCGTAAATTCGTATCGCGTGACGCGTAAGCAAAGGCGCGTGCAAATTCCGTAGCGCGCGATCCCTCCCCCGGCATTCTTGCACTTACCCACGCACGGTTGCCACCGCTGGCCCTGTTTGAATGTCAAACAACTGCCGCCGCGCGGCCAACAGCGCTTCCACGGCATCGCGCACCTCCGCCGGTAAGTGCTTGAGCGTGACCTCGCTCGCATAGCCGCGATAGAGCACTGTTTCAAGCCAATCTTCAGCAAGGGCGTCGTCGCGCGTTACACCAAGCTTATGCAGCGGCGTGGGGTAGACGCGGCGCAAAATCGCTTCGCGCTGTGCCGCGGCTAAGCGTTTCAGCGCTCGCTCCGCTTGCACATACCGGCCAGCGGCTTGTTGTGCGGCGGCATCTCCTTGTTCATACAGTGTGACGATAAAGCGTCCGCGGCCAAACGTGACCGATCCGGTCGGCCCGGCGAAGAATTGCCGTTGCTCGCCGGTTGCTTCACTGGCCACATACAGAAACCCGGCCCGCCACGAGCGCGGCACGCGGAGCACGACGACATAATCGTACGAGCCTTCCAACGTCGTTCGCGGCGAAGGCTTGAGTTTAAAATACACTCCGCGGCCACGATCAATCGTCCCGCTCGCGGTCAACACATCCAGCGTCGGCAATTGCTCGAAGCTCGCCTGCTCGCGCTCTTGCATCGCGTAGTTGCTGTTGAGTTTGCCATTGACCAGCCCGGCGTAGGTCGCGGCCACGTCGAGCGAGACGTTGGCGTCTTGCGTTTGCTCCCGCTGGACGCGCGTCGAACCAACCACCGCCGAGGCCAGCGTCGTTTGGGGCGAGAAGTCCACCACTTGAGCGCCGGCCGCGCCAATCTCCAGGCGATGCACGAGCTCCCGCACCTGCGCCAGATTGCCCTGTTCGAGCATCATGCTGAGCGGGACGATCGCTTCGATGAGCCGCTCGCCGGGATGCGCCGTGGCGAACTCGCGGGTGGTGACGTCACGCACGGCCACCGTTTGCGGCGCGTCGAAGCGGACGCGTGGCGTTTGGGCGCTCGCCGGGCGGGCGATGAAGATGCTCGTGAGCAAAACGATGAATAAGAATGGGCTTTTCATTGCGGACAACTCCTGGAAGTTGTCGCCGGCGAACGTGTTTTCGCGAAACGCCGGCGAGCGTGGGGCTACCAGTCGCCGTCGTGGCTTGTTGCCGGCGTCGCCTGGGGCGAACGCAAGGCGGGCATTCATCATGAAGCCGTGAAAGAAGGCCGGCGATCCAGGATCGACACGTGCCGTGGATGAATCTAAACCAATCGTAGAGCGGTGCGTCGCTTCGTCAACTGCCTTTGGAAATTCGTCCCTACGCTACTCGATACGCAGCCCACAACGCGGTGGTTTGCCGTGTTTTGAACCATGCTTGCAGCGCCGTGCTAGCGACACCAGCACGACGACTTCCGCTACGGGATGTGTTCAATTTCGGCAAAGCTATGAATCACAGAGTGCCCATGATCGCTCGGCACTTCCGCATTACCGGGGCGTTTCACCAACGCGGTTTGCATCCCGGCGGCGCGCGCCGCAGCGAGCTCCGCGGGGACATCACTCAGAAACAA
>CAUJKE010000181.1 GCA_963205385.1 Planctomycetota bacterium | reverse complement strand
GCGCGCGGTCGTCTCGTTGTCGCCGGTGAGCATGTGGATTTCAAGCCCCATCTCGCGGAGCGCCGCAATGGCTTCGTGCGCGGTGTCGCGGATCGGATCGGCGACCGCGATGACGCCGGCGAAGCGATTGTCGATGCTGACGTAAACCACCGTTTCGCCTTGCGTTTGACGCTTGCGGGCGGCGGTGGCGACATGGTCGGCATTGTCGATCGTGATTCCTTCACTGATTAGCCAGTCCGGTTTGCCGATGTGGATTTCATGGCCATCGACCTTGCCGTACACTCCGCTGCCGGTGGTGCTTTGAAAGTTCTCGGTGTCGCTCAGCTTCAGTTCGCGTTCTTGCGCCCCAGAGGTGATGGCATGCGCGAGCGGGTGTTCGCTGGCGTGTTCGAGCGACGCGGCGAGCTGCAGCAACTCGGCTTCGCCAAGGTGCTCTTCGGGAATCACCGCGGTGAGTCGCGGGCGACCGGCGGTGAGCGTGCCGGTCTTATCGACGATGAGCGTATCGACACTTTGCAGCGTCTCGATGGCGGCGGCGTCCTTGAAGAGCACGCCGGCGGAGGCGCCGCGTCCCACGCCGACCATGATCGACATTGGCGTCGCAAGGCCAAGCGCGCAGGGGCACGCGATGATAAGCACCGCGACGGCGCTGACGAACGCGTGGGCGAGGCGCGGCTCGGGGCCGATCAGCATCCAGATGATGAACGACAGCACCGCGACGCCAATTACCGCGGGGACGAAGTAAGCGCTGACGGTATCCACGAGTCGTTGCACCGGCGCGCGGCTGCGCTGGGCCTGGCCGACGAGCGACACGATCCGCGACAGCACCGTCTCATCGCCGACTTTGGTGGCGGTGAAGACGAGCGTGCCGGTGCCGTTGACCGTTCCGCCGACGACGCTATCGCCGACGGTTTTTTCGACCGGGACCGGCTCGCCGGTGAGCATCGACTCATCGACGGAGCTTGCGCCTTCGACCACTTCGCCATCGACGGGCACTTTTTCGCCGGGGCGGACGCGGACCTGCTCGCCGGTCTGGACATCTTCGAGCGGCACGACTTGCTCGCGGCCGTCGCGTATCACGCGCGCCGTGGGGGGAGCGAGCGAGAGGAGCTTGCGGATCGCTTCGCCGGTGCGGGCGCGGGCGCGGAGTTCGAGCACCTGGCCGAGCAAGACGAGCGCGATGATCACCGCGGCCGATTCGAAGTAGACCGGCGGGTGGCCATCTTCGAGCATGTTAGGCGGCAAGATGCCGGGGGCGAGCAGCACGGCCAGGCTAAAGAAATAGGCCGCCAAGACGCCGATCGCGATCAGCGTGAACATGTTGAGGTGCATGGTGCGAAGCGATTTCACCCCCCGCGCCAGGAGCGGCCAGCCTGCCCAAAACATCACCGGCGTCGACAGGATGAACTGCGTCCACATCGAAACCTGCGGCGACAGCCAACGTCCGACGGGGAGACCGACCATCGGCCCCATGGCGATCACGAACAACGGCAGCGAGAGCACGGCGGCGACCCAGAAGCGGAGCGTCATGTTGCGCAGTTCGGGATCGTCCTCGGGTTCCGCCTCGACCGTTTCCGGTTCAAGCGGCATGCCGCACTTGGGGCAATCGCCTGGCTGATCCTGTCGCACCTCGGGGTGCATTGGGCAGGTGTAGATGGTTTTGCGCGGTTGCTTTTGCGGCGCGCGTTCCAGGGCCATGCCGCACTTGGGGCAATCGCTGGGCTCGTCGCTAACGACCCCTTCGCACATCGGGCAATAATACTGCCCAGGCTGGACGGCGGACGGGGGCGAGCCACCGTGGTGGTGTTGGTGTTCAGACTCCCCGCCGCAGCAGTCGTGCGCCGCTTCGCTGCTCACGCCTAGCTGTACGAGTTCCGGCCCACCTGCATGTTGGGCGGCGAATTTGTTGAGGCACCCCTGGGAGCAGAAGTAATACGTCTGGCCGCCGAACTCGCCGCTGAGGGCGGTTTTTTCGTCGACGGTCATATGGCAAATCGGGTCAATAGCCATCATAGTAGCCGGCACAGGCGCCTGTGCCGTCCGCGAGAAACAACCAACAAAACTCGCCGAGTGCAATCCTTTCGGCAAGCGGCAGACGGAGTCTGCCTGCTTACATGGTAACAGTTTCGGTCAAGTCGTTGGGGGGGATTGTTCCATTTGACTGTATCGTTTGACTGGGGCATGAGGCGTCGGCTTCGGCTAAGATAGATGGGTTCTTAAGCGCGACACTTCGCCGCTTGCACATCATGCCGACCGTATTCAGGAGAGTCCTTCGATGAAATCGCACTTCACACGCCGCTGTTTTCTTACGGCCGGCGCCGCTGCTTCCGTTGCCACCGCGACTTATGTTTCGTCCGCCCGCGGCGAGAAGAAGCCGTCCAGCCAGGCGGAAGTTCCTGGCCCGGATTACAAGATTCAAAACGGCCGCATTCATCATTCGGTGATGGGCTGGTGTTTCGCCCCGATGCCAACGCCGCAGCTCATCGACGCCTGCCATGCGATGGGAATGACCGCGATGGAGGGGATCTCGGCGGAGCATTACCCGCGATTGCGCGAACTGGGGATGAAGCCTTCGCTGATTGGGAGCCACGGTTTCAAAGATGGCCCGACGAGTCCTAAGCATCATGAGAACTGCGTGAAGAAACTTCGCGAGGGGATCGATCTCGCGGTGGAGTATGGCGCGCCAGGCGTGATCACGTTCACCGGGATGCGGGAGCAGGATTTGAGCGACAAGCAGATGGCCGATAACTGCGTCGCGTGTTGGAAGGAAGTCATCGGCTATGCGGAAGAGAAGGGGGTGAATCTGTGCATGGAGCATCTGAACTCCCGCGACGATTCGCACCCGATGAAGGGGCATCCTGGCTACTTCGGCGACGACGTGGATTTTTGCGTGGAGCTGATCCAGCGCGTCGATTCACCGCGGATGAAGCTGTTGTTCGATTGCTACCATGTGCAGATCATGAACGGCGACGTGATTCGTCGGCTGCGACAGTACAAGGACATCATTGGCCACATTCACACGGCCGGCAATCCAGGGCGCGGGGAATTGGATGAGACGCAAGAGATGTACTACCCGCCCATCATGCGCGCGCTGTTGGCGTTGGATTATCAAGGCTACGTCGCCCACGAGTTCATTCCCACTTGGGACGATAAACTAGCAGCGCTGCGACATGGGGTGCAGGTGTGCGACGTGTAGCGTAGACGTCTAGCGTAGACGTCATGCTATTGCGCGAGCGCTATTCCGCGGATTCATAGTCATGTCCGCGGCGGGCGGCGACGGCAATGACGCTGAGCGCGAGAACCATCAGTCCGGCGGCGGCCCAGTAGGGCCACGCGACGGAGAACGCGAACAGCGCGTTGCCAAAGAGCGGCCCTAAGATGCGGGCGAGCGAGGAGCTGCTCTGCGCAATCCCGAGGACACCCCCTTGATACGCGGGATTGCTGCGGCGCGAGATCAGCGATTGGAGCGACGGGTTAACCAGTGCAAAGCCGGTGACTTCGACGGCTAGCGCCCCTAAGAGCAAGTTGAATTTCGCCGTTTCCGCAGCCCGCACCAAGACCAGAAAGCCCACGACTGCCAGGGAGCCGCCGCTCAGGGCCATCGTCCTTTCCTTCACGCGTCCGGCCAGGAGACGGACGAGAAAGCCTTGCGCGAACGTGAGCACGAGTCCCAGGTACGAGAACACAGCCAAGATGACGATCAGCTTCACCTCGTCTGCGTCTTCGTAGCCGCGCGACTGCGCCCAGTCCATAAGCGCGCGGATGATGACGGGCACGTGCGCGGCAGGCTGAGCGTCTGCGACGACGCCCTGCACCGTCACGGCGGTGCCTTGCACTTCGGCCACGAGTTGATCGACTTGCAGCGAGAGGGTCGATTCGAAATTGGCGAATGAAAAGACGGCGATGAACGAGGCGAGCAGGAGCATGGCGACCGAGGGGGTCGCGAGCGCGGACGCCAGCGCGGTGCGATCGAACAGCGGTTGCCTGGCGGCGCGCGAGCCGGGGCGCAGCGATTCGGGCAGCCAGAAGATCGCCATTAGCAGCGCGAAGCCGGAAAACATCCCGGCCGCATAGCCTGGCCACGGGCTAAGCGTGACGTTGCCGCCGGCCAACAGGGCGACCGCGCCGAGCGTGGGGCCGAGCGTGAAGCCCAGCGCGAACGCCGCGCCGATCAGCGCCATCCCCTTGTTGCGCTTGTCCCTGGTGGTGGTATCGGCGATGTACGCCTGCGCCGTGGCGATGGTGGCCCCCGCAATGCCGGCCCCAATTCGCGCGATGAAGAGTCCCGCCAGGCTCCCCAGCGCCGTCGCAACGCCGAACAGCGTGTAGAACATTGTCGAACCGACCAGCCCGATGATCAAGATCGGTCGCCGGCCGTAGCGATCGGAAAGTCGTCCCCAGATCGGCACGAACAAAAACTGCATGATCGAGAAGCTCGACAACAAGAGCCCGATCGTCATGCCGGTGGTGAATTTTGAAAACCCATGCTCCGCCGCGAAGTGTTTGGCGTAGACCGGGAGCAGCGGCAGCACCATGCCAAAGCCGAGAAGATCGACGAACACGGTCAGGAAGATTACCAGCAGCGAGCCGCGCCGCGGTTCTGCGCCCTCAGGCGGTTGAGCGCCACTGGCGGCGCGAGGTTTCTCAGGCGTTGTGTCCAAGGTGTTGTCGCAGGGCAGGGGAGCGTGGATGGGGGGATTTAAGTTTTCCAAGTGTAACACGAGTCTCGCGATAGAATAGGCTTTTAGTCTGACCTACCACGTGACACTTTCGCCACGTATGATGCGGCCATGTCGCTTGCTCTCCCTCAAGAACGTCGTCGCCTGGAATCTCTCGCGCCCGAGGCGCTCGCAGAATTCCAACTCAGGCGGCTCAATGAACTGCTTCGGACGATCCTGCCGCATAATCGCATGTACGCGGAAAAGCTCCGCGGCTGCCGGCTGCCGCTGGCTTCGCTGGATGAGCTAGCGTCGCTGCCGCTGACGACGAAGGACGAACTCGCCGCGCGGCAGGGGGAAGAGTTTTCGGCGAATCTTACATGGCCTGCGGAGCGGTATGTGCGTTATCACCGCACGTCGGGGACGCGCGGGCGGCCAACGGTGGTGCTCGATACGGCGGAGGATTGGCGGTGGTGGATGGAGACGTGGCAGTTCATACTCGACTCCGCCGACATGACGCCCCGCGATCGCGTGTTGATGTGCTTTTCGTTCGGGCCGTTCATCGGCTTTTGGAGCGCTCACGATGCGTGCATCGAGCGCGGCGCGTTGGTGGTTCCCAGCGGTGGGATGAACACGATCGCGCGGCTTGATTTGATTCGCACGAGTCGCGCCACGATCCTCTTCACCACGCCAACCTACGCGCTGCACATGGCGGAAGTCGCGCGGCAGCACGGCCTGTTGCCGGAACATTTTCACGTCGAACGGATCGTCGTCGCCGGCGAGCCCGGCGGGAGCGTGCCGGCGGTGCGGGCGCGCATCGAAGCAGCTTGGAACGCGCGGGTCATCGACCACGCAGGCGCGAGCGAGATTGGACCGTGGGGTTACGGCGATCGTCAGCAGCGCGGGCTGCGCGTCATCGAGACGAGTTTTCTCCCGGAGTTTTTGGCCCTCGATTCCGGCCAGCCTGCCAAGGAAGGAGAACTTGCGGAACTCGTGCTCACGACGCTCGGCCGTGGAGGGAGCCCGGTCATTCGCTACCGCACCGGCGACCTCGTCCGCCCGCGTTGGAACACGGAAGATGACAACCGCTTTGTGCTGCTCGAAGGGGGCGTGCTGGGGCGCGCGGACGACATGGTCGTCATTCGGGGCGTGAACATTTTTCCCTCGTCGGTCGAACAAATACTGATGAGCTTCCCGGAAGTGGTCCAGTGGCGGATGATCGCGCGCTCCGTGGGGAACATGGATGCGATCATGGTGGAAGTCGAAGACCGCTTGCAGCAGCCGGCGCGGATCGCGCTGGAGCTGCAATTGCGACTGGGGTTGAAAGTGGACGTGCAGAGTGTCGAGCTAGGGTCGCTGCCGCGGTTCGAAGGGAAGGGACAACACTTTGTCGATGAGCGCCGCCGTGGCGCCGGCGACAAGTCATTGCGAAAGGGATGTTGATGACTGAACTAGCGGCCCACGTGCTCGCGTTGCGTCGGCAGTTTCCGGCGCTCGCGCGCGCCTTGGGCGGGACGCCGGTGATTTATCTGGATGGTCCGGCGGGGACGCAAACGCCGCTCCGCGTGATCGAGGCGATCGGCGACTATCTGGCGCATCACAATGCCAATCATGGCGGCGTGTTCGCCACGAGTCGTGAGAGCGATGAACTGCTGCACCGCGCGCATCAAGCGGCGGCGGACTTGCTCGGCGCCCGCGACGCCGACTGCGTCGCGTTTGGGCCGAACATGACCACGCTGACGTTCGCGCTCTCGCGGGCGCTCGCGCAGACCTGGAAGGCGGGAGATGAAATCGTCGTCACGCGGCTCGATCACGATGCCAACGTTTCCCCTTGGGTGCTCGCGGCCCGCGACGCTGGCGCGACGGTGAAGTTCGTCGAACTGGATCGTAGGACGTGCACGCTCGACTTGGAGGACGCGCGGCGCAAGATTACGTCGAACACGCGCTTGGTGGCGGTGGGTTGCGCGTCGAACGCGACCGGCGGGATTAATCCGGTGCAGGAGATTTGCACCTGGGCGCGCGAGGCCGGCGCGCTCTCGTTTCTCGACGCCGTGCATTACGCCCCGCATGGCTTGATCGACGTGCAAGCCTGGGGCTGCGACTTCTTGGCGTGCTCGGCGTATAAATTCTTTGGTCCGCATATCGGCCTGTTATGGGGGCGGCGCGAATTGCTGGAAACGCTGCCGGCCTACAAAGTGCGTCCGGCGCCCAACGACCTGCCGGGCAAGTGGATGACCGGGACGCAAAGCCACGAAGGGATCGCCGGCACGCTCGCGGCGATTGATTATTTGGCCGATCTTGGTCGCGCTGTGACCGGCAAGGATCTGCATGATCGCCGGCGCGCGCTGGTGGCCGCGTTTGCTGCGATCACGGCGTACGAACGGAGCTTGTCGTCGCAGATGCTGCAAGGGCTCGCGCGGCTGGAGCCGATTCAAGTTTGGGGACCGACATCCATCGCCGACTTGACCGCGCGCGTGCCGACGTTTTCGGTCACCCACAGTTCGCGCTCGCCGGAGGAAATTTGCCGGCATCTCGATCAACACGGCATTTACGCCTGGCACGGGAACTACTACGCCTTGGAACTGAGCGAGACGTTGGGGCAGGAGCCACAGGGGATGGTTCGCTTAGGGCTGGTGCATTACAACACGTCTGAAGAAATAGAACGGCTGTTAAGCGTGCTGGAACAGATTTGCTAATGGAAACTTACCCCACGAAACTCGAACGCCGCGAGCCTGGCCAACTGGCCATTACCTGGAGCGATGGCCAGACGCGCGTCTACACCAACGGCGAACTCCGCGACGCTTGCCCGTGCGCGACCTGTCGCGAAAAGCAAACCAAGCCCCCTCCGCCGTCCACCGCGCTCCCCGTGATTGGCTTAAGCGAAGCCCGGCCGCTGGCGATCACCGGCATGCAGCCGATGGGGAACTACGCCTATTCCATCAGCTTCAGCGACGGCCACGACACGGGAATCTTCTCGTTTGAACTGCTGCGGGCGCTGGGGAAGGCGGCGGAATAACGTCGGGTGGGTGGATTAAGGCGATCCTTGAGCCGCACGTGATGCCGTAAGTGGCTTTCTGCCAATGGTTTATGGCGATTGCCGCGGGGAGAGCTAGTATTCGCCACGGCCGAATATACGCGACTTGGGGTTGTCTTTCCTGCGATTTGTAGTAAGCTTATGTCGGTACTTGTGCATAACTACCGACACTTGCTTTCTTTATGGTTCTCCCATCTGCCAAGCGAAAACGGGTTCTGCAACTGCTCCGGGAGACAGGCGTGCTGCGTCCGCGCGATCTGAAAAAGATCGGCGTCTCGGGTGTTTACCTCAACAAGCTCTATGCGGAGGGGGTGCTGGAACGACTTGGTCGCGGGCTGTACACACTTGCAAGCTTCGCACCGAGCGAACACCGCACGCTCGTGGAGGCTTGTCAGCGCGTGCCGAGTGGAATTGTGTGTTTGCTCAGCGCACTGCGCTTTTATGGCCTGACCACGGAGGCGCCGTTTGAGGTTTGGCTTGCAATCGGCGGCAAAGCTCGGAAACCCCAGAGTGACTATCCGCCACTGCGGATTGTGCACTTCTCCGGGCAGGCGCTGACGTTTGGAATTGACGAACACGAAGTCGAAGGGGTTCCTGTTCGCATTTACTCGCCGGCCAAGACGGTTGCCGATTGTTTCAAGTTTCGCAGTAAAATTGGACTCGATGTCGCGATCGAGGCGCTCCGCGATTGTCTCGCGGAGCGCCAGGCGAGCGTCGACGAACTCTGGACGGCCGCGAAGGTCTGCCGCATGTCTGAGGTCATGCGTCCCTATCTGGAAGCGATGACATGACCAAGGATCTTCCTCGGAACGTCGCGGCATCCGTTCGGCAACGGCTGATGAACATTGCCAGGCAACAGCGCGAAGCCTTTGACCTGGTGCTCGTCCGCTATGCCTTGGAGCGATTGCTCTTTCGGCTGTCGAATTCCCAGTACCGCCAGCAGTTTGTGCTCAAGGGCGCGATGCTGTTCCGTATCTGGAGCGACCAACTCCACCGCCCCACGCGCGACCTCGATCTGTTGGGCTATGGGGCGGCGTCGCCACCGGACTTTGCGAACATGTTTCGGGAAATTTGCGATCAAGAGGTCGAAGATGATGGATTGAGCTTCGCGGCGGAGACGGTCAGTGCTGAGACGATTAAGGAAGCGGAGAAGCATCCGGGCTTGCGTTTGAAGTTGCTGGCCCATCTGGCGTCCGCGCGCATTCCGATTCAGATCGATCTTGGCTTTGGCGACATCATTACACCAGGCGTGCTAGAGATCACATACCCGACGCTTCTTAACTTTGCCGCGCCGGTAGTGGGAGCGTATCCGCGGGAGACCGTGGTGGCGGAGAAATATCATGCGATGGCAAAGCTTGGCATCGCCAATAGTCGCATGAAGGACTTCTACGACATTTGGACGCTCGCCAGAGAGTTTGCGTTCTCTGGTTCCGTCTTATGCACGGCGATCCAGGCGACATTTGAGTGTCGCGAAACCGCTTTGCCGGTCCAGCCTCCGCTGGCGTTGACCACCGAATTTTCGGAGGATCGTCAGAAACTCGCCCAGTGGCAGGCGTTTGTTCGTAAGGGCAAACTCGACGTGAACGAAGCGGGATTTCGCGAAGTTGTCCAGCGCCTGCGAATGTTCTTATGGCCGCCGACGGAGTTCGCCGTTCGCGCCGCGGATTTCCCAAAGCAGTGGCCGCCTGGCGGCCCTTGGGGTTAGAAAAGGTGTCGCGCGGGGGCAGGAACGCGCGGGGCGTAAGATCGTAACTCTTGTGGAGGCAACAGGTTGCGGTCGCCAGCGAGCGTTGCGCACCAGCCTATTGCCGCCCATTTTGGCAGGGAATCATTTCCCCTTCCCCGGCGTCTATACTTAATAGCACAGGCGGCGCTTGCGCTGCGCTCTCAGGATGACCTCACTTTTTGGGTGGATGCCATCATGGCGACTGGTTCGTATTCTGCGCCCCCGACGACTTCCCCGGCTCAGGCTGAGCGGGAGCGGTATATCGAGGGGCAACTCAACAAGACGCGCCGCCAGGTGAAGCTCGTGGAGTTGGGCGCCGCGGCGGTGACGCTGCTCGTGGGGCTGCTCGCATTTTTCTTCGTCGTCGCGATCATCGACCACTGGGTGGTCGCGCTGGGAACCGTTGGCCGCACGCTCGCGCTGGTCGCGCTGTTGGCCGGGGTCGCGTGGTATGTGTGGGCGGTCATCCTGCCGTTGCTCCGCAACTCCATCAACCCTGCGTATGCCGCGCTCACCATTGAACACAGCACGCCGACGCTCAAGAACAGTTTGATCAACTTGCTCATGCTCCGCGCGCATCGCGGCGAAGTGCATGAGGTGGTGTATGAAGCGGTTGAAGCCCGCGCCGAGAGCGACCTCCGCCAGGTTCCGGTCGATTCCGTCGTGGACTACTCGCGGTTGATTCATATTGGCTACGTCCTCGCAGGCATCTTCGCGATCTGCGCGGCGTATAAGATTCTGTCGCCGAAGGATCCACTGCAAACGGTCGCTCGCGTCGCGGCGCCGTGGGCGGATATCGCGCGTCCCTCGCGGGTGAAAATTAGCGGCCTGGAGCCGGGGGATGTCGAGAAGTTCTTTGGCGATCGCGTCACGATTGCGGCGCAGATTCGCGGCGCGCGGACGACGGACAACGTGGAGCTGGTCGTCAGCACGCTCGATGGCCAAACGCGCGAGCGGCGCATCCCGCTGACGCCGGACGATCAAGGCTTGACCTTTGCGACCGAATATCCCCCCGACGGCCAAGGCTTGCAGCAGGATCTCATGTATCGCATTGAAGCGGGAGACGCGGTGACGCGCGACTATCGCGTCACGGTGGTGGCGTCGCCGACGATCGCGGTCGAACAACTCACGTACGACTTTCCGCGTTACACGCAGCGCCCCCAGCAAGTGCTGGAGCGGGTGGGCGATGTGCGGGCGTTGGAAGGGACGCGCGTCACGGTGACGGCGCGCGCCAATCAGCCAATTCATGCGGCGCAGCTCGAGTTCGATCCCAGTACGGTCGATGGTTCGCCGGAGGCCACTTTGCGCCGCGAGCGCGTGCCGCTGGAAGTTGATGGCAATGTGGCGACGGGGTCGTTCGTGTTGGAACTCGAAGCGGACCGCGCGACGCCGAAGCATCAGACCTATCACATCACGTTTGTGACCGAGAGCGGCTATCCGGGGCGACAGCCGGCGCTGCATACGATCGACGTCATTCGTGACTTGCCGCCGGAAGTGGAAGTCTTGCAGCCCTCGGCGCAGGAAGTCGATGTGCCGGAAAATGGGACCGCGCTGGTCGAAGTGCGCGCGTTGGACGCGGACTTTGGCCTCTCGCGCGTCAGCTTGAAATTGACGCAGGACGGCAACCCGCTCGCCGAACCGGCGCTGCTCGACGCACCAGGCGGGCAACCGGGGCAGTCGGTGACGAAGTATTACTTCCGCCCCGCGGCGCACAAACTCAAGGCGGGAGACCAGGTCGCCTGGCATGCGGCGGCGTACGATAACCGCGTCGCCCCCAAGACGAACATTCCCGAGCCGAACTCCGCGCGGACGAAGAACTATTTCTTCCGCGTTGTCGCCGCAGATAAGAACATCGACAAGAACAAAAACGATCAGCCCAACGCCGGGGAGCAGCAGGACCAAGACCCGCAGCCGGGCGATAAAGGCCAGGAGGACAAGAACCAAGGGCCAGATCCCAACGCGGAGAAGCAACCAGCCGATGGCGGCGCCGGCGACAAGGAGGAGGGCGAGAAGTCCAAGGACATGAACAACGGCAAGTCGGGCGAACAGGATGAGAACCAGTCGCCTGACGGCCAAGGAGATATGGGAACCGAGAAGAGCGACAAGAACGACAAGTCGCAAGACGGTGGCGATCAAGGCCAGAACGAAAACCCGATGCCGGGCGCCGAGGCAGGGGATCAGTCGCAACCAGGCAACGCTCCAGGGGCCGATACGCCGAGCGATCAGCCGATGCCGGGTCAAGCATCGGATGCCAACAAGGCCGATGGCAACAGCGGCGGGGCCGGCGAAGCGCCGAAGTCGGAGCAGGGGGGAGCGCAGGGGGATCCATCCAGCGGCGACAAGTCCGACGGAAACAAGTCCGGCGGAAACGAGGGGGCAGGCAACGACGCGAAAGCCAACGGCCAGGACAGCGGCAGCGGCGCAGGCGAAGATCTGCACGAAGGGGAAGCGTTCGAGAAGGCGCTCGAGCATCTGCTGAAGCAAGCGCAAGAGAACAAACAGAGCGAACAGAACAGCGGCGAGGCGGCTGACACGCCAGACCTCGACAAGCTTCCGCCAGACCTGCAAGCGCGCGTTGAGAAGTTCCTCAAGGAGCAAGCGGAGAAACAGCGAGGCCAGGAGCAAAGCGGCGATGCGCCGCAGAACCAGGCTCAGGGAGGCGGCGAGCCGCTCAAGGATTCCGCGAAGCAAGGCGAGCGCGGCGGCGAAGCGCCCCCGGAGCAGGGGACTTCCAAGACCGGTGAGCGTCCCGACAAGAAGCAAGGGGACGGCCAAGGCGATCCCATGAGCCAAGGGGATGCTGGTCAGCCGGAGGGGGGCGAGAAAGTGAAGCCAGAACAAGGCCGCGAGGCTGGCGACGCAACGGAAGGGGAACGCCAAGGGGGACTCGGTCAAAACGGCGACTCCGGCGCGGGGCGCGGCAGTAAAGACAAAAGCGGCGCGGCGGCCGATCAAGAAGCCAATCAAGACAAGCTCAAACACAAGCAGCCTGGTGACATGCCGCCGAGCGAAGGAGGCGAAGCGCAGTCCCCTTCCAATAGCAAGCGGCAATCCGACTCCGAGGGCGGTTCCTCAGGCGATCGCAGCGGCGGCGGAGAGAAGGGGCCGGGACAATCGGCCGGCGCGGCTGGCAACGATGCCGCCGGCAGCAACAGCGCGGCCGATCAAGGCGCCGGCGCCGCCAATCAAGCCGGCAAGGGCGAAACGGGGGAGAACGCCGGCCAGCAGCAAACGGCCGACCGCGCCACCGGCGAGCCTGGCACGGCGGAAGGAAGCGGCTCCACGAGCCAGGACGATCCGTCGGGAGATCAGCCCGGCGGCGCACGCGCCCAGAACCCCAGCGGTGGCGAAACGGTTCCCAGCGATCCCAATCGCCCGCCGCAGCCTGGCCAGAGTAGTGATGACAACCGTGGCGGCCAGCGCAACGATCTCGTGACCGGCGGTGGCCAGCCTTACGACCAAAGTGCGTCGCATCCTTACGAAGGAGACGCCCCCGCCGCGGAAGCCGCCAAGATCGATTACGCCCAGCGCGCGACCGATCTGGTGATCGACTATCTCAAGGATCAAAAGGACCAGCCGAGCAAAGAATTGCTCGACGACTTGAACTGGTCCAAGGAAGACCTGCAGCGGTTCCTTTCCCGCTGGGAGGAAGCCAAGCGGGCGGCCGCGCAAGACGAGAACGCGAAGCGCGAACTCAACGAAGCCCTCCGGAGCCTGGGACTTCGCCCGCAGGCTGACGTGCTGCGTCGCGGCCAGGCCAAGAGCGACAACGTCCGCGGCCTAGGCGACGTCGGCCCCAGCAGCGCGCCCCCAACCAAGTATCTCGATCAGTTCAGAGCGTTCAAAAAGGGCGCGGCGCGCGCGAAGTAATGCGGATCGCGGCACACATGACGGAGGCGGCCGCGTTCGCGCGCTGATGCTTCGGGTTAGGGGGCGCGGGCTACCACGCCTTCGCCTGGGATGCGACAATACAGGGCCTGCCTTCCGCGTCCTGTGCCGCGTTCCTCGCGAGACCCGCCTTCCATGTCGAGTTCCACCCCGCGTTACCTCGTGCCGTTTCATCCCAAGCAAACGGCCCACTTCTTCACCGACATCCTGATTATCGGCGGTGGCCTGGCTGGGCTGCGGGCGGCGCTGGCGGTGCCGCCGGAACTCTCGGTGCTGGTCGTCACCAAGGACGCGCTCCAGCAGTCCAACAGCGCTTATGCGCAAGGGGGGATCGCGGGGGTGATTGATCCGGAGGATCGGTTTGAGGATCACATTGACGATACGCTCATCGCCGGGGCGGGGCTATGCGACTCGGACGTGGTCGAGATGGTGGTCCGCGAGGCCCCAGAGCGAATCGGGGAGCTGATTGAGTGGGGGACGCATTTCGATGAACTGACTAGCGGCGGGCTCATGCTGGGACGCGAGGGGGGACATAGTCATCATCGCATCGTCCATGCGCTCGGAGACGCCACCGGGCAAGAGGTGATGCGGGCGGTCATTACCTGGACCCGGCGGCAACAAAACATCACCATCTGGGAGAACGCTTTCACGCTCGACCTGCTCACCGCCGGTGAACAGTGCCGCGGCGCGCTCGTTCATACGCGGGAGTATCGCAAGATCATGGTCTGGGCCAAGCAGACCATCCTCTGCACCGGCGGCGCGGGGCAAATCTATCGCGAATCGACGAACCCGGCCGTCGCCACCGCCGATGGCCACGCGCTGGCCTATCGCGCCGGCGTCGAACTCCGCGACGTCGAGTTCATGCAGTTCCACCCCACGGTGCTCTACATCGCTGGCGGCAGTCGCAGTCTCATCACCGAAGCGATTCGGGGCGAAGGGGCGCATCTGGTGGACAAGAACGGTCGCCGCTTCATGCTCGAGTACGACGCGCGCGGCGAACTTGCCCCGCGGGATGTCGTCTCGCAGTCGATCGAGAGCCAGATGGAAAAGACCCGGCACGCCTGCGTTTATCTGGATATGAGCCATCTGGATCCGCAGCATATCCTAAATCGCTTCCCTCACATTGCGGAGACTTGCCTCAAATTCGGGCTCGATATCCGCCGCGATCGCATCCCGGTTCGACCCGGCGCTCACTACATGGTTGGGGGGGTGACGGTCGATCAGATGGGCCGCACCTCGCTGCCTGGTTTGTGGGCGGCGGGCGAGGTGACTTCGAGCGGCTTGCACGGCGCTAACCGGTTGGCATCGAACAGTTTGCTGGAAGGGCTCGTATATGGAGCACATGCCGGTAGTGGTGCTAGCGAAGCGGCGGCGCGCATGCAAGATGACTTTCAAGCGCTGCCGCTGGACTCGCCCCCCCGGCAAAACGGTGGTGAACCTCTCGACATTCTGGACATTCGCAACTCGCTTACCGCGCTGATGTGGCGCGCCGCCGGTGTTCGCCGCGACGGGACGCTGCTCACCGAGGCGGCCGGGCAGATCGACACGTGGCGCAAGTACGTGCTCGTGCGGCAGTTCGATGCCCAGGCGGGCTGGGAATTGCAGAACATGCTGACGGTCGCCCGACTGATGGTTGCGGCGGCCCTGGCGCGCGAGGAATCGCGGGGCGTTCACCTGCGAACGGACTTTCCCGAGACGGACAACGAGCACTGGCTGCGTCACCTGCGACTTCGTCGTGGCGGTTCCGCCATGGAGATGGTGGCTTATTAAGCGAACCCGCAGTGCGGTTGAGTCCTGGCGAAAGCCCACTATATTGTGACTTTTCCTTACGTCCTATTAGATCAAGAGTTGCGACGACCAGCGCGACTACGAACGTGGCTTCAGGAGTTCCCCGGATGAGTGAAAATAAGCCTGGCGACCAACTCGCGGCTAGCGACAAGAGTGAACTCGGCGAGCCGATGATCGAAGCGATCGGCCTTTCGAAGTTTTATGGCATCTTCGCGGCGACGCGGGACGTCACGTTCACCGTGCGGCGGGGCGAAGTGGTGGCGTTCCTGGGCCCCAACGGCGCCGGCAAGAGCACGACGATGAAGCTGCTCACTGGCTACCTGTCCCCCTCCGAAGGCGTCGCCAAAATCGCCGGTCACGATATGACGACCGACCGGATCGCCGGTTCAGCGCGGCTCGGTTATTTGCCGGAAAACGGGCCTCTCTATCCCGACATGACGCCGTATGGACTTCTGGACTTCTTCGCCGAAGCCCGCGGCATGGACCCGGTCACCAAGAAAGAACGGATTCACGCGGTGATTCAACTCTGCGACTTGAGTAGCGTGATTCACAAGCCGATTGGCAAACTGTCCAAAGGTTTTCGCCAGCGCGTCGGCATGGCCCAGGCATTCTTGCATGAGCCGGACGTCCTCATCATGGACGAACCAACCGCGGGGCTCGATCCGAATCAGATTCGTGAAGTCCGCAACACGCTCCGCAAAATCGGCGAGCAGAAGACGATTCTGCTCTCGACGCACATCTTGCAGGAAGTCGAAGCGATGGCCAGCCGCGTGATTCTCATTAACGAGGGGCGCGTCGTGTACGATGGGTCCGTCGCCGGGCTCGATCCGCAGAATCATGGTCTGGATGCCGCGTTCCATCGCCTGACCGGCGCGGCGCCCACGGCCGCGTAGCCGGCGCATGGCCGCAAGAACCGAACCGTAACGGTTGCCGTAACGAGACTAATCGACCCGACTTATCATTTCACCGTTTGCCTTCGAGATCCTAACCATGCCGATGATCATCAAGATGCTGCAACTGCTCGCCATTGACGTTGCGTTAATCGCCGTCTTGGCCCTCGCGCTGTCGCCTCTGATGTTGTTCAAGCGCGCCGCGTTCGCCGTGATGAAGCGGAATTTTCTGGCGTACTTCAGTAACCCCAGCGGCTACGTGTTTTTGTGCTTGTTCGTGCTCGTAACCACGATCGCGGCCTTTGTGCCGCACGAGTTCTTCAGCGCGAACCTCGCGAATCTCGACCAGCTCAACAAGTGGCTCCCGCTGCTGATGCTGCTCTACATTCCGACCATCACCATGAGCATCTGGGCGGAAGAACGGCGGCAAGGCACGGACGAACTGTTGCTCACGTTACCGGCGGACGACTTCGATATTGTCGTCGGCAAGTATCTCGCGGCAGCGGCGATCTTCACCGCCTCGCTGTTGTTCTCGCAACTCTCGAACTCGGCCGTGCTCGTGGCGCTCACGCTGGGCGATTTTGACGTGGGCCTGCTGTTCACCACGTACCTCGGTTACTGGCTGATTGGCCTGGCGATGCTGTCGATCGGCATGGTGGCTTCGTTCTTAACGAGTAACCTCACGGTCGGCTTCGTGCTGGGTGTGTTGTTCAACGTGCCGCTGGTCATGGCGGCCAAGGCCGATTGGTTGATTTCCAGCAACCGCTGGGTGGACCGCGTCAAGCACTGGAGCCTGGCCGCGAACTTCGATGATTTCGGCCGCGGCGTCATCAGCTTTTCCGGCGTGATGTACTTCCTGCTGCTCGTGGTCGTCGGCATCTATCTCAGCATGGTGCTCGTGGGGCGACGGCATTGGCTCGGCGGGCGGGATGGGCACTCGATGCTGGGGCATTACCTGGTGCGGGCGCTCTGTTTGATCGTCGTCGCGCTGAGCGCGAACGTGGTCTTCTCCAATTTTGATCTGGTCCGCTTCGACACCACCAAGGGGCAGGTCGCGTCGCTCAGTCCGGCCACGCGCAAGCTGATGAAGAATCTCGATGCCGATCACCCCGTGCGCATCGAAGCCTACATCAGCGCCAACTTGCCCGATGAATATATGCAGACCCGCCATGAGCTGATCTCGCTCCTCAAGGAGTTTCAAAGCCTCGGCGGCAAGCAGGTCGAAGTGGTGATTAACGACAATATCGACCCCTTCGGCGACGCCGCGCAGCAGGCGGAGGAGCGCTATGGCATCAAGTCGCAGCGCGTGAACACCGAGTCGCGCGGCACGTTCAAGGATGACTCCGTCATTATGGGGGCGGCGTTTAGCTGTGGTTTGGAGAAGGTCGTCACGCCGTTCTTCGATACCGGCATCCCCATCGAGTATGAACTAGTCCGCTCCATCGCCACGGTCGCCCGCGGCGAGCGGTATACCATTGGCGTGGTGCAGACCGATGCGAACATGATGGGGGGCATGACGTTCAGCGGCATGTCGCCGCAGAGCATTCCCAAGCGCGCGATCATCGGCGAACTCGAGCAGCAATACACCGTGGAAGAGGTCGATCCCAACGGGCCTATCGATACCGAGAAGTTCGATGTGTTGCTCTTGGTGCA
Organism: Planctomycetota bacterium; assembly: GCA_963205385.1. Taxonomy (GTDB): domain Bacteria; phylum Planctomycetota; class Planctomycetia; order Pirellulales; family Pirellulaceae; genus JAEZGD01. Next base: position 32,787 of record CAUJKE010000181.1, on the reverse strand, counting down.
GCCGTCGTCGCTCACCCCGCAGCAGATGCCGAACGTCCTGGCGGCGATCGAGGCGGGCGTGCCGACCGCAATTTTCGAAGACCCGATGCCCGTCTTTCTGCGCGCCACACCGACCGGCATGCCCAAGCCGCCGCAAGGGATGATGGGAATGGGGGGACCGCCGCCGGAGAAATGCAATATCTCCGTGCTCTGGGATGCGCTGGGGCTTGCCGTGCTGGGCGATCGTGGCCTTAACCCGCTCTACGAGCCGGAAATCGTCTGGCAAGAGTACAACCCGTATCCGCAACTCGGCTTTTCCTACATGGGGCCGGAGTTCGTCTATGTTTGCAACAAGGTTCCCAGCCCCAATGGCGAAGCGGCGGTCGATGGCTTCTCCACGACGGACCCCGCCGTGTCGGGACTTGAGGAAGTCTTGTATCCGTTCCCCGGCGGCATCAAGCGCGTCACGGGAACGGGACTGGATTTTGAAAAGCTCTGCGTGACCAATGGCGCAATCTCCGGCGCCTATCCGTTCAACAAGTTCATGGAAAACCGGGGCGATTTGAACAAGCTCAAGCAGGATCGCGGCCCGGTCTCCGGCGAAAAGATCATCGCCGCCCGTATTCAGGGCAAGAACAAGCAAAACGAGCCGCAAAAGATGGCCGACGACAAATCCGCAGACGAAAAATCTGCGGACGAAAAAGCCGCGGACGCAGGAAAGTCCAAGGATAAATCAAAAGACGCGGCAGCGGACAAGAAGCAGCGCGACGGCATGCATGTCGTCTACGTCAGCGATATCGATTGCCTGTCGGATGAGTTTGTCAGCATTCGTCAGCGCCGTGATGAGCGGTTGCCTTTCCGCTTCGATAACGTCACGTTCGTCCTGAATGTTCTCGACTCCCTCGCAGGCGACGAGCGGTTCATTCCGATTCGCAGCCGCAAACTGCACTACAGCACGCTGCAACTGGTGGAACAAGAGACGCAACGCATCCGCGAGGATGAAAAGGCGCGAAATGAACAGTTCAACACCGAGTTCGAGGAGGCCCTGAAGAAGGCCAAGGAACTGAGCGAGAAGCAGTACAAGGAATTCGAGGAGCGGCAGAAGGCCATTCAAGAAAAACAAGACCGCGGCGAAGCGATCACGCTCGAGGATTACACCGGCATCACCACGCAGCTCGAAGAGCAGCGCAAGAAGGCCCAGGAAGAACTCGAGAAGGAAAGCCGTCGTTTGCAAGCCAAACGTGAGAAGGATGTTGAGAAGACGCGCCGCGATTTCCAGCAGAGTATTCAGCGCATTCAAAACGAATTCAAAGCTTGGGCTGTCGTGCTGCCGGTGCTGCCGCCGCTGTTGGTGGGCCTGGTGGTTTTCGCCCGCCGCCGGTTGCGCGAGCGGGAAGGTGTTTCTCGCGACCGCTTGCGTTAGTCCTTAGTCCCTTTCGATCACAGCAAACAGCCTGTTCCTCCGCCTGGGAGTGAGTGAGATTTATGACCGAGAATTTGAAAACGACGTTTTTTGTCGGCGTCGCGCTGGTGCTGACCGCGGCAGCGGTGATTATTAATTTGCCGCGCGGTAACGACAGCGGCGGCGTGCAGGCGAATCAACCGCTGTATCCCGACTTCACCGATCCCCAGGACGCCGCGTCGCTGGAAATCGTCAAGGTGGACGAAGAACGCGGGAAGATTTCCACCTTCGACGTCGAGCGCAATGCGCGCGGGCTATGGGTGATTCCCTCGCACGGCGGTTATCCGGCCGATGCCTCCGCACAAATGGCCGCGGCGGCCAATAGCTTGATCGGCCTGGAAGTGATCGACATTGCGAGCGAACTGCCGACCGACCAAGAGCTATACGGCGTGGTGCAACCAGAGAAGTCGCGCCTCGACGCCGGGGGCAAAAGCTTCGGCATGATGGTGACGATCAAGGACAAGAAAGGGCAGAATCTTACGCAACTCATCATCGGCAAGCCGGTCCAGGGGAATACCGAGCAGCGCTTCGTGCGCAAGGCGGGGCAAGACCCGATCTATGTGGTGAAGCTGAATGTCGACCAGCTTTCGACGAACTTCAGCGACTGGATCGAGAAAGACTTGCTCAAGGTCAGCCCCTGGGATATCGACCGGGTGAACATCAAGGATTACCAGTTCATTTTGCAACAGGACGGCCGCGGCGTCTCCGCCAAGTTTGATCCCCGTCTGGAGATGACCGTGGGCTGGGATGCGGACGCCAACAGTTGGGTGCTGGACAAAATGACGCAGTTCCAGCGCGGCAAGCCGGTGGCGACCGGGTTGCAGCCGGACGAAGAATTGAACAAGCAGAAGCTCGACGATTTGAAGTCCGCGATCGACAACTTGCAGATCATCGATGCCGAAGCCAAGCCTAAGGGACTCGGCGGCGACTTGTCGGTGGACCAGGAAGCGCTGCTCAACGCCGAGATTCGTGACTCGCTGACGAGCCTCGGTTTCTTTCCGCAGCCAGTGGGGAAGAGAGTCGAGTTCTTAGGGAGCAACGGCGAGGTCAACATCGGCATGAAGGACGGCGTGGAGTACGTGCTCCGCTTCGGCAACAACGCTGGCGTGGAAGAAGGGGAGAACGCCGGCAAGCTGCGGCGATACTTGTTCGTCAGCGCCCGTTTGGACGAAAGCCGCCTGACGCCGCCGGCACTCGAACCGTTGCCAGAGAAGGCCGATGTTCCCGCAGCACCAGCACCGGATGCGCCAGCGCCTGAAGCAGCCGCGCCTGCTGCCAGTGGAGACTCAGAGGGGGACGAAGGGACCGGCGAGAAAGAGGCTGGGGAAGATGCGCCGCCTGCGGATGCGCCGGCGGCGACGGAAGAAACGCCTGCCGCTACCGATGCAGCACCAACAGACGCAGCGCCTGCGGATGCGCCTCCCACGGCGGACGCTGACTTCGAGCTCAAGCGGAAGCGGATCGAGCGCGACAATCAGCGCAAGCTGGATGAATACAAGGAGCGTCGCACCAAGGCGGAGAACAAGGTTCGCGAGCTCAATGCCCGCTTCGCCCCGTGGTACTACATCATCTCGGATGACGAGTTCCATCGGATTCACCTCGGTCGGACGGAAGTCATCACCGAGCGGACCGGCGGCGGGAGCGAAGGCTTCGGGGTCGATGCCCTGCGCGACCTGGAGAAAGACGGCCCCGCTGGTCCACCTCCGCCTGCCCGGCAGCCCAATCCCAACTTCAGCTTCCCGCCGATGTAGGAGCCGCGCGAGCGAAATCGTAGCCTCAAACCACGGTTGTGTTAAGCCTGGGAAATGCGGCGGTATTGACGGATGCCGGCGGTTTGGAGCGCCATGATGATGTTGCATGGTGCGCGCGGCGCTAATAATGGCCGTCAAAGGTGGGGTTCTTGCCGCGAATCATTTTGATCATTCTGAGCGAACTCGATTCGGAAGCCGCTCGTAGGGTTCTCGTTGTGTAGTCTCTTTGAGGGTTTTGCTGTCCCCGTTAGTTGGGGTTAAAAACCACCCTTATGGGTTGCACGCTTACTAATAGCTCTTCGTTGCGATCGAGACGGATTTGCAGTAACTTGTTTTCTATAAACAGTTTACGACGAATGGTGTTGCGCAAACACCGCTAATAATTTGCCCCAAAGGGGTGGAGTTGGCGTTGCGGCTGGGGACTTTTTGCGCATGGGTGCGCGGTCGTCGAAGTCTCCGCGGCGGGGCTCGCAAAGCGGGAGACGTTGTCTGACCGATCGGGGCGGGCGTCGTCCTTTTCGCCATCCACTGTTGCCGGAAGGCGAACCGGCGGATTCATGCTAGAATCGCCCCTATTGTTGGGACGCAGCTTCTGGCCATTGTTTGCGGATCGAGACATCCATGTCACGCGCGACGGAGACGATTTTCCTCCATCCTGCCGACAACATTTGTGTTGCGGCGCGGCTCTTGGAGCCGGGGCAAGCGATTGCCGCCGGCGAGCATCAGGTCAAGCTGCGCGAAGCGGTGCGGCTGGGCCATAAGATCGCGCTTGTCACGATTCGCGTGGGGGAGCCGATTCGCAAGTACGGTCAGGTGATCGGTTTCGCGGCTCACGAAATCGCCCCCGGCGAGTGGGTGCATTCGCACAATGTGGTGCTAAGCGACTTCGCCCGCGACCCGGCTAGCGCGACGGAGATTCCACCACCTCCAACGCCCTTGGAGGGACGCACGTTTCAAGGCTACCAGCGGGCGAGCGGCAAGGCGGGGACGCGGAACTATCTGGCCCTGGTCTCGTCGGTGAACTGCTCGGCCACGGTCTGCAAGGCGATCGCGCGGCGGTTCGATCAGTCGATTCTCAAGGACTATCCAAACGTCGATGGGGTCGTCGCGTTCACGCATGGGGATGGCTGCGGGATGGAGTACGGCGGCCTCAAGCATCGAATGCTCGCGCGGACGCTCGGCGGGATGGCGAAGCATCCCAATGTCGGCGGCTTTCTGGTCGTCGGTCTGGGCTGCGAGACTTCGACCCCCGCGTACATCCTGGAGAGCCAGCGGCTCGTGCAGATCAACGGCGTCCCCGACTCTAGCCCGCTGCCGGTGATGTCGATGCAAGACCTCGGCGGCACGACGGCGACGATTGAAGCCGGCATTCGTCGCATCGGCGAGCTGCTGCCGCGGGTCAACGATGTCCGGCGGCAAGCGATCCCCGCGAGCCAAATCGTGCTGGGGCTCAACTGCGGCGGCAGCGACGGCAACAGCGGCATCACCGCGAACCCCGCGCTTGGCGTCGCCAGCGATCTGCTCATCGCCGCCGGGGGCACCGCGGCGCTCGCGGAGACGACGGAGATTTATGGCGCGGAGCATTTGCTCACGCGGCGTGCGGTCTCGGTCGAAGTCGCGGATAAACTGCTGGAGCGCATCAAGTGGTGGCATTGGTACGCCGGGCTGTTTGGCCAGACGTTCGACAACAATCCGTCGCTAGGGAATAAAGAAGGGGGCCTGACGACCATCGCCGAGAAGTCGCTCGGCGCGGTGGCCAAGGCCGGCTCGTCGGCGCTCGTGGATGTGTACGAGTATTCGGAGGAGATGACGGCCAAAGGGCTCGTCGTGATGGATACGCCGGGCCTCGATGCACCGAGCGTCACGGGACTCGTCGCCGGCGGCGCCAACGTCGTCGTCTTCACCACCGGCCGCGGCAGTTGTTTTGGCTGCAAGCCAACGCCGTCGATCAAAGTCGCCACCAACACGCCGATGTACGAGCGGATGCAGGACGACATGGACATCAACGCCGGCGAGATCCTCTCGGCCGGCAAGACCGTGCAACAAGTCGGCCACGAAATCTTCGAAACCATCCTCCGCGTCGCCAGCGGGGAGAAGACGAAGAGTGAGCAACACGGTTATGGGGACGAAGAGTTTGTACCGTGGTGGGTGGGTCCGGTGTTGTAGAGGCGAATGGTGGCGTTACGTGAATAGCGCTGCATATCGCCTTGTTCGTCCTTCAAATCAGGGCTCGATTCAATATGACACTAAATCTCGAACTCGATGAGCAGCAGATACTGCGACTGCGGGAGGCTGCGCAGCGGCTGAACGTCTCCGTAAACGATCTTGCCAAGGCCGCAATCAATGATCTGCTTGCCAAGCCGGATCACGAGTTCGAGCGTGCCGCAACACGTGTGCTCAAGAAGAACGCCGAGCTATGCAAGCGATTGGCATGATGCGCTATCTAACGCTCGGGGAACTGATCGAACTCCACCGCCGGATCATCGCGCAATCCGGTGGCGCCGATGGAACCCGCAACCTGGGACTCGCCGAATCAGCGCTCGCACAGCCGCAGATGACTTTTGGTGGCACAGAACTGTATCCAGCACTCGCCGAGAAAGCGGCCGCATTGTGCTTCTCGTTGGCTTCATCCGTACATCGAAGAGGAAGTCGCGTCATGCCGGCGGCAGTCCATGTTCTTCACGGAACTCGCGGTCGAACTCAGCATAAGGCGTGCGCGGCTTGCCTTCGCGAACTCCCTGGAGCGCAATTCTGATTGCTTCCAGATCATCCGGGTTGGGTTGCAATTCGTACTGGTTCTTCCGTACCGCACGAAAGTCGCGTTCGAACTCATCCAAAGTTTTGCACGGCTTGCCCTGTCGCACGCCTTCAATCGCCTCTTCAATTGCACGCACGGCTTCCGGATCAATCTCATCCGAGGCAGAATCTTCGTCGCGCCACAATTCCAGCGCCTCCTCGGGTGAAAGGTCCGTAACACCTTCGCGCAGGCGTTCGCCGAGAAATTCGTAAAACTGTTGTAGTTCACTCGTGGTGGGCATTTCATACTCCCTGTGTTGCGTCCAGCAAGATATTGGAGGCATTAGTTCAAGAAGTCTTTCCTGCGCAGCGGCGGCTGGCCAGGCCCGCGTACTCGCAACACCCTGACTTCGTCATCTACGATAGTGAATAGAAGACGATACTTGTTGCCTTGAGTCGTGTGAAACAGTACCTGTCGAATTTGCCGAGGCGAACTTGCGGCCTCAGGCGCCAGTGGGTGACGGTCTGGGGCAACTGCCAACTCGCCAATGGCACGCGCGAGCGTCCGATACCAGGACTCGGCCCCGGACAGCGAGCGGCGAGCCAGCCATTCGTGAATGCCCTTGATGTCCTCGGTTGCTGCGTCAAGTGTTTTGACGAGGTAGCGCATCTTTAATCGTTTGAAATTCCATGCCGCGCGCGGAACTCCTGGTCAAACTCTTCGAATGGAATCCCAGTATCGCCGCGCTCCATGTCATCTAGCGCTTCTTGAATCGCGAGCAGGTCTTCCGAGGGTGGCTGTTGCATGCGCCAGATATCCACTGCCTGTTCCGGCGAAATTTCCGCGCTTCCGGCGCGCAGTTGCTGGCCGAGAAATTCATAAAACTGCTGCAGTTCGCTGGTCGTGGACATTGTTTTCTCCTTACCACTGCTAATTCTATCCTCTGGAGTCGGCTGCACCAACATCTGTGCCCCCCGTCGTTGACGATCTGGCCGTCGCCTGTTACCCTCACGAGTCCAGCTAACTTCCTTGCAGGTAACGCCTTGGTGCGACCACCGCCCAGCGCTACCTGCTTTGTAAACGGACAGGAGCAACCAAGTTATGGCTCACGATGTGACCCTCATTACCGGCGACGGCACGGGGCCTGAACTGGCCGAGGCCGCCAGGCGGTGCGTGGATGCGACCGGCGTTAAGATCAATTGGGACGTGCAAGAGGCTGGCGTCGATGTGATGGAGCGGACCGGCACGCCGCTGCCTGATGGCGTGCTGGACAGCGTGCGCCGCACCCGCTGCGCCCTCAAGGCCCCGATCACCACCCCAGTCGGGACCGGTTTTCGCAGCATCAACGTCCATCTGCGGCAGGAACTTGGCCTGTTTGCCTGCATTCGCCCCTGCAAGCAGTACGAAGGGGTTCGCTCGTACTATAGCGACGTGAAGGTCGATATCGTCATCGTCCGCGAGAACACGGAAGACCTCTACGCCGGCGTCGAATTCGAGGCAGGCAAGCCGGCGACGACGGAGCTGATCGAGTTCATCAACAAGATTGGCGACAAGAAGATCAAGACCAAGGGGGACGAGACCGGCGTTTCGATCAAGCCGATCAGCATCAGCGGCAGCGAGCGGATCGTCCGCTGTGCGTTCGACTACGCCCGGGACAACGGCCGCAAGAAGGTCACCTGCGTCCACAAAGCGAACATCATGAAGTACACGGACGGCCTCTGGCTGGCGACCGCCACCAAAGTCGCCAAGGAGTATCCGACGATCGAGTTCGAAGAGCGGATCGTCGACAATATGTGCATGCAACTCGTGCAGAAGCCGGAACTCTACGACGTGCTCGTGCTGCAAAACCTGTATGGCGATATCGTGAGCGACGTGGGCGCAGGCATTGTCGGCGGGTTAGGCGTGGCGCCGGGGGCGAACATCGGTCCCAACGGCGCGGTGTTTGAAGCGACCCACGGTTCAGCGCCCAAGTACAAGGGGCAGAACAAGGTCAATCCGACGGCGTTGATTCTCTCCGGCATGTTGATGCTCCACCACCTGGGGGAAACGGCCGCGGCTGAGAAACTCGAAGGGGCCGTCGCCGCGGTCATCAAGGAAGGGAAGAACGTCACGTACGATCTCAAGCTCGACCGGAACGATCCGACGGCGGTCGGCACGCGCGAGATGGCGCAAGCGATCTGCGACAAGATGAAGTAGTTCGCGAGACGCGAGCGCCCGCAGTTGTTCCGCAGGGGACTCGCTCGCCCGGCGCATGGCTCTACGCGAGTAATTGTTTTTGGCGTATTTCGTAAATATGTATTGACAAGTTATGCGCGAGTGCGTATACTTGTGGGTGCGTGGAATTCGTGCTTTCCTCTCACGGCTCTCTTCGGCGGGAAGTGGGCAGCGGCCATGCACATCAATCCTGCCGAGTTTCGCGATTTAGTGAGCGGCCGCACGCGCGGCGTCGCGGCGACCGGCAAACGGGTTTTGCTGCAACTTGCGGAATGGCCCTACGCCCTGGGCGTCGCCTTGCGCAATTGGCAGTTCGATAGCGGTCGCCGACAAGTCGAGCGCGTCGCCGTGCCGGTGATCAGCGTGGGCAACCTGACGGTCGGCGGCACCGGCAAGACGCCGCTGGTCGAGTGGCTCGCCCGTTGGTTTCGCGCGCGTGCAGTGCGGGTCTCGATTGTGAGCCGCGGCTACGGGGCGGAGCAGGGGGGCGCGAACGATGAAGCGCTCGAACTCGAGCAAAAACTCCCTGACGTGCCGCACGTGCAGAATCCCGATCGGGTCGCGGCGGCGCGGATCGCCATTGAAGAACTCGAGACGCAACTGATTCTGCTCGACGACGCCTTTCAGCATCGGCGGATCGCGCGCGATTTGGATATCGTGCTGGTCGATGCGCTCGAGCCGTTTGGCTTTGAGCATCTGCTGCCGCGCGGCACACTGCGCGAGCCGCTCGCCGGTTTCCGTCGGGCGGATGTCATCGTTCTTACCCGCGCGGATTGCTTGGAAGCGAAGCAGCGGGGGGCGATTCGCGAGCGGATTGAAACCATTCAGCCGGGCGCCGTCTGGGTGGAGGCGGCGCACGCCCCGCAAAGCTATCTAGCTTCGACCGGAACACTCGCACCGCTGGATACCTTCGCGAACCAGCGCGTGGCCGCTTTCTGTGGCATCGGCAATCCGGCCGGCTTCCGGCAGACGCTGGCCCGCTGCGGTTGCGAGGTCGTCGCGCTGCGCGAATTCCCCGATCATCACGCCTACACCGAGGCGGATGTCGCGTCGCTCAGCCAATGGGCGAGGGAACTCGACGTGAGCGCGGTGCTCTGCACGTGCAAAGACCTGGTCAAGTTGGCGGCGCCGAAACTGGGGACGCGCGCGTTGTGGGCGGTCTCCATTGGCCTGGAAATCCTCAGTGGGGAGACGTTGCTGGAAGAGCGGCTTCGCCCGCTCGTGGCCCAAGCTCTTGCGAGCGAGTGGGCCGCTGAACCAGCGGCCGAGTGAAGGTGTTTTCAGCGTGCTTCGCGGCGCGGTAAAATGCGACGCGCGCGATCCCATTTCTCAAACCGAGTTCCATTCATGTCTGCGGTCATTGTCGTCAAGAAGCATGTCCCCAGCGGCACCATCATTCTTTCACGGCCAGAGAAGCGCAACGCGCTCACGCGGCAAGTGTTGGAAGAATTTCGCCAGGCCTTGGGCGATTTGCATCAAGAGAAACACGTGCGCGCCGTGATTGTGACCGGGGCCGGAAGTGCGTTTTGCGCCGGCATGGACCTGGCCGAAATGCAGGCGACCGCCAAGTCGGACAACGCCAGCGAAATGTGGCATTACGATGCGGACCTGTATCGGGATGTGCTGGAAACCATGCTGCGGTTTCCTAAGCCGATCATCGCGGCCGTGAACGGTCCCGCCATTGCCGGCGGCATGGGACTCGTGCTCGGTTGTGATCTGGTGCTCGCGGCGCCGTGCGCCAAGTTTGGACTGCCGGAACCCAAGCGGGGATTGGTCGCCGGGATTGTGTCGCCGCTCTTGGCGTTTCGGCTTGGCGGCAGTTATGCGGCGAAGTTGCTGTTCACGGCCGCGACGATGGATGCGATCGAAGCCGAGCGCGTGGGGTTGGTGCATGAAGTTGTTGAACACGACGCGCTCTGGGCTCGCGCTCACGCCCTCGCCGCCGAACTAGCGACATGTGCCCCGCAAGCGCTGCAACTCACTAAGCGGATGTTGAACGAAACGATTGGCGAGCACTTGTTCACGCTCCTCTCCGCCGGCGCCGCCGCGAGCGCGACCGCACGCACCACCGAAGCCGCTGAAGAGGGCCTGGCGGCGTTTTTGGAGAAGCGTCAACCGAAATGGCCGTAGCGAACGTTTATGTGCGCTACGGCTCTTGTTTAACGATTGCAATCCTTGGAGAGGCTGCTGGTTGCTTAGCGTGGCAAACCACCGCCGCCGCTGGCGACCTGGTTGCAGAGCTTGAGCACGTGGTCGGTGATGTCCAGACCTGCGTGTTGGATCACCGGATTGAGTACGCCGCGGCGAATCGATTCGGGATCGGTCGGGTCCATCTTGTCGCGGTCGTAGCGAATCACGAGTTGGATGTTGTATTGCACCGCGAATTTTTCAACCGCCGCCTGAACTTCCTGGTAAGTCTCGTAGGAGATTCTGACTTCTTCGAGCATCAGCTCGCGGCGTTTGAGTTCGTTTTGAACCTGAAAGTCCGAGGCTTGTTGCGTGAGTTGGGCTTCGAGCTGTTTGTATTCCAGCGAGCCGGCCTGGAACTGCTTGAGCTTCTCGTTGCCGGCGGTCAGTTGCTGGCGTTGCTGCGCGACAGCGTCCGTGAGGAGTTTGCCTTTGGCCTTGATGGCGTCCCGCTTGACGTTGTAGGCGGCGTGGTTCTTGAAGATGTGGCCCATGTCGATCAAGGCGATCTGCGTTCCCGCGGGCGCGGGGTTGGCGGTCGCCGGAGCTTGGGCGAACGCGGGTGCGGTGAACAAGAACAGGAGCGAGCAAGCGAGCATTGTGCGGGTCATGAGCAGACTTCCATGTCTTCGGTTGGGAAACAAACCTGCGGGGAGAGGTTCGACAACCTACGCATAAGCATGTTGCGTGCCATCGCGACTGCCAGGCGTGCCCGCAGCCCGCCAGCTAGCAGCAGTAACATCTTGTGGCGTAATCAGTTAGGAGATTTGAGTTGCCGCTGCTTCCGGCCGTTAAGTAACCAGCCAACTGGGGTGGGGTGGTAAATTCTTCCACGCCGCGTGTAAGAGTTCCACCGTTTACGACCGAACAGGACGGCCATTCTGGGGCAGAGCACAAATTTGATGCGCGAAATGCTTGAAATTGCATTCCGAAAGCGGTTCAATGACAGCTTCAACTTTTCAGAGACTTCTTTTCCGACCGCAAAGTTCGTCTGTGGTTGTTTGTCGCCTCGGCTGGCCAGGCCTCGGCGGCAATGAGCTAGCAACCGCGCGAAGTTTGTTAGGTTTGTCCGTCGCAGCGCCTCCGGCGCTTGCAGATGGAAGGTAGGGGCCCCATTCGATGCACGACGCTCGCCGCCCTCGGGGGTTTACGCTGGTTGAGTTGCTAGTGGTCATTGCGATCATCGGCGTGCTCGTTTCGCTCTTGCTGCCGGCCGTGCAGGCGGCGCGCGAAGCGGCGCGGATGATGCAATGCAAGAACAATCTCAAGCAACTCGCGTTGGCCATTCACACCTACGAGAATAGCCTTAAGGTCTATCCCGCGGCTGCGATCGTGCAGAACTCGACGGACCTGCGCAGCGGCCAGATGTATAGCTGGATGGTGATGATCCTCCCGCAGATCGAGCAGCAGACGCTCTATGACCAGTTCGATTTCAAGAACACGGTGCTGCAACAGGCGAACGATCCGCAAGCGACGTTTATCGCTCCCTATGTCTGCCCGAGCGATGGCGCAAAGGGGAAGTACCTGGTTGATAGCGCGCTGACCAGCGGCAAGCGTTTCGCCAAGGGGAATTACGCAGCCTATTGTTCGCCGTTTCACACCGACTTGATGGACGAGTTTCCCGGCGCGCTCATTGCCGGCCGCGGCCAGGAACCTCGCGATATTCGCGACGGGCTAACGAATACCGTGGTGTGCAGTGAAGTCCGGGTGCGGGCGAACGAGCAAGATCAACGGGGCGTGTGGGCGCTTCCTTGGTCGGGCGCGAGTTTGCTCGCGTTCGATATGCACCACGGCGGCTCGACGGGATCGAACTTCACCTACCTGTCAGCGAGTTTGACGCAGACCCAGCCCCCCAACAATCAAGGCCCCAACGCGGATATGCTCTACAGTTGCACCGACCTGGCCGGCGCGCAGTTGGCAAAGATGCCGTGCAACACCTATGGAGACGGCGCCATGCGATATCTCTCCGCGGCGCCGCGGAGCAATCATCCTGGCGGGGTGCACATCGCGCTGATGGATGGATCGGTTCGCTTTGCCAATGACCAGGTCGATGAAATCACCATGGCTTATCTCATCAGCATCAACGACGGGCACGTGGTTGAACTCGACAAGGTGCTGCGCTAAGTCCGGCGTCTCGAAAGGGAGAATCGTGTCATGAAGTATGGTCCCGTCTGCTTAGTGATGTGTGCCGTGGGGCTGATGTTTCTCATGGCGTCGTGGGTTTGGTCCGGCTCGGTAGGGGATCAAGCTTCATGGTCGGAGGAGCAAGCGGTGCAGTTCGCGACCAAAGCCGCCGAGTTGCATCAGATTTCGCATCAGCACGGCGCGCAGTCTATTCGTCACGCCCACGCCGACAATCACGTGGACGCCAAGCACCAAGTGAGCGATGAAGAGCTCGCCGCGGCCAAAACTGCCTGGAACGAGCAAAAGCAGTTGCGAGATGAGGCGATCGGGTGGCGCGACTGGTGGAAAACGATCCTCCGCAGCGTCGGCGTCGGCGGCATTCTGCTGGGCGGCATTGGCTACCTCGTCATGCAGAAGATGAACGAGGACGATTGATTGCCAGGTGCTCGGCGGTCAGGCGGCCGTCGTGTAGCGCCGAGGCGACGAGGACGTCGCTGTAGCCTGCGCTTGCCAGGCGCGCTACATCCGCGGCATGACGCACTCCGCCGCCGCCGCTCAAGCGCAGTTGCGGGAAGTCAGCGCGGAGCGCTCGACCTAGTTCGAGCGTCGCGGGACCACGTTGCACGCCGACGGCGGCCAAATCGAGCACAAGCAGCGACTGCACGCCGGCGGCCACGAGCTCCGCGGCGATGTCCCGCGCGCTACGCTCGCGCCAAACGGCAAAGGGAGTAAGCGGTCGGCCGTGTGATAAATCCAAGCTAAAAATCACCCGCGCGGGCTTGAACATTTCCAGCAGAGTCGGCAGCATCGCCGGATCGGCCAGCGATTCCAAACCGAGCACGAACTGTACGATGCCGCAGCATGAGCAGCGCGGATGCGCAAGGAAACGCTGCGCGCACTCCACCGTCCCCAGACCGGCATCGACCCAGAGGGACAGACCGGCGTGGTGAATCGCCTCGTAAGCGTCCCAATTCGGCTCCGCGCCGGCGATCGCGTCGAGATCGGCGACATAGGCGGTGTGAAAGTCGAACGCGCGCGCCAGGCTTTGCGCAATCGCGGCGGGAGTTGCGTCGTTGGAAAGTTGGCTCACGACGGGGCGATAGAGCGCGCGCTGTCCGGCCACGCCGCGGACGACCACGCCTTGTTGCAGATCGATGACGGGGATGACGGACATAGCTGCGGACGTAATGATGCAAAGTAGCCAGTAGCGCTCACGCCTGCGAACCGAGTTGACGACTCAAAATCCTTCGTCGATGGAGCGGGCGCCGTAGAGCGGCAGGTGGCGGTAGTACACTTCGAGGATCATGACGCACATTGCCGTCGTGTACAATCGCCCGCCGGCCAGGGCGTGTTCGTCGGGAAAGAACCAACTGCCATGTTCGTGCCCGTGGCGGACTTGCGACTCCACAAGGTAGTCACGCATTTGCTGGTTCCACTGATCCCACTGAGGGCCGCCGTAGTGGTGCAGCACTTGTGTCGTGTAGTAATTGAAATACATATCCTCCGGCGACGGTCCCAGCCTGGCCAGGTAGTCCGTCCCGGTTTTCAACTGCGGTTGCTTGCGCGGCCAGCCTAGATACATGCGGGCGAGTAACCCTACGGACGTTGGCGTCGGCTCCTTCGCGGCTTTGAGGTAACCGTAGTAAGCGCCTTGCTCGGTCTGCACGCTATCGAGATAGCGGGCGGCGCGTTCGATTACCGGCGAGGGGACTTCGAGGTTGGCGAGCGCGGCGCTCTTGAGCGCCATGAGCTGCCAGCCAAACACCGTGGTATCGCCTGGTTGGCCAGGAAAGTATCGCCAGCCGCCGGCGGGATGCTGCGCGTAACAGATGTAGTCGATCGCCTGTTGTGCGTGCGGGCGAAGGTCTTTGTCCTTGGTCATCGCGTAAGCTTCGCTAAGCGCGATGGCGGTCAGACCCTGGGCGTACATGGTTCCCTCCATGAAGTCGCCACCCTGCGGCGCGCTGCGCATGCGGCTTTGCAAGTAATACAGCCCGCGTTTGACCACTTCCCGATGCTCGCCGGTCAGATGCGTATGGCCGGCGCCGAGAAACGGCAACAGCGCGATCGCCGTGGCGCCGGTCGTGGTGGTTGCGGTGCCGGGATTCTGGCAAAGCCCGTCGCAGACGGCGCTGCGGTGATCGAAGTGCCAACTGCCGTTGTTGTTTTGATGCGCGGCGAGCCAGCGCAATCCCTTGGCGACCGCCTCTTCGCTCGCAGGCGTGCCGCCGTGTTTACCGACGAGCGCGGCGCGAAATTCGTTGCTGCGACCTGCAAGCCCGCCGCCGCTGTCTGCGAGTTTGGGCAACGTTTCGGCCGCCCGTAGCGCGCCATCGCTGGGCGTGAGCTGCGAATCGGCGGTCGGCTCCGGTTCGCTAGCAAGCGGCGCGTTGATATCCGGAAGCTCCGGCAGCAGGGCGTCGTCGAGAGCTTCCTGAAACTCCGGCGTCACCTCACCAGGCAGGGTGTAGGTTGGCTCGGAGAGATCCACCATCGTGAGCGGTTCTTCAGCCGTGACGGGGCGCACGGTGATCAAGCTGGTGGAGAAGAGCGGCTGCTCGCGGGTCGCAAAAAATGCCAGCGAGAGCAACAGCAAGATCGAGAGGTGAATCGTCAAGCTGGCCGCAAAGCTGGAAAGCCGCTGACGGAAGTTTAGTGAGGTGAAGTAATCGCGCCAAGTTCGCGGCGGCGCTTCAGTCGGCGGCGCGAGCAGAAGCGCAGCGGACGGTGGCGGCGTAACCGATTCGTTGAGCTCGGCCAATGGCGGCGCGACAGGGGTGTCGATCGGCGGATCGACAGGCCGACCGCCGGAGATTGCCGGGCCGATTGCATCGACTTCGGAAAACAAGTCGTCGCCAGGAGGTCGCGGGACGGCAAACATAGCAGGCGCATCACGAGGAAGGGGCGCGGCTTGCGCAATCCGTCGCCTGGTGGTGGGCCGCAGTTACTAATTATAGGTCGGCCTAATCGAGGGCTAGAACCAATCTCGCGCAGGGCGAACCTCTACAACCGGCGCGACCAGCGCTTTCGGAACCAGCGTCGGCCAATACGCATAGACAGGCCGCACGACAGGCCGCCCCGCAGCGTAGCCAGCCAGCCCGGCGGGGCCGCTCGTGATGAGTGGGGCGAACTCGCGGGTGAAGCGCTCGACGGCCTCGCAGCGCGGGTCGTGCGCCGCTACACGAAGCACGATTTGCCCGTCGCCGCCGAGTCGTTCGACATGTGTGCGAGCGAGCTCGTAGCCAGCGGCGCGGACGCGCGCCAGCACCAACTCGGCAGAGGCCTGGGCTTTGCTACTCGCATCATGGCCCGTGACCAATAGCTCGCCGGCGGCCATATAACCATCCCGATAGGCCAGCGACACTTTGTAGCTGTCCGAAGCGGGGCGACCTGTAGCGCCGCGGACACGGACGCGATCATCGCCCAGGTCAGCGAGCGTGACGGTCGTGAAATCGGCGTCCACATCCGGCGATAAGTAATGCGCGGGATCGCCAATTTCGTAGGTGAGTTGCTCGGCCACCGTCCGCCGATTCACCGCGCCGCCGCTGTTGCGGGGCTTGGTGATGATGGTCTCGCCTGAGGCTTCGATCTCGGCAATGGGGTAGCCGATGTTGCTCATGTTTGCGGCGTACTGGGCCCAGTTCGTCGAGTATCCCCCGGTAACCTGCGCGCCGCATTCGATCAAATGCCCGGTGACCGTGAAAGCCGCCAGGCGGTCCCAATCGTCGTTAGCCGTTGCGAACGCGTGCATAGCTGGCGCGACGGTGAGGGCCGCGTCGGCCACGCGCCCGGTGATGACAATTCGCGCGTCGCCTGCGAGTGCTTCCACGAGCGGCCGCGAACCGAGATATGCATTGGCGCTGACGACCGGCGCCGCCAGTTCCGCAAACGGCTGCTGGGTGTCCAGATTCTCGAAAGCACATTGTTGCGCTAACCGCGGTAACTCGGCCGCCAGGTCATCGCCTGTGATGACGCCAATGGCCACATCTCCCAGGCCAGCATTTGCCAAGGACCTGGCCGCTGCCGCGGCACACGCCAACGGGTTCATGCCGCCGGCGTTGGTGACGATTTTGAGTTGTGGCTGAGCTTGCAACACCGGGAGCAAGCTCGTCAGCACCGCGCGAAAATCCTGCGCGTAGCCGGCTTGCGGATTCTTTTCCCGCTGGCGAGCCAGGATCGACATCGTAAGTTCGGCCAGGTATTCGAGCGTCAGCACGTCCACCTCGGCCGTTTCGACGAGGCGGCGCGGAGCATCCAAGTTGTCCCCCAGAAAACCGGCTCCATTGGCGACGCGAAGTGTCATAGGCAGGCGAAGGTGGATGATTAGACTTGAAACACACCGAGCTTGAACGGTTCGTCGGCTGCATATCGCGTGACGACTTCGAGCGCGGTGATGAGGACGTCGCGCGTCTGGTCAGGCGCGATGACGGCATCGACCCAGCCCCGCGCCGCGCCGTAGTACACGTCGGTCTGCCGCTCGTAATCGCTTTTGATTTTGTCGCGCAGTTGAGCCAGTTCCGCCGCATCGATGGTATGGCCTTGGCGCTCCAAGCTGGCGCGCGTGATCTCCAATAGCGTCGACGTCGCTTGCTCGCCTCCCATGACGGCGCAGCGAGCGGTGGGCCAGGCAAAGATCAGCCGTGGATCGAACGCCTTGCCGCATAGCGCGTAGTTGCCGGCGCCAAAGGAACCGCCGGTGATGACGGTGAGCTTGGGCACGCGACTGTTGCTCACGGCGCTTACTAACTTCGCCCCGGCCTTGATGATACCGGCCCGCTCGCTATCGCGCCCCACCATGAAGCCGTTGACGTCCTGCAGAAAGATCAGCGGCAACCAATCTTGATTGCAGGCCATTACGAAGCGCGCGGCCTTATCGGCGCTATCGACATACAGCACTCCACCGAACTGATACTCGCCTGCGGCCGTGCGGATGCGATGATGCTGGTTGGCCACCAGGCCGACGGGAAAGCCGCCGATCCGCGCGGTCCCACAGACCAGGCTCTGGCCGTATTCCGCCTTGTACTCGATGAACGAATCGGCATCGACGAAGCAGTTGAGCACGTCGCGGGTTTCGTACTCCTGGCGCGGATTCGCGGAGACGACGTCGTAAATCTCGCTGGCCGGTCTGGCGGGCGCAACCGACTCGCGGCGACTAAACGGCAGCGGGGGCGTTGCTGGATCGGCCGGCAATTGCTGGATGAGCGTGCGGATTTTCCGCAAGCAGGTTTCATCGTCGGGCTCGTGATAGTCAATGGTGCCGCTGATCGTCGCGTGCATCGTCGCGCCGCCGAGCTCTTCGCTGGAGGCCTCTTGGCCAATCGCGCTTTTGACCAGTGCAGGCCCCGCGAGGAATAAGCCGGAACCTTCAGTCATCAGCAGTTTGTCGCACAAGACGGGCAAATAGCCGCCGCCGGCGACGCAGCTTCCCATGATCGCGGCCAGTTGCGGAATACCGGCGGCGGATAGGACGGCGTTGTTGCGAAAGATGCGGCCGAAGTCATCTTCATCGGGGAAGACGTCTTCCTGTAGCGGCAGAAACACGCCGGCGGAATCGACGAGATACACCAGCGGCAGCCGATTTTGAAAGGCAATGCGTTGGGCGCGGAGCACCTTCTTCGCGGTAGCGGGAAAGAACGCCCCGGCTTTGACCGTGGCGTCGTTGGCGATGATGACGTGCCGTCGCCCACCGATGTCAGCCAGCACGGTCAGCACCCCCGCCGCCGGAGCGCCGCCGAACTCGTCGTACATGCCGAAGCCTGCCCATAAGCCTAGTTCCAGCCGCGACGACGCCGGATCAATGAGCCGGTCCAGACGCTCGCGCGCCGTGAGCCGACCTTTGGCATGTTGCCGCTCACTCGCTCTCGCGCCGCCACCGGCGCGCAAGACGCGCTCGGCGGCGCTTAGCTCGCTCACCTTCTGGCGAAGCGAATCAGGTTGTTTTGCCGGCGGTTCGTTCATCGACGCAAACGTGGGCGAGGGATCGAAGCTCCGCGGTAATCATATCACTTCCGCCTGCGCCAACGGGAAGAAATTGTCTCACATTGAGACGTGTTCTCCCAATCTGAGAGAGCCGCAGGTCTGGAAAAGGCTCACACGCTTCGCGGGGTGCGTGTCGCAAGTCTTTATCTCGTGGTGGCTTGCAGCGTTCGCTTTCGTGTTTGAGCCGTTTCGGCACAGCCCTTGCTTCTTAGTGGGGTGTCGCTTGCAAGTACGGCGAAGAGGGGAACAGAGGCACGTCGGATGGACGAGCGACATTTTTTTGCTATTCAGGCGATCCCGCTGATGGGGCGCGACTGGCCTTCGGGTTGGTCGCGCTCTTTTTTGTTTCTTGCAGGGGGATGCGAATTAGCAACCGCGGATTAAAACTACTTCGGTGCGCCCGCTGGGGTGGGTGCTTGTTGAGCACGAGCCACGACTAGCGATTCATGATCGAGCAGTGGCAGCGTCACCGTGAAGGTGGTCCCTTCGCCCGGCGTGCTGGCAACTGCGATCGTCCCGCCATGTGCTTGCACGACCGACTGGCAAATGCAGAGCCCCAGTCCCGTGCCGCGCGTTTCTTGATCGCGCCGCCGCGAGTAATCGCCCCGATAGAAGCGATCGAAGATATGCGGCACTTCCTGTTCAGAGATACCAAAGCCGGTATCCGCCACGCGCAAGATCACCTGATGCTGGGCCGCATCGCGCGCGAGCGTGACGGTCACCTGTCCCCCAGGCGGCGTGAACTTCATGGCGTTGTCGACAAGATTGTTCAGCAGTTGCCGCAAATGATGCCGATTGCCTTCCACGTAAACCGCCGGTAAATCGCTCGTGACAAGGTCGATGTGCCGAAACTCCGCCACGCCGCGAAACATGTCGAGGCAGCGCTCGACAACGGTATGCAATTCGACATAGTTTCCCACGATTTTGAGACGGTCCGCTTCTGTCTCGGCGAGGAGGAGCAATTGGTTAACCAGCGTTTCGAGCGCCGTGCCCTCATCAATCAAATTCGCCAGCAGTTCGCGATATTCCTCCGGCGGGCGCTCTTCATTGAGGCAGACCTCGATCGAACTCCGCAGTGCGGCCAGCGGGGTGCGAAGTTCGTGCGCGGCATTGGCCAGCGAATCGCGATGCTGCTGGACATATTCACCGATGCGGTCGAGCAATTTGTTGAAGGTCAGCGAGAGTTGATCCAATTCGTCGCCAGTATTGCGCAGCTTCAGGCGCTCATCGAGTTGCGTGGGGCGGAGGCGGGCCATGGTGTGGATGATTTCGGCGAGGGGGCGCGTCGCGCGACCTGCCAGCCAATAGCCCCCCAGCGGCGCCACGACGAGCATCAAGCTCACAATCAAAAACGACAGCTCATCAATACGCTGCATATCCCGGGCGAGAAAATCGAGCGACGCGCCCACGCGCACATGGATCTGCTGGCCATCGAGCGTCGTGAGTGTGTCCTGACGCATCCGCTGGTCGTTCGCACTAATCGCTTCCCCATCGCGAAATAGTGCCCGCTGGGGATGCGGCTCCGGCGTATTTTCACTCGAGAAAAGTTCCTTGCCTTGCGGGTCCAGAACTTGCACGAACCAACCATCTTGATCGTGCCCGCGCGCCTTGCGGTTCAGGTCTTCGTACAGATGGCTCAGGTGGGCCAGAGAGATTTCACGAACGGAGAGTCCGATTTCAATGATGTCCTGCCGCAGCACCTGGTCCATCTCGGAAAGGAGCGAATACCGCAAGCCTTCCCGGACCCCCAGCAAAATGCCGATCGCGGTTAAGAGCACGACGCCTGCGTTCCACACCATAAGTTGGAAACGGAGCGAACGCGTGGCGGCTCTAAGACTCGCGAAGAACATATCCCCGTCCCCGGACGGTATGAATCAGCGGCTGGTCAAAATCTCGGTCAATCTTGCTCCGCAAGCGATTGATGTGGACCTCGATGACAT
Source organism: Planctomycetota bacterium (assembly GCA_963205385.1). Taxonomy (GTDB): domain Bacteria; phylum Planctomycetota; class Planctomycetia; order Pirellulales; family Pirellulaceae; genus JAEZGD01. The sequence continues at coordinate 12,414 of CAUJKE010000181.1, read as the reverse complement.
TCGTCACCCCTTCCCAGTCAGCTTCCCACAAGTGTTCGCAGAGCATCTTGCGCGTGACGACTTGCCCATGATAACGCATCAGGTACTCGAGGAGGCTGAACTCGGTCGGGGTCAGGTTGATTTCCTGGCCCTCGCGCGTCACCCGGCGGGTGGTCAAGTCGAGCTTGAGCGGTCCCTCGACCAGCGACGTGGAAGGCCGCGAATTGGCCCGGCGACAAACGGCCTCCAGGCGGGCCGTGAGTTCCGGAAAGGCAAACGGCTTGATGAGGTAGTCGTCGGCCCCATTATTGAGGCCCGTCACACGGTCGTCCACGGAACCGAGCGCCGTGAGCACCAGCACCGGAGTCAGCACGCCGTGGCTCCGCATCTCCCGAAGAATCTCCATGCCGCTGACGTCGGGCAGCATCAAGTCGAGGACAATTGCGTCGTATTGCTGGGCGAGCGCGAGCTCGCGCCCTTTCTGCCCATTGCGGACCCAGGTGCAATCGTAGCCGGTTTCGGTTAGGCCTTGCTGGATCGCTTTGCCAAGGATCGCGTCGTCTTCGACGACCAGCAGGCTCATCGCCTGAATCTCGGGACTCATTTCTTGCTCCAGGACAGCCATGGCGTCCCGTCCTTTCGTACGACGCTAAAGAAGATAACAGCCGTGGCGCCGAGCATGGAATGAAATCCCACGCGGCGTCATTATAGATTGTATCGGCTAACGCCCTGCCGCGACTAGCGACGTATATGCAGCTTGCAGTTTCTTAAGCCTATCTCAGTTCATGACTTACCGCTGCCTTTTCTTAACGAATCGTAACCGAAATGGCCGTTGTGGTGGCGGCAATTCGGACGTACAAGTGTGGAAGTGGAACGCCGCTAGTGTTTTTCGACCGTTCCCAGCCCTCCTGCGACAGCCCCCTCGAAATATTCCGCAACGCTTCTTTCCGCAAAGTTTAGGTGCCGCATGGCGAATGCGCCGATGTCAGGCTCGGAGCCGGCGATTAGCTCTTCAGCGAGCATTTTGAGCAATATTCGCTCCGGCTTCATGGTCTTCTTGATCGCGCTGCCGTTGTGCCTGGCCATCTCGGCCGCGAGCGGTTGCCCGCCGATCGCTGGCATTTTCACGGCCATTGCCGGCGGCATCATCACTACGTTTATCAGCAACTCCGAATTGACGATCAAGGGCCCGGCCGCGGGTCTCATCGTGATTATCTTGGGGTGTGTGACGGATTTCACCGGATTGTTGGTGAATCAGGAACAAGCGGCCGCTCGTCCGGATTCAGCGCCGCCCACTGCCACGGCGAGCGCGACTCCTGGTGAACTCGCAGCCAGTGGACCGAGCGAAAACGGGACCGGCGCGGCGACTGAGCACGCGCAGGAATCCCCTGCTGCGGCTTCACCCGCCGCCGACGCGCCTCAGATCAGCGCAGACCGCATGGCGGAAATCAGAATGACGGCCTTTCGCATGACGCTGGCCGTCTGCGTCGCCGCTGGCATCGCGCAGATTTTGTTCGGCGTCTTTCGCACCGGTGTGTTGGGCGAGTTCTTCCCGTCATCCGCCGTGCATGGCCTGCTCGCCGCCATTGGCGTCATCATCATTGCGAAACAAATTCCCTTGGCCCTCGGCATTCCCAAGGATGTCTTGCTTCATCATGGCAAGCCGCTCGAACCGCTGGAGCTGATCATGGCGCTGCCGGGCGCCATCCCCAGTTTCAATCCGGAGATCGCGCTCATCGGCGTCGTGAGCCTGATCATCATGTTCGGCATGCCGCTAGTGGCTAAGGGCTGGATGAAAAAAGTGCCCAGCCAACTCATCGTGCTGATCATCGCGGTTGCGCTGGCCCAGTTCATTGGCCTGCCCAGCGAGGATACCGATGGTCATGAGCATGTAAAAACTTATGTGGTGATGGGGAAGGAGTTCGAACTCTCGCCGGTCACGCACCTCGTAAATGTCCCCAAAAATATCATGGAAGGAATCACCTACCCCGATTTCAGCGCGCTGCGGCTCGGCCTCGCGTGGAAATGGGTGGCGATGTTCGCCTTGATCGGCAGCCTCGAATCATTGCTCAGCGCGAAGGCGGTCGATTTGCTCGACCCTCAAAAGCGGAAGACTGATCTCGATCGCGATATGCTCGCCGTCGGCGTGGCGAATACGGCGGTAGCGTTTATCGGCGGGATTCCGATGATTTCGGAAATCGTGCGAAGTCGGGCGAACGTCGATAACGGAGCCACCTCGCGTTATTCCGATTTCTTTCACGCGGTCTTCCTGCTCGCCTTTGTCGCGCTCGTTCCTTCGCTCTTGCACTTGATCCCCGTCGCGTGCCTGGCGGCGATGCTGATCTTCACCGGCTACCGCTTGGCGCATCCGCGTGAGTTCATGCACGTGTTTCACATCGGTCGCGAGCAACTAGTCGTATTCGTCGCCACGATCGTCGGTATCTTGGCGACCGATCTCTTGGTTGGCATCTTTATCGGCATTGGCGTGAAGTTGTTGATCCACTTTATCAACGGCATGCCAATTTCGTCCATTTTCAAGCCGTTTTTGACGATCGAACAAGTCGATGACAATACCTGCTTGATCAAGGCGGAGCGTTCCGCCGTGTTTAGCAACTGGATCTTGCTTCGCCGCCAGATTGTGAATTACGGACTATTGCGTGACAACAACCTGGTCGTCGACATGAGCGGCTGCACGCTCGTTGACCACACCGTGATGGAGAAACTGCACGAACTCGAACGCGACTTCGAGGCGAAGAATCTGAAGTTGACGGTGCTCGGACTGGACGTCCACATGCCGATGTCCGAACACCCACGCGCCGCGCGCAGGCGTCATATCGCCAATAACGGGACGGATGAAGGAGACGACGCCGACAAGCTGGTGCATCATTAGCCGGCCGCGCACAACTGCGACCCCTGTACGACAGTCGAGCCGCGGAACTCGGCTGTTGCGACATCGCCTCGGACCTGCCTCCGAGGCGATGTCATTTCTTGGGTGAAGATGGAGATGGAGATTGCGAAGCATGGCTTCGGCCAACGCTACACGAACCTGGTGACGCCGGGGATCGCCACCTGCGGGCTCGCGATCGGGCCCCAGGCATAGGCCGGCGGGGTGAGATCTTCCTGCGAATTCACCATTTCATCCCAAGTGATTTGCGCCCCCGTGTAGGCGACCGCGCGACCGAGAATCGCCAGCAGCGTGCTGTGGGCCATATACTCGCCGTTGTTGATCGGCTGGTTGTTGCGAATCCCCGCAAAGAGTTCGTTGTGCTCGGTTTGATAAATGTCGTCAGGCTCGTCGCTGCGATACACCCAGCGCTCTTTTCCTGGCGATTCGATTGTCAGGCCGTTCTTCTTCTCAGAAATGTGCGCAACGCCCTTGGAGCCGATCACCGTCGCGCTCATGTCGTTCTTGCAGTTCGCCATTTGTCGCGTGTTGCTGAGGAGGGGAATGTCGCCGTCGTACGTGTATGTAATGCTGAAATGGTCGTAGATGTTCCCGTACTCTGGCCCGGTGCGGACTTGTCTTCCGCCCATCCCAATCGCCCGCGCGGGATACTTGTTTTGCATGACCCAGGCGCACACATCCAGAAAATGAACGTGCTGCTCGACGTTGAAGTCCCCACTGAGCCAGGTGAAGTAGTACCAGTTGCGCATTTGCCAATGCATGTCGGTCCAATCAGGCTGCCGCGGCTTGATCCAGATCGGCCCGCGATAATCGTTCGCCTGGAGGGCCCGCACTTCGCCAATCGCCCCGTCGTGAATCCGCCCGATGAGCTCCTGAAAGCCGTGCGAATAACGGAGGCATAGCCCGGAGACGACGGATAAGTTCTTCTTCTGAGCCAGCCGGCAAGTTTCCAGCACGCTCCTCACGCCGGGCGCGTCCACCGCGACCGGCTTCTCGGCAAAGACGTGTTTGCCGGCTTCAATCGCGGCTTTGAGATGCAGCGGGCGAAACTGCGGCGGGGTCGCGAGCAACACGACATCGACGCCGCTGCCGAGGACATCTTGATACGCATCGAAGCCGACGAATTGTCGTTCCGGCGAGACGTCGAGCTTGTCCTTCACGTCTTCGAGCGTTTGCAAACTCTTGAGGCTGTTTTGCAGGCGGTCCTCGAACGCATCTCCCATCGCCCATAGTTTGACGTGGGGATCGGCCCGCAGGGCTTGCGAAGCCGCGCCACTGCCGCGACCGCCGCAACCGATGAGGCCGACCTTCAACACGTCGCTGCCGGCGGCATGGGCGGCACGCGATAGCGCGAGCGCGCCAAGCGCCGCGGTTGAGCCTGCGAGAAAAGTTCTGCGAGAGGCGGGCATCGGTTTACTCCTGTTTCGCGAGCGGGGCGAGCGTCCAATTGCGGAAAAACACCTCGTAGCCTTCGTTCTGTAAGAGAATGCGGCCAGCGGCCGGCTGGACGTTGTAACATTCGTTGACGACCACATCGTTAATCTTGATGGTGACGCGATCGCCGCGACAGATACATTCCACTTTGGTCCAGTCGCCCAGCCTACTGGCGACATCCCAGCGGCCGCGCGTATCGAGCAGTTCCTCATACGCCGGGTCATGCTTATTCCACCAAAACTGCTTGCCGGAATAGACCGTCTCTTTCCCTTGGGGATCCCACCGTGTGCGGTGATCGCTCTCGACGCGCGTGTTGCAGGTGATGGTCGCCGGGTAGGGCCGGCCGTCGTCGCCTTGGCCGCGAATGACGATCAAATCCCCTTCACAACCCTGGGCAAGCTGAACTTCCAGGCTCGTCATCCACGCGCCGGCGCTGCCGTGCTCGCCAATCGCGTGCAGGAGCACGCCAGAATTGCGCACGTACTTGGACTTGTTCGAACGCCCCTCGCCCCACTTGTATTCGACGGTGAGATGATAATCCTGGTAAGATTCCGGCGTGGCGACATAGCCGCTCCCCTCGCCGGAAATGCGGAGCACGCCATCCTTCACCGTGAAGACTTGCTCGGGATCGTCGCGGCCAGTTTCCTGGAGCCAGGTTTCGAGTTTCCCCAGGCCGTTCTTTGGCAGGAGGCGAATGGTTTCTGTCGGCGTGAGCGGTTCGGCGGCCCAGGCAAGGCTTGCGGCGAGCAGCAACGAACCATGGCACAGCGCGAGCAACAAGCGGCACAGCATCGGCGTGAATCCCATAGGCGAGCAGGGCAGCGGAGCGCACCCGCAAGATTCGCCGATAACGCTCTGAAAGTCAAGCATTTTCACGCCACGCGATCGCGACGGCAAAATGGTTGCGAATTCGCGGGCCCTCACGCACAATGACGCATACTCGATCCCGCTTGGAGTTCCTCGCCATGTTTCCGCCCCAATCGCGCCGTTCCTTCCTCGCTCACACGTCGCTCGCGCTGGCCGCCACGGCCGCCAGCCGGGTTCTCGCCGCCGAGGCGCAAGAACGTCAACCGCCGACTGAATTTCAACTCGCCTGCATGACGCTCCCCTACAGCCAGTTTCCGCTGCAAAGGGCGCTCACGGGGATCAAGTCCGCGGGCTTCAAGTACGTCGCCTGGGGAACGAGCCACGTCGAAGCTGGAGACGGCAAACGCGTGCCGGTGATGCCGGAAGATGCGCCGCCGGAGAAGGCCAAAGCGCTGGGGCGGAAGTGTCGCGACCTGGGGCTTGAGCCTGTGCTGATGTTTTCGACCATCTATCCCGAAGCGCCTCGGGGGCTCGAAGTGCTGACGCAGCGCATCCAGCAAGCCGCCGCAGCCGGCATTCCGCAAGTGCTGACGTTTGGGCATACCAAGGGAGGCAACCGCGAAATTTGGGTCGAACGGTTCAAGAAGCTCGGCCCCATCGCTCGCGATCACGGCGTATTGGTGGTGGTCAAGCAGCATGGAGGCGAAACCGGCACCGGCCAGGCGTGCGCGGAGATTGTGCGCGAAGTGGACGACGCCGGCATTCAAGTGAACTACGACGCCGGTAACGTGATGGACTATCTGGATGTCGATCCGCTGCCGGATATTCAAAAGTGCGCCGACGTGGTGCGCAGTTTCTGCATGAAGGATCATCGCAACTGGCCGAAAGATCAGGATTGCGCGCCAGGCTACGGCGAGATCGATCATTACAAACTGCTCGATAACGTCTGCTTCACCGGACTAAAAATGCCGCTTGCGTGTGAGAATATCTCAGCGCCGCTAATGCCGTACCCCCAGGATCCCGAAGGCGTCGACGCCCTGGCATCGCACTGCCGCGTGTACCTGGAAACAGTGATCGCCGGGTTGCAAGGTCGCTAGTTGCCAACATGCAACGTGTTTCGATTTCTGAACGTGATGTTTCGTGATCGCAACAGCACCCGTTGACATGTGTCAACATTGTGAACCTGCGGCAATTCGGCCCGCATGTGCTAACTGCCGCTCTGCGTGTAATTTACGCCGATTCTCGCGGTGTTCAATCCCTTTGGCATCGGCTGTGCATTCCCCTCCTTACGTCGTCTAGCCGCCACTCTCGCGGCTGACACGAAGTCACCGCCCGTGGAGGAACGCACCTTGGCCAAGCTCTCTCGTTCGACTTCCTCACGCACCGCTTCTCGTAGCTCCGGCAAAGCCGTTGAGCAAGATCACGATTTGGATGTCTCCAACGATGGCGGACACAGCGCCGACCGCGGCGGTCAAAACCGCTTTAGCAAGTACGATGAACTAGAATTCTCAGAAGCTTTGGACTCCGAAATAGACGGCGAGGAGGAGTTGCACAGCGAGGATGAGGGGCACGACACGATCGATGATCCCGTGCGGATGTACTTGATGCAAATGGGGCAGATTCCCTTGCTCAACCGTCACCAGGAAATCGCCATCGCCAAGGTAATCGAAAAAGCCCGCGTCAAATATCGCCACAGCATGCTCGCGACGGACTACATGTTGCAAGGGGCGGTGGCGCTGTTGGAAAAGGTGCGCGATGGTGAGTTGCGACTGGACCGCACGATTGAAGTTTCGGTGACGAATACGGCCGAGAAGAAGCGGATCATGAAGCGCTTGACGCCGAATCTCAAGACGCTGCGGCATCTGCTCGTCCGCAATTACCGCGACTTTCGGATTGCGGTCAGCCATAAGTTTACCAGGCCACAGCGGGCCGAAGCGTGGCGGCGGTTGGTCAATCGTCGCAACAAGGCGGTGCGGCTCATTGAAGAATTGAATTTGCGCAACAACAAACTGCAACCGCTGTTCGAGAAGCTCCAAGAAATCTCAGATCGCATCCAGGTGCTCAAGCGGCAAGTGGCCTTGGCCCAACGTCAGGGTGTGGTCGATGGCCGCAGCCATCGCGAGCTCTTGGCGGAACTCCGCTTTCTCATGCGGATTACCTTCGAGAGCCCCAAGACACTCGCCCGCCGCTGCCGCCGCACCGAGGAATTTCAGGAAGACTACGAAGCCGCCAAGCGGGACCTGTCCGCGGGCAATTTACGCCTGGTGGTTTCTATCGCCAAGAAGTATCGCAACCGCGGGCTCAGCTTCCTCGACCTGATTCAGGAAGGAAATACGGGGCTTATGCGGGCGGTTGATAAGTTCGAATACGCCCGAGGGTACAAATTCAGCACGTATGCCACCTGGTGGATTCGCCAGGCGATTACCCGCGCGATTGCCGACCAAAGCCGTACGATTCGGGTGCCAGTGCATATGATCGACACGATGAGCAAAGTTCGCACCGTGACCCGGGAACTTCTGCAAGAACTGGGCCGCGAGCCTTCCGCGGAAGAGACCGCCGCCCGCGCTGGACTCTCGATTGATGACACCAAGTGCATTCTCAAGATGGCGCGCCAGCCCCTGTCGCTGGATCAACCGGTCGGCGATCACGACGATAGTTTCTTTGGCGAGTTTCTCGAAGACTATCGGGACGACGATCCGTTGTACGACCACAATCAAGTCGCGCTCAAGGTGCGGATTGAAGAAGTGATGCAAAGCCTGAACCATCGCGAGCGAGAGATTCTACGCTTGCGATACGGTCTGGCCGATGGCTACTCCTACACGCTCGAGGAAGTCGGCAAAATCTTCAGTGTCACCCGGGAGCGCGTGCGGCAGATCGAATCCAAGGCAGTGCGTAAGCTCCAGCAACCGTATCGCAGTCGCACACTCATCGGCTTTCTCGACGGCGCAGAAATCATCAACACCCCCGCCGAGACGCTGTAAGGCGACAACATCTCGCTCACCATCCGCACAAGGCGGATGGAGTCGTGGCATAGCGACTCCTGCGGCGCAACCTATTCATTTTTTGGGTCGTGCAGTATCATGGCTGTCGTTGGCTGTCCTCGTCCTACTGGCGATCGACGGCGCTATCGTCGGATGACACAGCGTTGCCTACGGAATCGTGAGTTGCCCGGTTCTTGAAATCAATGTCGTTCGCAGAAGTGTATTTTCATGCAACTGCAACGCGCTTCCTGCGCATGCCCGGCAAATGAAAGGAGACAAGATGCTGATTCCCGAAAAAATGCGCGAGGTGCTGAAGAACGAAGGAGTTGTCGCGATTGCCACCCTCGGTGATGCTGGCCCTCACATGGTCAATTCGTGGAACAGTTACATCCGAATCACTGACGACGAGCGCTTGTTGATGCCGGTCGGCTCGATGCATCGCACCGAAGGAAACATCGCGACAAACAGCAACGTGTTGCTTACCTTGGGTAGCCGGGAGGTGGCAGGCAAGCATGGCCCCGGTACAGGATTTTTGATCAAAGGCACGGCGGAGTTCTTAGCCTCGGGGCCGGAATTCGACGCGACCAAGGCGATCTACAAGTGGGCGCGGGCAGTATTGGTCGTGACCATCACTTCCGCGACTCAAACGTTATAGCTGAACGTGACTGCACGAGGCGGGACACAACTTAGAGCGCGATCAGCTATGGCTCGTCTTTAGCGGTGAGAAGTATCGGAACGTTGCAGAATGTGAGCGCGGCGATGCCGTTTGCGCCTTTGAGGAGTCGCTGCTGGCTCCAAGACAGCTCCTTGAGGTAGGTGATCCGCTTGGCCGCCGAGGCCTTCGTGAGCTGTAGCGTAAGCACATTGCCAGACGCCGCTCCCGAAGCGACTTGCCCTGGCGCGTCGTCCAGGTAAAACTCGCTGACGAGCGCATCGTCCCACTCCACAGGCTGGTCAAATTCGAGCGCGATCTCGCTCTTCGCTGCGCTGGTGAAATAGGCCCGCTTCAGGTTAGGCGACGTGATGGAACGCGTGACGGTTGCGCCGTAGAAGTCGCGTTCGATCAGCGGTTGCACCAGGCTCGCGAACTTTTCCCAGCCCACCAGTGGAAAGTGGCAACCGCCTGGCGGCTCCACTCCCAAAGTGGAGAGGACATCCATGTTCGAGTACAGGCGAGGTAGCGACCGCTGCACTTCGCGCAGCATATCGCCGTGGCCGCCTCCCATGCTGCAAGCGTTGGGATAGATCTGAAAGACGTAGTAGTGTTGTACGTTGGGAAAGTCTCGTTTCCAGGCGGCGGACATCTCCACGAAGTATCGCTGGTACGTTTCCCAGCCATAGCCTCCGTCCGGCCCCGCCGCTCCCTGATCGTTTTCGCCTTGATGCCAGAGAATACCGCGAATTCCAGAGGTCAGCCGCGCTTCGCGTACGCGCCACAACATGCGACCGTAGATCGTGTCCAGGTCCGTCGGGTTCTCCTCGTTCCTCTGGTGCTGATCAATTCGCGTTCCGCCGACCGCGCCGTTGACGATGAAGATCGGAACCTGCTGACTCTCGACCAGTCGCTTAGCAAGTTCCATTCCCCACCAACCGAGTTCGGCCTGGTGTTCCTGCTGCCGCGCCTTCCACACCGGGCGGCACCACAGGTTCTGCGTTTCGCCTGCGCGGTAGTGTCGCGGATGGGCATAGCTGCGAATCCATTCGTGCGTGAGGGGAGGAGACTCCTCGCCGGTATCGGTCGCCAACGCGTTGGACTGGCCATCCATCAGATAGGCGTCGCCACAAACGAGATCCTGTGCGGTGTGCAGCACGGTTTCGCGCCCCGCGGTTCGGGTGCCAAACTCCGTGCGATACTTGATGAGCCCCGCCTTGAGCCGCGCGGAGAGCGCATATGTTTGGTCCTCGCCGACTTTCGCGGTTTTTGTCTGCTCGAGTTTCTCATCGGCGTAAACCCGTAGAAAGACCTCATCCGCCGCCGCGGCGAGCACGCCATTGCAATGCAACGTCCCTTCATTGGTATCGTCGCGCGCATAAAATTGACCGTCCTGCGGCATCTCATTTTTGTCCGGGGTACGGGCGATCCAGGGATCACGCTGGGGCTCCGTGACCATGATCCGCGCTTGGTGGGTAACGGGCTCGCCACCGTTGCTTAACGTCGCCGTGACGATCAATTGTCCGCTGTTCTGTGCGCGGGTGAGCAGGAGTTTCTCGGGGGCGATCTCCTTAATCACCGCGATCTGGGCAAGCTCCCACTCGGTCTTGAGTTCGCCTGCGCCCGCCGCTTTTAGCGCCGCGAGATTCGTGATGCGCGGCGTCACTTCAATCGCAGACCGTCCATCCCAAGCGGCCGGCGCGTGGAGCGTGAACTCTGGATCCGGCAAGGCTTCGGTGATCGTGATTGGAATGTCGATGACTTCCACGCTATCGGGATAGACCGCCTTGAAACGTAGCGTCACCGAAGTGTCACCCGTGACGCGCCCGGCGGCAAACGTGAACCGAAGTTGGTCTACCGCCGCGAGCGTTTCGCGACCATCGCGCACCGTCGCCCAATACACTTTCTGAGCGCCACCTGCTCGCGCAGAGAATACGGCGCTAGCGCCTTCCGCCACGGTCGCCTTGGCGGGCGAGACGCCGAATTCGCTACCTGGTTGCACTACAGTTCCCACGACCGTCTGGAGCGGCTTTTGGTTTTCGAATTGTAGCTTGATCCAATCCGCGGAGCGGGCGACGCGCGACACGCGCACTTCATCGAGGTCGCCGACGAAATCATAATGGTGATACCACCCGCCCAGCCAGAGGCGCGCGGGGCTCTTAATATCAAGCGTGGTTGTGGCCTCGTTGTCCAGCTTTCCGTTGAGATAGATCTTTCGCGGACCATCGCCGTAGGTGTGCGCGACGTGAACCCACTCCTGCATCGGCAACCGGCTCAGGGCTTTGATGTCCGAGAAGTCGCTGTCGATGTGGATGTGCGGCGGGCTTCGGAACTGCATGCGGATTTTGCTTCCCCGCCCGCCCCCTTCGTTGCCCCAGCCGATGATGGTTCCGTTCGGTTGCTCCGCGCGAAACCACAACGACGTCGTGTGCGAACTGCCCGCTGACGGGTAATTGGGAATTTTGTCGCCGCCGAAAATCCCGTGTTTTCCAGGGAAATGCCGGGCTTTTCCAACCATGCCAGCCACGGGTGTCGTGCCTTCGTCCTTCGATTCGAGCGTTCCGACTTCGTCGAGAACCTCGTCTCCCAAATGCCACACGCTCAGGTAGCCGTTGGACTCGTTGAACACCGCTTTTCCACTCGACAGACTAACGGCGTCCGCGTTTCCCCAGTGCATTCGAATTTCCTGGCGAGCGTTTCCCTTGATCACCGGTATGCGGATCCAAACGCTGGCCTCGCCTGCGACGGAATCCCAATGCTCGATTTGATAAGCGAGCGGCTGGCCGGTGGAGGTCGCGAAGCGCAGATCCTCACCGCGAGCGTTCGCCTGACTGAAATCAAACCAGTGTTTGTTGATTCGTAGCAGCAGCGGGAAGTCCTCTACGGCTGCGGATGCTGGCAAGTCCGCCCCCTCGGGCGTTGTCAGGATGAAGAGGGAGCCTGAGTGTTGCCAGTCTTGGTATTGCGCCCGTGCGAATGGTGCAAATACCAGCGCCAGCACTAAGCCGAGGATGTGCGGCTTTGTCATAAATATCTCGGTGCCTGTACTTCGGGAGATGAAGGGACGATGTTCATTGCCTTCGTTCATTGACCTCGCGGCTCAAGCACCTGCCAGGCCGCGGGCAACAGGGAACCCTGACCATCATTGTAGCTGCTCCCAGCGGCGACAACGGCGAGGCGAATGATAATACGGTACGTCACGTAGGTCGCTTTCCATGAGCGCTCGCGGCACTTCAAAGACAAGCATGGTGCGCGGGCGCAACCCACGTTTTGGTTTGGCTATCGAGCGTTTCACCCGTCGCTTAGCTCTGCGCGGCCCATGACGTTGTAAGTGGGGCCGGCGCGGTCCAGGAAACTAGCAAAGGTGAGGACTTCGTCGATTTCCGCCACCGCGGCATTGAAGTCCGCCTGCTGGAGGAGCAGTTCACCTAGCTGGTCTTGGGCGGCGTTCATGCTGTTCAGGCGGCCAAGCGTCAGATGCGGATGAAAGCGACGGCGCTCGCGGGGAAAGCCCATCTCGTCTTTCAACCGCTCGTCGATCGCTTCACTGAGCGCCGCGAGTTGGTCGAACCCCTCGCCGGGGGCGACGCCGATCCAGATGGTCTTAGGGCGCGAGGCGTTGGGAAACGCGCCGGCCCCGCGGAATTCGATCTCGA
>CAUJKE010000180.1 GCA_963205385.1 Planctomycetota bacterium | reverse complement strand
CGAAGGCGTGTTTGCCCTCGATCCCCAGACCGGCCGCGAAAAGTGGAAACTCCCGATCATCACCATGCGCACCGTGAGCTCGCCGATTTTGTCGAACGGCCTCGTCATCGCCACGACCGGTTCCGGCGGCGGCGGCAATTATGTCGTCGCGGTCCAGCCTGGCGCCGACGCGCAAGAAGTCTACCGCATCAAGACGCAGGCTCCCTACGTTCCCACGCCGGTCGCACAGGGAGGCCTGCTCTTTTTGTGGTATGAAAAGGGGATTGTCTCGTGCGTCGATGCTAAGACCGGCGAACTGCACTGGCGCGAGCGGATCGGCGGCAACTTCTGGACCTCGCCGATTATCGTCGGCGACAAGCTCTACGGCATCAGCGACTCCGGCGAAGTCGTCGTCCTCGCCGCGAGCAAAGAGTACCAACTGATCGGCCGCATGGAACTCGGCGAAGGCACGCGTAGCACGCCGTGTGTCAGTGGCGGACGGATGTACATTCGCACGTTCTCGCACCTGTTCTCGCTCGGCGGCAAGTCGACCTAAGTAACTTGAACGAATTCTGGATCGATGTCGGCGGAACTTTCACGGATTGCCTCCGGCGCGACGCGCAGGGCCCGCTCACGCGCACCAAGGTGTTGAGCTCCGGCGTGACCAAGGGCCTTCTGGACGACGTGACCGCCAGCGGCTTTCGCGACGCGCGGCGCTGCGGCGACCCACCGCAATTCTGGCGTGGCTTTCGCTGCACGTTCCTGGACCACCGTGGTCAGCCGATCTTCCATGCCGAGGTGGTCGACTTTAATCCTCAGCGCAGAGAATTCCGCTTCGCACCGCACGAACCAGCGCCGCCACTTACGCCCGGCCAGACGTACGAACTCACCGCCGCACTCGACGCGCCGCTGCTCGCCATCCGCTGGCTCTTGAAGCTGCCGCTCGCCGAGCCGCTGCCGCCGCTCGCGGTGCGTCTGGGTACGACGCGCGGCACCAACGCGCTGCTCACCCGCCGCGGCGCGAAGACCGCCTTCGTCACCACGTGGGGCTTCGGCGACATTCTCCGCATCGGCTACCAGAATCGCCCCCGCCTGTTCGATCTCAACATTCGCAAGTCGCCGCCGCTGTTTGCGGCCAGCGTGGAGGTGCGCGAACGACTCGCCGCGGATGGTGCGGTGCTTGAACCGCTGGACCTGGAACACGCGCGCGAAGTGCTGCTCGCGCTGCGCGCGCAAGGCTTTGACTCGCTCGCCATCGCGCTGCTCCACGCTTATCGCCATGGCGCGCACGAACTCGCGCTCGAGGGTCTCGCGCGGGAACTCGGTTTTCGCGAAATCAGCCTCTCGCATCGCGTCGCGCCGCTGGTCAAACTCGTAGCCCGCGGCGATACCACGGTCGTCGATGCGTATCTCAATCCGGTGCTCGGCGAATATGTCGCGCGCTTGCAAACCGCCCTCGGCCCAGACAGCGACTTGCGGCTCCTCACCTCCTCAGGCGGCCTGGTCGAAGCCCAGCATTTTCGCGGGAAGGATAGCATTCTTTCCGGCCCGGCCGGCGGCGTCGTCGGTTTCTCGCGCGTGGCCAGCGCCGCCGGGTTCGCCCACGCGATTGGCTTTGACATGGGAGGAACCAGCACCGATGTCGCTCGGTATGACGGACGATATGAACTGCAATATGAAACCGAGAAGGCCGGCGTGCGGATCGTTAGCCCGATGCTCGCCATTGTGACCGTCGCGGCCGGCGGCGGTTCGCTCTGCTGGTTCGATGGCGTCAAGCTGTGCGTCGGTCCTGATAGCGCCGGCGCCGACCCCGGTCCCGCTTGTTACGGCCGCGGCGGGCCGCTCGCTGTCACCGATCTTAACCTCTGGCTTGGTAAAATCCCTCCGGAACATTTTCCGTTCGCGCTCGATCGCGAGGCGGTCGCGCGCGAGTTGGACACACTGCGCGAAACCATTTCGCAAGCCACCGGTACTCACTACTGCCGCGAAGAACTGGCCGCTGGACTGCTCGCTGTCGCAAACGCCAACATGGCCCAAGCCATTCGCAGCGTCTCCACGGCGCAAGGTTACGATCCTCGCGACTACGTGCTCGTCGCGTTTGGCGGCGCGGCTGCGCAGCACGCCTGCGCGGTCGCGGAAGAACTGGGGATACGGCAGATTTTGAACCATCCCGACGCCGGACTCCTGTCCGCTTACGGCATGGGGCTCGCGGATGTCGTGTGGCACGAAGTGCAAGGCCTGGCGGTGACGTACTCCCGCGACGCACTGGCCGAGATCGAGCGCGTCGCCCAAGAGTTACGCACGGCAAGCATCGCCGCCGTGGCTGCGCAAGGCGTTGCGCGCGAACGCATCTCGACCGAGACTTCGCTTGATTTGCGTTATCGCGGCACAGACATCGCGCTGACCGTCCTCGCGCCGCGTGATAACGACTACGCCGCCGCGTTCGCGCGCGAACATCGCCGCCGTTATGGCTACACGCACGACGAGCGCCCCTTGGAAGTCGTCGCGGTGCGCGCTCAAGCAATCGGCAAGTCGCAAGTGTCGCCGGGAGAGAGTCATCGCGTGGCTCGCAGCAAGCACCGACAAGCGGAGCATCAGCAGCCTGTTTATTTCGCCGGCAACTGGCGCGCGGCAGCGCGCTATGATCGCGCCAGTCTTCAGCCTGGCGACATCGTGCTCGGTCCCGCCGTTATCGCGGAAGCAACCTCAACCACCGTCATCGATCCAGCCTGGCGAGCGGAAGTCCTCAGTGGCGGTGAGTTGCTGCTCACCTTCCAGCCTGCGGACGCATCGACGCATTCGCTGGCATTGTTGCCCGGCACCGCCGCCGACCCCGTCCAACTTGAAATCTTCAACCACCACTTCGCTGGCATCGCCGAGCGGATGGGGCTCACGCTCCGCAACACGTCGAGCAGCGTGAACGTCAAGGAGCGTCTCGACTTCTCCTGCGCCCTCTTCACCGCGCGCGGCGACCTCGTCGTCAACGCGCCGCACATCCCCGTGCATCTGGGGGCGATGAGTGAAACCGTCAAACAGCTCTTGTCGCGGCAGACATTGCATCCCGGGGATGTCTATGTCACCAACGATCCATATCGCGGCGGATCCCACTTGCCGGACATCACCGTCATCACGCCGGTGCATGATCCCGACAGCGGCGAGCTTTGGTTCGTCACCGCCAGCCGGGCGCATCATGCGGAGATCGGCGGCATCACGCCTGGCTCCATGCCGCCGTTTTCCAAAACGCTGGCGGAAGAAGGGGTGCTGATCCGCGACTTTCTCCTTGTCGCGCGCGGCACGGAGCGATTCGCCGCGCTCGGCGAACACCTGGCCAACGCCCCCTACCCTTCGCGCAACGTCGCCGACAATCTGGCCGACATCGCCGCGCAGGTCGCCGCTAATCAGCAAGGGACGCAGGATCTCGCCGCGCTCGTCGAGCGCTACGGTTGGCCGGTCGTCTCCGCGTACATGCAACACATTCAAGCCGCGGCCGAAACGAAAATGCGCGCGGCGCTGGCGAAGTTACCCGACGGACGCCGCGAGTTCGTCGATCATCTCGACGACGGCACGCCGATCCAAGTCGCCCTCACGATCGCAGGCGACGACATCACGATCGACTTCACCGGCGCCGGCCCGGTCTCCCGCGGCAACCTCAACGCCAATCGGGCGATCGTCACCGCGGCGATCATGTATGTGCTGCGGCTCTTGATCGACGAAGACATCCCGCTCAACCAAGGCGTTCTTGCGCCGGTTTCGCTGGTGCTCCCGGAAGGTATCCTCAATCCGCCGGAGAAAGAACACGCCGCGGATTGTCCGGCGGTGGTCGGCGGCAATGTCGAAACGTCGCAGCGCGTCGTCGATGTGCTGCTCGGCGCGCTCGGGCTCGCCGCCGCGAGTCAGGGAACGATGAACAACCTCCTCTTCGGCGATGACAGGTTCGGCTATTACGAAACGATCTGCGGCGGCTCCGGCGCAACACCAACTGCCGCCGGCGCCGACGCCGTGCATACCCATATGACGAACACGCGGCTCACCGATCCCGAAATTCTTGAACTCCGCTACCCCGTCCGCCTCACCGAATTCCGCATCCGCGCAAATTCCGGCGGCGCTGGCGCACACCCCGGCGGCCGCGGCGTCGTGCGGAAGCTCGAATTCCTCAAGCCCCTGCAGGTCTCCATTCTCTCGGAGCGCCGCGCCGCCTATGCTCCTTACGGACTCGGCCACGGCTCGCCCGGCGCGCGCGGTCGAAACACACTCCTCCGAGCCAGCGGCGCAACCGAGCAACTCCCCGGCGCCGCCCACCTAGAAGTCGCCCCCGGCGACACGCTGATCCTTGAAACCCCCGGCGGCGGCGGCTGGAGTCCGTAGCGCTCGGGCATGGCAAAGTTATGCGGCCCAACACGCAAGTCGGTCTGTTGATTCGATGCATGGTTAGCATGGAGATTGGGGCGCGCGGCGGGAGTGAATCTTTGAGAATTGGAGCGGCCGC
This sequence comes from Planctomycetota bacterium, assembly GCA_963205385.1. Lineage (GTDB taxonomy): Bacteria > Planctomycetota > Planctomycetia > Pirellulales > Pirellulaceae > JAEZGD01. Next base: position 6,986 of record CAUJKE010000180.1, on the reverse strand, counting down.
AAGGTGAATCGGGTCGTGGTTTTGATCGATGATTGCATGATGATGTCCTTGAGCTACGGCTGAATCGGAATCTCCGTTGTGCTCTCAAGCTCACCGCGGAGTAGTTTCGCTCCGGCGGCGGTTAGGCGCAGATACCAATCGGTCGGCATCCCTTCCAGCGTGAGGAAGTTGGCTTGAGTCGGAGGCGAGTTGCTGACTTTGAAGATCGCCGTCCCCTCATCGACTTCGTCAAACATCGCGACGTAGGCCATGGTTAGGTTCAACTGCTTCGCGGCGACGAATTGCTTCCAGAAGAATTCGCCCTTGAGACGCGGGATCGTCGCCGTGGCGGAACTCGGTCCCTTAAGGTTCGTCCAACCAAAGCCAGGGTAGATAACCGGTAAGTATTCCATACCGCACTGCTGCGCGACTTTCAAATCGTCTTTCCAAAAGCCGGTGCTGGCTTGCTTTTGGCCATCGATCTTCGTCACGTTGCCGACGTTCCACGGGCTAATGACATCGAAGCGGCGATAGACTTTCGCCCACTCGGGATGACGCTCTTGTCGCCACGACCAGGGGCAACCGCCGATGAGCGTGACGCCGTACTTTTCGTCGGACTTGAGAAAGTCGATCAGCTCATGCGCAATCGCCGCGTCGAAGCGATCGCTGTAAAAACCCCAGACAAACAGCACCGGCTTACTGTTGTGGTGCAGGTATTGTTTGTCTTGCGTCACATGTTGTTCGTCCACGAGTCGCTTCCAATCGCGGGTGAGCGACTCGACGATCCGCTCTGGGCGTTGCCCGCTCAGGTCGTAACAAATCGCGTAGGCTCGCCCGGTGTTGGCGGCCGATGCGCGCACGTTCGCCAGCACGCGCTCATGCGCGGGGTGGCCCATTTCCACCAGAAATCGTTGCAGCATCACACTGTCGATTCCAGACTCTTGCATCCATTCAAAATGTCGCTGGACCGTGCGCGGATGGGTGGAACTGAACAACTGCGAGGCCGAACCGTCGGGATACGTGAACCCCGGCGCCGCGAACTTCTCTTCGTCCGTGTATTCCGACATGTCCGGCCACATCTCAATCGTCAGATTCTGGGGCGAAATGCGGCGGGCATCGCGACACCAATGTCGCCAACCTTGCTCCGCGCCGTCGCCAGGGCAGCGAAACCAGCCTTGATAACCGCACAGGACTTTGTGGTGCAGCGTCGAAGCATCAACCGGCGGCGCCAGACGGGCGGGCAATTCTTGCGAGGCCACGCGCCCGTGACAGAGTGCGACGCCGAGCCAGATCGTCAGGTGCGCCAATCCTCGTAAATACGTCGCTCTCATGCGTTCGATTCCATGTTGGTCGTATAGATTAGTCGTAGAATTTAGTCATAGAAAACAGCCAGCCACACGGTCGTCTCCTCAGGCGACGTCCACGCGACGCGGTGGCGCTGATGGGCGGGAATGTGGAGGTAGTCGCCTGGGCCGAGTGTTTCAGTCCGGTCTGGAAACTCTAGTCGCGCCGCACCTTGCACTAGCAGCACCCACTCGTGCTGCGCTTGGTCGTACCAAAAGCCAGGCGGCGACGTTTGCCCGCGCGAAAGGATCCGCTCGATGCAGACGTTTTTTGCGGTGAGCAACGGTTCGATCACTTCCCGCGGCAGTTCAGCGGGGATGTTAGCAAATAGGTTCTGCATATTTGGCAGTCACACTCCGTGGGCCGTCCGCGAAATCGACCAGAGTCGCAAACGGACTCCCAAATTATAGTCGCAAACTGATCGCACACGGCGGAGCGGGGCGTTAGAATAGCAGTTTCTTTATCCTCTCGTACCTCTTGGGAGAAACTCGCATGAATCGCCGCCACTTTGTGCAGGCCACCTCCAGCGCTGTGTTGCTTTCGGCCATTTCGCGCAACGCCTATGCCGCCGCAGGCGAGAAGGCCAAGCGCGTCGGATTGATCGGAACGGGGTGGTACGGCAAGTGTGATTTGCTGCGGCTCATCCAAGTGTCTCCGGTGGAGGTCGTGTCGCTCTGTGATGTCGATTCAAAGATGCTCGCCGACGCGGCTGATATTGTCGCGAGCCGGCAAGCGTCGAAGAAAACGCCGCGCACCTATGGCGACTATCGCGAGCTGCTCAAGGAACAAGACCTCGACATTGTCCTCGTTGGCACGCCGGATCATTGGCACGCGCTCCCCATGATCGAGGCGGTGAAGTCAGGCGTCGATGTCTGGGTGCAGAAGCCGATCAGCGTGGATATTCAAGAAGGCCAGGCGATGGTCGCCGCCGCCCGCAAGTACAACCGCGTGGTGCAAGTCGGCACGCAGCGGCGCAGCACGCCGCATCTCATCGACGCCCGCGATCGCATCATCCGCGAAGGAAAACTCGGCAAGATTGGTCTGGTCGAAATCTATTGCTATTATCACATGCGCGCCAAGGACAACCCGCCGGACACCGATCCGCCTGCCAACCTTGATTACGAGATGTGGACCGGCCCGGCGCCGATGCGTCCCTACAATTCGCTCGTCCATCCGCGGCGTTGGCGGGCGTTTATGGAATATGGCAACGGCATCGTCGGCGATATGTGCATCCATATGCTCGATATGGTGCGCTGGATGCTGGAACTGGGTTGGCCCACAACCGTCGCTTCCGAAGGGGGCATTCTGATCGACAAGAACAGCAAGGCGAACATTTCAGATACGCAGATCGCCACGTTCGACTACGGCGACTTTCCCGTCGTCTGGACGCATCGCAGTTGGGGCGCGTCGCCGGATCCCAAGTATCCGTGGGGGGCGACGATCTATGGCGACAAGGGAACGCTTAAACTCAGCGTGCAGAGTTTCGACTTTATCCCGCAAGGAGGCGGCGAGCCAATCCATCAGGATGTGAAGTACGAACTTGAGGAATTTCCCGAGGACAAGACCGAGAAGGATTTGGAGAAGCACGTCGCCCCGGCGATTCGCGGCCACATGAAAGACTTCCTCGCCGCGATCGAGTCACGCGGTAAGCCGGTGGCGGATATCGAGCAAGGTTACATCTCCACGGCGAGTTGCATTCTGGCGAATCTATCGATGAAGCTCGGCCGCTCGCTCGCTTGGGATGCGGCGCAAGGACGCATTAAGAATGACGACGACGCGAATCAACTGCTCAGCCGCCCGTACCGCGCCCCGTGGAAGCATCCCACGCCCGAGAATATCTGAGCGTGAGGAATGTCTTCTCGGACCCCATCCAGCTCGTCTGGATGGTGAACCAGATGGTGAGCTAACTTGGCTGAAGATCGCCGCGTGGCGCCGGTAGCCCACAGGACTTCTTCACCATCGGGGCGAGCCCGATGGGGTCGTGAGGTTGGTGCGTCTTGCTACTAGCTCACCATCTCGCTCACCATCCGCACAAGGCGGATGGGGTCGTGATCTTGTGGCCGGCGTGAAAGCCCCAAACTTATTGATCGATCGCCCTTTATCAACGCTGGCCTATTCGCTGATGAGATAGTACAGCGTTGTCGGCTGAAGTTCGATGTTCGCGGCGTCGCCGAGGACTTTTCCCGGATAGCCGTTTTGATCGAGGGCTGTCACCTTGAGCCGGGTGGCATCAGGCCGCTTGAGGCTCACCGTGCCTTGCATGTCTTTGACTTGCCAAGGATCACGACCGATATTGGTGATGCGGAGCACGCCTTGGCCAGCGTCTTCAACGGCAAACCCCGTCGGGCGTTCTTCCGTCATGACCTGCAAGAGGATGCGTTTGGACTTGGCGAGCGGTTGATCGTCGAGCGACACGGCGATGATGTGCGCCAAATCGAGGTCGCTGTGGATGCTCAGCGCAGGTAGTTCCAGCTTGCCAACCGCTTTGAGATCGCCGCTAACGCCTTGGGCTTGTGGCGATTGAATCACCAACACGCCGTTTCCGTAATCGAGCCGGAGTTCGCCGGTGGTGCTGAGGATCTGCTTTCGCTCGTGATCGACGAACGGTTGCAAATCCACCGCCGTGACTTTCCCAGGCTCATTCGTGAACTCGATTGTCGCGCGACCTGCGTAGTGCAACAGCGGATCGAGTCGTTGCCCCGGCTTGAGCTCCGCCCCTTGCGGCACATCCTTCAATCGCAACTCGTCGAACGACGCTTCTTGCGGGAGCGGCGTGCCGCCGAGTCTCGTGAGCTCCTCGATATTCAACTTCACATCGGCCAGCACATCGCCGGGAGCAACCAGACCGCGGCGATAGACCAGCGCCGCCGCGGGGAACTGCGCAAGCATCGCAGGCGTGGCGAGCGTCCATTGCTGCATCCAGAACCGCGGCTTGACCTGCCACTGCGCGCCATCGAACGCGAAGTGCACAATCGCGTCGCTGTCTTGCAGCGCGCCGTAGGCGGCAAAGTAGAGCGGCGCTTCAGAACGATAGCGGTTGGGCCGCGTAAAGGTTGTTTCCGAAATCATCGACGGCTTGTCGTTGTATTGCGGGTCCATCACTGGATGCACGAACTCCTTCGGCTTACCGGGCTCACTCCCATCAAACCGCAGCGCGCTGCGTTGGCTGAAGGTGTGCCCGGGGCGGATGGACCACGCCGCGTTGTCGCCTTTGTGGTTGCACTCGAAATAGCCGTGGCGATCAACGAAGTCGCCGGTCATGTAGGTCAGCTTCTCGAGCGGCCCGAAGCGTTCGGGACTCGCGGTGTGCCAGTTACTGGCGGTGACCATGCCGTGAAAACCGAGTTCCCGTAAGAAGTTCACGTTGTGCTGGTAGAAGTCGGTTTGTGCCGCGACCAAGAACGCCGCCGTGTCTTGATCCCGCAGCGAACGTTCGTTGGCGATGTTCCACAGCGGCCGCAAGGCGACGCGCCCTTCGTCGAACACATCCCGCGGTAGCTGCTTACTTCGCCAGGATTTCAAAGCTGCCTCGAGCGATCCATGTTTCTTCACCAGCCAGTCGCCGAACTGGCTTTCGATGATCCGCAATTGCGGGTCGGGAATATTTCGCGCATCGAAAGTCCAAAAGAAGAAGGAGTCTTCATTTTGAATCTCCACGCCGAACACCGCCGGATCTGCGAGCAACGCGCGGCCGGTCTTTTCGTCCGGCGTCGTGAGGAGCGTTTTCAGCCAGTTGCGATACTTCGCTTGAAACTGTTCGTTGAACATGAGTGCGGCAAACGGATGACGCTGGCCGTCGTAGCCTTGCAGCCACGGTAGTTCGGCGCTCGGCGTAAACCAGAGCGGAAAATAGACCGAGAAGTGCGTGTAAATTCCCTCAGCCTTCAAGGCGGCGACGATCTCATGGGCGCGCTTCACCTTCGCAAGGTCAGGCTCGCCGCTTTTGTCGAAGATCGGCGTATGCACCCGCACGAGGTTGACGCCATATTTCGCCAGCAATCGCGCGCACCTCCGCAGATCCTCTCCCTCTAAATCGTCCGGCGGGCCGTTCACCGCCCAAAATCGCACCGGCTGGTTGGTGTCCCGAAACACAAATTGCCCGTCCTTCGCGACGATGCCCCCGTGCTCGCCTGCCACTTTCTCGTTGAGGCGCCGCAAGTCGAGAGGGCAATCGGCGGCGAAGTTGTCGCGCGGCGGCTGGAAATCAAACCAGCCTTCGGCCGCGAAAACGGCGGAGCCAAGCAAGAGAAAGAGCGCGGCTGGCAACGTGAAACAGACGCTCAAGCGCGGCGGAAGAACGTTCATGGCATGCCTGCAAGTCGGGAGGGGAGCGAAGGCGGGATGCTGGCTATTGTACTCGCTCGCAGCGCGGTGCAACACAGCGGCGATTGTGATTGTCCGAATCAACGCCAGCAACGACAACCGTGGGAGCCGAGCCATGGCAGACATCGCTCGATCCGCATTTCTGGCCGGTTCAGATTATCGTTCGCGACATCGCAGTTCGCCAAACTGCTGGCCAGCGCGAGTCACAATCGCTCGCTCGCTGGGTTACTTGTTCAACGCCTCCAGGTTCGCCGCGTCGTGCAGTCGCTTCATCTCCTCTTTCGTCAACGCCCTGTTAAACACCGCTAACCCACCGAAACGGCCTTTCGTCGCTTCGTGGAAGTAGGAGCCGCCGGCATACCGCGCGGCGACGGTGAAATCGGCGCCGCCGTCAGGCTTGGTTTGGGCATGTTTCTGGGGATCGTACTTGAAGATGCCGCGGCCGTGATAATAGGGGTTCATGCCACGATCGCCGCCGTGGGGGCCTTCGTGCGTGAAATAGGGATCATTCCGTTTGTCTTGCTTCGCATCGAGCGGGCGTACTTCCAAGACGCCGTTGAGATACGCCGCAATGAACTTGCCGTCGTAGGTGAAGCCGAGCGTACACCACTTGTCTTCCGGCACTTCGGACCTGGTGGCGGCGTAGTCGCAGCACCACGGGAACGCACTCCCATCGGCGCGGCGGGTGACGCCTCCTTCGCTGGAAATGTGCGGCGTGAGTTGCCTCGTTCCGCCATACGCAGGCATGTGCATTAAGAGGGCGTACTGCCGCGCGCCTGTATCGTCGTTGGCTCCTTTGCCTTCGCTCCATATGCCGGCAATGGTGCGACTGTGATTGAGATCGACGATCCGCACCACGGCGAACATGCTGACTTGTGCATCGGGACCGCTGATGTTGAGCGCGCCGGTGTCCGCATACGGGAGCTTCAAATACTGCTGGCCGTTGAACTCCGCGGCGTAGCCAGAGAAGGGCCCGCCTTGGACGCGGGCGATCGGGCCGTTGACCTCTTGGAGCGGAAACTTGTCTTTCGTCCCCACGGACAAACGCGGTTCTCCGGGCGCTTCGCCAAACGTCCAAAACGCCACCAGGCCGGGCGTCTTGACAATGGTCTCGGCGTCGCCGACCGGCTTCACGGCGTAAACATTCGCTGAACATGCCAGTGTGGCGATCAGGGAGACAACGAAGAGCGGTATGCGGGTCATGGTTGGGACTCCGGCTGGGAGAGAGACGCGAAAATGATTTTACGTTTGGCCCGGTTGATGCCGACCAGCCCGCCGGTCTGAGGATCGACAGCAATTCCTTGCCCGGCAAACGGCGCCTGCTGCTGGCCGACGAGTTC
>CAUJKE010000179.1 GCA_963205385.1 Planctomycetota bacterium | reverse complement strand
TCGTCAGACGAATGAGGATCGTACGCAAGAGCCGCGCGTTCGCTTCCGCGCGGGCGACATGCCGGCCCAGCCAGAACAGATTGTCGGCCACGCGACTGGGAAGTTCGGCCCCGCTGCGGCGGAGCACCACCGGTTGTCCCGAAGCGGAGAGCAGGGTGACATCCTTCACCGGCGCGCTGGACAAAACCCACGCATCCTTGCGGCCGGTGATGTCGGCCAGGGAAGCGTCAGGCGAATGGGCAGGCGACGACAACCGCGTTAGCCCGCCGGTCATGGTCGTGTAGCCTTCGCCGGAGCTAACCAGGAACGTTCGCAAAAACACGTGCCAGGGCTGAATCTGGCCGGCTTGCCAAACCGGCGCGCACGAGCGGACGATCGGTTCACGGGCGGCGTATAAAGCGGGACGGGCCTTGATCGCTTCGACAAGTTCCTCCCGCGCGCTGCGGCTGAGTTGGCTGCCGACGATCGGCTCGCGGTACGCCGTGTTGAACGCCGGGAGCAAGATCAGTTTTTCGAGATTGTCGAGGACGTACTGACGTTCTTTCACGCCGCCGCACCACCAGGTCGCAACCGAGGGGAGCTTGAGGTCTTCGCTAAGCAGTTCGCGGCACAGTCCCGGCAAAAACGGGAGCAGCGCCGGCGATTCCACCAGCCCGGTCCCCAAGGCGTTGGCGATGAGTACGTTGCCGGACCGCGCGACTTGCACCAGGCCGGGGACGCCGAGCGACGACGTACCGCGCAGTTCCAGCGGATCGCAGTCTAAATCATGGACGCGGCGCAGAATCACATCGACCGGAAGTAGCCCTCCGAGCGTTTTCAGCATGACCTGATTGTTGCGGACCGCGAGATCGCCCCCTTCGACCAGCGTGTAGCCGAGATAGCGCGCGAGGTAGGCGTCTTCAAAATAGTGGGGATGGCTCGGGCCGGGGCTGAGCAGCACGATTCGCGGGTTATCGCGCTGGTCCTGAGCCAATCGCTGCAACATTTCGCGGAGTGAAAGAAAGTGGCGCGCGAGTCGCTCAACTTGATGCTGATGAAAAATATCGGGCAGCATCCGCGACATCACGATGCGATTCTCGAGCGCGTAGCCGGCGCCGGACGCGGCCTCCGTTCGATCGCTGACCACCCACCACTGGCCGTTCGGGGCGCGGGCCAGGTCGGCGGCATAGAGATGCAGAAAACGATTGCCGGGGAGTCGCTGGCCGTGCAGCGCGCGGGCGAAGCCGGGGTTCGCGTAGAGAAACTCCGGCGGCAACCGTTTGCGCTTGAGCAACTCTTGCTCGCCGTAGAGATCGGCCAGGATCAGGTTCAGGAGTCTCGCCCGCTGGTCGAGCGCGCTGGATAAGAGTTTCCACTCCTCGCCGGCGATGAGCAGCGGCAGCGCGTCGAGTTCCCAGGTTTGATTGGTTTCGTGCGGATCGCCAAAAGCGTTATAAGCGACGCCATTCTCGCGCAACATCCGCTGCGCGAGCGCCTGCCGCCGCGTAATCTCTTCGGGACCAAACGCGAGGATGCGCTCCAGAATCGGCTGCCAATGCGGACGCAACGACTGCGGGCCCTCCCAGGCTTCATCGAACGCCGGGACCGGAACTTTATAGCCTGACCAGGGGCTACTCGGCTGGGCGGAAACATCGACGGGAGAAGCCATACGGGAACAACATACTGGTTATAGAGGCGCGACGAAGGTGGTTGAGGGTCAAGTCTGGCTATCTGAGGACAACTTCCGTCGCAAATCCAACGTTAGCGGAAACTCCGCGTTGGGCTCGCTCGGCGGGATGCTCAGCGGGCCGGGCGTGTGGCCCATCTTGAAGAACCTCGCCAGGCGGCGGGCTTCGGCTTCATAGCTGTTGACGGGGAACGTCGTGTAGTTTCGTCCGGCGGGATGCGAAACATGATACCTGCAGCCGCCGATCGATTTCTTCAGCCACGTATCGAGCACGTCAAACACCAGCGGGCTATCGACGGGGATCGTGGGGTGCAAGCAGTTCGGCGGTTGCCAGGCGCGATAGCGCACGCCGGCGACATATTCGCCGCTCGTGCCGGTCGAGTGGAGCGGCAGCCGGCGACCGTTGACCACGACTTGATGGCGCGAATCGGTCATTCCGCGCACGAGCACTTGCAAACGTTCGACTGAGGAATCGACAAACCGCACCGTGCCGCCGCCCCCGGGCTCTTCCCCCAGCACATGCCACGGCTCGATCGCAGTGCGCAATTCGACATCGATCGCTCGTTGGTTGAACGCACCGATGACGGGAAAGCGGAATTCAAAGTGGGGCGCGAACCAGCGTACATCCAGCGGGTAGCCATGGTCCTGGAGATCTTCGAGGACGTCGCTGAAGTCTTGCTGCACGAAGTACGGCAACAGGAAGCGGTCGTGCAGCGTCGTGTCCCAATCGACGAGTTTTTCATGATACGGCTGTTCCCAAAACCGCGAGACGAGAGCGCGGAGCAGCAGTTGTTGCGTCAAGCTCATGCGGGCATGGGGAGGCATTTCGAACCCGCGAAACTCGACGAGCCCCAGCCGGCCGGTCGAACTGTCGGGCGAGAAAAGCTTGTCGATGCAGAACTCGCTGCGGTGCGTGTTGCCGGTGATATCGACCAACAGGTTGCGGAAGACGCGATCGACGAGCCAGGGAGGGCACGGGCCACTAGCGGGGATTTGTTCAAAGGCGAGTTGCAGTTCGTACGTGGCGTCGCGTCGTCCTTCGTCCGCCCGCGGCGCCTGGCTCGTGGGGCCGATGAACATGCCGCTGAAGAGATACGACAGCGACGGGTGATTCAGCCAGTAACCGACGAGGCTGCGGAGCAGGTCGGGGCGGCGCAAGAACGGGCTGTCCTGCGGCGTTTCACCCCCGAGTACGATATGGTTACCGCCGCCGGTGCCGGTGTGATGGCCGTCGAGCTGGAACTTCTCCGTCCCCAGTCGCGACTGCCGCGCCTCTTCATATACGACGTTGGTGTTGTGAACGAGCTGGTCCCAATTGTGGGCCGGGTGAATGTTGACTTCGATCACACCGGGGTCAGGCGTCACTTTGATGTGGTTCAGGCGAGGATCGTGCGGGGGCAAGTAGCCTTCGATCAAGACCGGGCGATCAAGCTCGGCGGCGGTCGCTTCAACTTTGGCAACCAGATCGAGATAGTCTTCGAGGAATTCCACCGGCGGAAGGAAGACGTGCAAGCGCCCGTTGCGCGGCTCGACGCAAATGGCCGTGCGGACCAGTTCGGACGTCTCTTTGGTGATCTCAGGCGGATTGTTCGCTGGCCGCCACCACTGGCCATAAGGCTCATCGCCGGGGCCGCCTTGCCCGTGGCCGCCTTGCCCGTGGCCGCGCTGCCCGTTGCCGCTGTGGGGAGCTTCGTCTAATTCGCGCGAAAGCCGGCCCTCCTTGAAGTCCGCTTCGGCCCCGTAGCCGTGGTCCGCCTGGAGCGCCGCGGAACGCCCGCGGTCCGGCGGCGCGTGTTCAATGTCATCGCTGGCGCCGTACCAGCGGTCGCCTGGAGCGCTGCCTGGATAGGCGAACTGGGCAGCGGGGCGCTGCGCTCGCTGGGCGGTGGGTATGGATGGTTGATGGCGCGCGGCCGGATGCGGCGGCAGTTCGCCGCGCGCTTCCGCCGGATCGCGCTGGTGGAGTTGCGGTTCATCTGCTTTCGCCAGCCAGGGGAGCGAATCGAGCGGCATCCGAAAGCCTAGCGGTGAATCGCCGGGGATGAGAAACAGGTGGTCTTGGCGCAGAAACCAGGGGCCGGTCATCCAGCGGCTGGTTCCGTCGGGGTAATAGATTTTACGCAGCGGCAGCACATAACCGGCGACTTCCCCCAGGCCGCGCTCGAAGATCTTCGCCAGCCGCTGGCGCTCTTCTGCTTCCTTGAGGTTGGAGTTCAGCGGATCGACATTCTTCGGCAAGCGGCGCTCGCGCCACATGTAGTACCAAACGTCCTCATAGGCCGGGATGACCCAGTTCGTCGATAGTCCCAAGCGTTCCGTCAATTTGTGCGCGAACTCTTCGGCGTGCCGCCAGTCGAAGCCGTAGTCCTTGGTTTCATCGGCGAACAGTTTCTCATCGATCCAGACCGGTTGGCCATCGCGCCGCCAGTAGCAACCAAAGGCCCAGCGCGGGAGCGTCTCGCCGGGGTACCATTTGCCTTGGCCGTAGTGGAGCAGCCCGCCCGGGGCGAACTGTTTTTTCAGCCGCTTGATGAGGATGTCCGCCCGGCGGCGTTTCTCGGGACCGAGGGCGGCCGTGTTCCACTCCTCTCCGTCCATGTCGTCGATGGAGACGAAGGTCGGTTCGCCTCCCATGGTGAGTCGCACATCGTGCTTGTGGAGTCGCTCGTCGATCGCATGGCCGAGTTGTTCAATCGTCTGCCACTGGTCATCGGTGTACGGCTTGGTGACGCGCGGGTCTTCGTGGATCCGCGTGAGCTGCATGGAGAAGTGAAACTCAGTCTCACACTTGCCACCGATGGAACCGGTAATCGGGGCGGCGCTGAACGGGTCCGGCGTCGCCGCCAGCGGAATGTGCCCTTCGCCGGTGAGCAGGCCTGAGGTCGCATCCATGCCGATCCAACCAGCGCCTGGCAGATAGGCTTCCACCCAGGCGTGCAAGTCGCAAACGTCTTGGGCCACGCCGGAAGGGCCGTCCAGGGCTTTGATATCGGGGGCGAGTTGAATGGAGTAGCCGCTGACGAACCGCGCCGCGATGCCGAGCTGGCGGAGGATTTGAACGAGCAGCCACGACGAATCGCGGCACGAACCGCTCCCCAGGGCCAGCGTTTCCTCAGGCGTTTGCACGCCGGGCGCCATGCGAATGAGGTATTTGATGTCTTGCTGCACCCGCCGATTGAGCGCGACGATGAAGTCGACGGTGCGCTCGGCCGCGTGCGGCACGGTGCTCAGCCACGCGGTGAGGTTGGGTCCGGCCGGTTCGACTTCGAGATAAGGGCGAATCTCTTTCGCCAGCCACGGTTCGTAAGTGAACGGATACTTCTCGGCGCTCGACTCGACGAAGAAGTCGAACGGATTGATCACCGTGAGGTCGGCGACGAGCTCGATCTCGACGCGAAACTCGCGGACTTGCTTGGGAAACACGCAACGCAACATCCAATTGCCATGCGGATCCTGCTGCCAGTTTTCAAAATGCCCCTCCGGCGAAACCTGGCACGAGTAGGCCGTGATGGGCGTGCGCGTGTGACCGGCGGGGCGGAGGCGGATGATCTGCGGCAGCAGATCGACCTCGCGGTCGTAGCGGTAGTGGGTCTGATGGTTTAAGGCGACGCGAATGGCCATGATGGAATCTCTCGTCTCTTCCGCGCGCCTGCCCGCCATGCAGGCTCGTGAGGATGAATCGGCTCCGCCGGGAGTTCGAAATCCTAGTTGGGTTGCACTGAGTGATTGTGCCGATTTTCCCAGTCTACCGCACATTGCCGGTCGGTCTACAGCAAGCGGGGTGCGGGGGGGTGCGGCAGCCACAGGCGAAATGCGAGGCGTTCCCGCAGGTTGCGCTAGGGTTATCGCCTTGGCTGGGGCAGGGTGGTGAGCGACACGGTGGGATTAGCATTTGTGCGGATTATGGCGGATTATGCCAGTCGGCCAGCGCGCCCCCTCCTTCACGCGCGAAGCGGCGCTTGGTATCACCACGGCTAATGATTGGTCGATCCTCGAGAAGCGGGAGCTGCGCATGTACGACAAAGAGCGACTGAAGGAACTCGTCCGCGAGTTGGCGCTGGAGTTCGGCGACTTTACTTTAGCGAGCGGAAAAAAGGCGAAGTTCTATCTCGATTGCCGCCGCCTCACGCTCGACTCGCGCGGCGCGGTGCAAGTTGCCGAGGGAATTCTCGAACTCCTCGCCGACCGAATGCCGGACGCCGTGGGGGGCATGGCGATCGGGGCCGATCCGATCACCGCCGCCGTCATCACCCTCGCCGGCACGCGCGGGCAAAAGCTCAAAGGCTTCATCGTCCGCAAGGAAGCCAAGCAGCACGGCAAGGGGCGCGACGTCGAAGGCCCCGTCGTCAGTGGCGAGCAGGTTTACATCGTCGAGGACGTCGTCACCACCGGCGGCAGCTCGCTGGCAGCCATCGAAAAAGTCGAAGCCGCCGGACTCCAAGTCGCCGGCGTCATCGCCATCATCGACCGCTTAGAAGGAGGCCAAGAAGCATTCGCCGCACGCGGCTACAAGCTGGAGTCCTTGTTGACGATTAAGGACTTTGGGATTTGATCGAAGAGATAGAGCTGGCGTCGTGGTTTTATGATCACCGTGACAAACGGCGGCTTATTTTTAATGTTTTCGAGACACAACGCCGATAACAGACCAGTTTCGCTTATCCGATTTTCCCTGCAACTCTCCCCGGCGAACCGGTCATGGAAACTTCCCTCCACCGCCAACTCAAGTCGCTGTATGCTGCTGGCGACGAGCCGCGGACGGAGGTGGTGCTGGGGGAGTATCGCATCGACGCGATCAACGACGACACGCTCGTTGAGATTCAGCACGGCTCGCTCGCGGCCATTCGCGATAAGATCAACGCGCTGCTCGCGCGCAAGCATCGCGTGCTGGTGGTCAAGCCGATTGTCGCATCCAAGACGATCATCAAGCAGGACGCACGCGGCGGACGAATCATCAGCCGGCGGCTGAGTCCCAAGCGGGGGACGATGCTCGACTTGTTCCACGAACTCGTTTACTTCACGCAGGTTTTTCCGCATCCGCTCTTGACGCTCGAAACGCCGCTCGTCGAAATCGAGGAACTCCGCTACCCCGGCCACGGCCGCCGTCGCCGCTGGCGAAAGGACGACCAGGTGGTCGAAGATCAGCTACTCGCTGGCGTGCTCCAGACGCCGCAGTACGAGACCCGCGACGATCTGTGGCGATTGCTGCCGGCCAAGTTGCCGCAGCCGTTTCACACCGGAGACATCGCCGCAAGCCTCGGCGTCGCGCGGTGGATCGCGCAGCGCATTGCCTATTGCCTGGTAAAATGCGGGGCGACGCGGGAAGTCGGCAAAGCGGGAAACGCCCGACTCTACGAGCGCGTGGGAAAGCCTGTCAAACGCAAGCAGACCGCGCGCAAGCCCGCCTAAACAAGGCCCGAGACGATTCTGAACGCCCAGCGAACGCGAATATGCGCGACGTAATTCGCAACGACAAACGGCAGGCCTGATTGCGCCGGGGAGAGGGATTTCCAACCCTGCTCGCCAACAAGAAAAATGGCCAACGCAGCCCTTAGCGGCACGCTAGCGAAAATGAATTATGCCTGTCCTTTCGCTGCCCTTTACAATATCAACGAACCTCCAAACATTAATCCCCTGAGCGAGGGGTGAGCGATTGTTGCGAAAGGAAACACGAAATGAATGAAGACATTACTTCTCCAACGGTCATTTGCTCGTTTGTGATAAGTGGTAGAAACTTCGATCCTGAAGGATTCTCGCGACTTATTGAGGTGCAACCGACAAGAATATGGCGTCAACAGAATCCGAGCTTAGTCAATCGCGCCGAGCTGCCGACGATCGAATGGCGCTTTCAGATACAATACGATTCTTGCAATTGGTTGAACCACCCAATTCAAGATATCTTGAATCATTTTACGCTATACCAAAGCGAACTCCGTTCGTTTGTCGAGCAACATAATTGTGCCTCCCATTTACTTGTAAAGGTTCGTGGTGATTTGGAAGGTATCGACTTGTCGGTTGAGGCGAATACACTTGAACAGCTTTGTAAAATGGGTGCTCGCTTGTGCTTCGCGATCGAAGCAACGGATTAACCGTCGCACGGCTGTGCGTGTGTCTACGATCCGCTCGGCCGCATCACGGAAGTCACCAGCGATTTGGCCGGCATGGCCGATGATGTTGTCTTCACCAACGTCTACGACGTGGTCGGCAACCGCACGTCGCTGGCGGCGGCCATTGACGGTACGGATGATTTTCTGCACACCTACACCTACGACGATCTTTATCGGCTGACACGGGTCACGCAGGCAGAGCAGTCCGGCGGGAACGCTGTTTCTGACAAGCGTGTGGACTTTGCGTACAACGCGCTGGGGCAGTGGTCGAGTATTGCGCGGTACGCGAGTTTGGATACGTCGGAGTTGGTGGCGACGACCGGTTACAGCTACGATCTGGCAAACCGGCTTACGGCGCTCACCCACCAGGACAACACGCCAGCCACCTTCGCAGGCTACGACTACGCCTACGACGCCGCCAACCGCATCACCAGCATCGATTCATTCCTCGATGGACTTAGCGAATTCACCTACGATAGCGCCGGGCAACTCTCGGCCGCCGATCACGCTTCGCAACCCGACGAGTCCTACGCCTACGACGACAACCGCAATCGCATCGGTGGCGACTATGATACGGACCCGAACAACCTGACGATTGAAGACGACGATTACACGTACGCTTACGATGACGAAGGCAACCGCATTCTCCGCACGGACAAGACGACCGGCGATTATGTCCAGTACACGTGGAACCACCGGAATCGCTTGACGCTGGTGACGTTCAAGAACTCGTCGAACGCGACGACCAGGCGAAAAAGGGCAGGCATGGTTGAAGGATCGCCGGTAGAGCGGAACTTGTTCCGTTCTGTGCGTGTTGCGGTATGGCGTCGCCGGCAGGGTGAACGGAACAAGTTCCGTGCTACTGAAATCGAAAAAGGCCTGCTCGCACTAGGACGAAGAGATTTACCACTAAGTCACTAAGGCACGAAGAAGATGGAAGACGAAGTCG
>CAUJKE010000178.1 GCA_963205385.1 Planctomycetota bacterium | reverse complement strand
GGTATTCAGGGCCGTTCACGTTTCTTCCCTCGCCGTTCGGCGGCTAATAATAGGCCCGTGCTCATACATGGGTAACGATTTTTTCCCACGGCTGCGGAAACTCTCATCCCCAGACCATTGCCGCCGGAATGCGAAACAAGTATCATGGAATGTTACTGAGACTGAATCTCATTCTTACTGGCAACGCTCACCCTCTTTGTGAAGGTTCCCGCGCGTGCATGACTCCATCCCCTTAGACATGTTGGCCCCTGGGCAATGGGCCGTGGTGGACGAAATCGTGGGTCAGGCGGATTACGTGCTGCGACTGGAAGAGCTAGGCCTTCGCAACGGGCGCCTGGTCGAAATGGTGCAAGCGGGGAGCCCCTGCATTGTTCGTTTGAACGGGCATAAGTTGTGCTTTCGCGATGGGGAGACTTTTAGCGTCCTGGTGCGACCGGGAGCGGCCCCATGAGCAGGCTCAGCGAGTTGCGCATCGGCAAGTCCGCGGCGGTGAAGGAAGTGGAAGGTCTGGATGAGATCTCCATCCGCTTGATGGAAATGGGCTTGATTCCCGGTACGCAGCTCACCGTCGTAGGCGTGGCGCCGCTGGGCGACCCGCTCGAAGTGGAAGTTCGCGGCTACCGCCTCAGTTTGCGGCGGACGGAAGCCGCCCGCATCCAAGTGGATGCTAGTGAATGTTGAACCCTCCCGCCTGAATGATTCCTCCCTCTCGCGCCTCGGGCCCCATGTCGATTGCCTCCCCCACGCAAACGCTAACTATCGCCTTGGTGGGCAACCCCAACACAGGCAAATCAACGCTGTTCAACGGGCTGTCTGGTTTGCGGCAGCGCGTGGGAAATTATCCCGGCGTCACGGTCGAAAAGAAGATTGGGCGTTACGAATACCAGGGCCAAAGCTTCACGCTCATCGACCTGCCGGGCACGTATAGCCTGGCGCCTCGCTCGCCGGATGAAATGATTGCCGTCGATGTGTTGCTGGGCCGACGCGACGATGTCCACTCGCCGCAGGCGGTGCTGTGCATCGTGGACGCGAGCAATCTGGAGCGGCATCTGTATCTGGTGAGCCAGGTCTTGGAGCTTGGCCTGCCGGTGGTGATCGCGCTGAACATGGTCGACGTGGCTCGCGAGCGCGGCATTGCCGTCAACGCCGAACTTCTCGCGGAGCGCTTGCGCGTGCCGGTGGTCGTGGTGCAAGCAAATCGCCAGGTGGGTTTAACGGCGCTTAAGGACGCGATCGCGAAAGCCGCGGTGGCTGCCGCGCCGCCGCTGGTCAGTCCTTTTCCCGAAGCTTTTCAGCAGGAAGTGGAGCAACTCGGCGCGGTGTTGCGTCGGGACCATGCGAAGGCCGATGCCGCGCACGATTGGCCCCGTTACCTGGTCGAGCGGTTGCTGTTGGACACCAGCGGTTACCTGGCCAGCACCCAACTCGCAGGTCATCATCGCGATGCGACAGCGCTGGTCGCCGCGGCGCGCGAACGACTCAAAACGGCCGGCTGTCCCGTTCCCGGCGTTGAGCCGGTGTCGCGGTATCGCTGGGTGGGTGAAGTGTTGAGCGGCGTTGTGACGCGGCCGCGCGACCGCAAACGCACGCTGAGCGACGCCATCGACGCGGTCCTCACGCATCGCATCGCAGGCGCGGTGGTGTTCGTGGTGCTCATGGCGTTCATGTTTCGCTGCGTCTTTTGGATCGCTGAGCCGGCTTCGCAGTTGATCGACGCGCTCAACGCGCTGCTGGCCATGTGGGTCACGGCTTTCGTGCCGGAGGGGCAACTGCGCTCGCTGCTGATCGACGGCGTCATCGCAGGCGTCGGCGGCGTGCTCGTGTTCTTGCCACAGATCTTCCTGCTGTTCTTATTCATTGGCGTGTTGGAAGACTGCGGTTACATGTCGCGCGCGGCGTATCTGATGGATAAGCTGATGTCGCGCGTGGGGCTGAGCGGCAAGTCGTTCATCCCGCTGTTGTCTTCGTTTGCGTGTGCAATCCCCGGCATCATGGCGGCGCGGGTGATTGAGAACCGGCGCGATCGGCTCGTGACGATCCTGGTCGCGCCCCTGATGACGTGCAGCGCGCGCTTGCCGGTTTATGTGCTCTTGGTGAGCGCCTTCATTCCGCCGCTCACGTTTCTTAACGGCTGGGTGCATTTGCGCGACCTCACGATGCTGTCCATGTACCTGCTCGGCATCGTGGCGGCGGTGACGGTGGCGTTTGTTTTGAAGTCGACGATCCTCCGCGGACCGACGCCGCCGTTTGTGATGGAGTTGCCATCGTACAAACTGCCGTCCCCCGGCACGGTGCTGTGGCGGATGCTGGAAAATGGCCGGGAGTTCGTGTACCGGGCCGGCACGTTGATTTTGGCCGTGTCGATCATCGTCTGGGCGCTGGCTTATTATCCGCGCCACGAAGGCGATCTCGATCCGGCATTGGTCGCCGCGCAGGCTTCGCAAGCGGAGCGCGTGGAAGAACTTCAGGCGTCTGGGGATCAAGAGGCGCTCGCGGCGGCGGAAGCAACGCTGCAAGCGACCGACAACCTGATCGCCGGGGCGCATTTGCAGAACAGCTACCTGGGCCGCGCGGGGAAATTTATCGAACCGGCGGTCAAGCCGCTGGGCTGGGACTGGCGCATCGGTTGCGCCGCGATTGCCTCGTTCCCCGCCCGAGAGGTTGTGATTGCGACGCTGGGGGTCATCTATAATCTAGGCAGCGACGTGGACGAAGGATCAACGCCGCTGCGCGACACGCTCGCCGCGGCGACCTGGGAAGGAACCGAGCGCAAGGTGTTCAACGTTCCGGTGGCGCTCTCCGTGATGGTGTTCTTCGCACTTTGCGCGCAATGTTCGTCGACGCTCGCGATCATGAAACGCGAAACCAATTCCTGGCGGTGGCCGCTGTTTACGTTTGTGTATATGACCACGCTCGCGTATCTTGGAGCGCTGGCGACGTACCAAATTGGCATTCGTCTACTGGGGGGATGATGACGAATTTCGTGCAAACCATCGTCGTGGGGGTGATCGTCGGCGGCGCGCTGGCTTATATGGCCTGGGGCGTCTATCGTTGGTGGACGCGGCCGGTGAGCGGTTGTGGCAGTTCTTGCGGCGGCTGTTCCCACGCAAAACCAGCGAATGAAAAGCCGCTCGTCTCGCTCGACGTGACGCCGAGTCTGCCAAAAGGCCGCAGCTAGCCAACGCGCGCCAACAGAACCGCCATGCCGATCTTCTACCAGCTTGAGCCGCATCTCTCCGTCGCGGAGTTTCGCGATCTGCTGGTCCGTTCGACCTTGGGGGAACGCCGCCCCATCGACCGCGAGGACTTATTGCGCGGGATGCTTGAGAAAGCGGATATTATCATGACGGCGCGGATCGAAGGCGAACTCGTCGGCGTCGCGCGGGCGATCTCCGACTTTCACTTCTGCACCTATCTCTCGGACCTCGCCGTCGATGTCGCCTGGCAACGGCAAAGAATTGGCCGAGAGCTGATCCAAAACACGCACGAGGCCGGCGGACTGCATACCACGCTGATCCTCCTCAGCGCGCCCGCCGCCGTGAGCTACTACCCTCACATCGGCATGCAAAAACACGATTCGTGCTGGATCATTCCCAAACAGTAACCGGCAACGTCGGCCGGAGCACGCGGAATTTGCGCGACGGTATGGTAATCGCGCCCACCGCTCGCTTGCGCGCTCCGGTTCATCGGCCAGGACATCCGCTCCGCGTCTACTTCTACTTCGCCTATTTCGCTTCCGCGAGCGCTTTCCGCTTTTCGCCAACTAGCTTGAGCAACGCTTTTTGCGGGTTGGCGAATTTCTCAATGCCTTCCTCCATCAGCACCTGTTCCATCTTGGCGTAATCGACCTTCGCGGCGATCTCGTTCACCACCGCCTCCGGCGGCAGTTCATCGACTTTGCGGGTGAATGTGATTCCGCTATCCGCGACCGCCTGGTTCGTGGCGGGAGGGTTGGTCTCGATATCGTCGCCACAGAAGGCTTCCACATACTTCCAAGGTTTGTCTTCCGGCTTCTTGACGCCGGTGCTGGCGAAAATCATTTCCTGGGCCAGCGGCGTTTTGTGGGCCTTCCAGAAGGTTTTGTTTTCACGCCAAATCTGCTTCGCATTGACGATGCCGACTTGCCCCTGCGCCTCGGCCGAAAGTTCAGGCAGGTGCTTATCGGTATAGACGTCCACGCGCGAAACGAAAATGCTATACACGCTCTTGAACCGGTCGAGCGACTTCCGCCGCTGCGCGCCCCGCCAGATGGCATCCCGCGCCGCTTGATACTGCCGCTGCGTAAAGACCAGCGTGACATTCAGCGTGACGCCGGCGACGCACAGTTCCTCGAGCGCGTCGATTCCCGCCGCCGTCGCGGGAACCTTGATCATGCGGTTGTCATGCCCGGCCGACCATTTCTTCCCGAGTTCGATATACCGCTGCACCCGCTCGGCGTGCGGCAAGTTGGCCTCGGGATCCTCGATCAGCGGATCGAGTTCGAAGCTCACGTACCCATCGTTGCCGCTGGTTTGCTCCCACACCGAATAAAAGACCGCCTCCGCTTGTTTCACGAGCTCGTCGTTCAGTGCCCAGGCAAGGTCGTGATCGTTGAGGCCTTGAGCGATCAAGCGCTCGAAATAGGCGTCGAACCGCCCGGACTTGATCAGGTCCGAAATGATGATCGGATTGGACGTGGCGCCGGTGGCGCCCCAGGCGCGGTTTTCGCGGACGAGGTCGGGGTCGATGGAATCGAGCCAGAGCTTGGTACCCGCGGAAATAATGGATTTTAAAGATTCGCTCATCGGAGGCTCCTCGGCCGCTTGTGAAAATCAAACCTGGAAAGGTGGCGGCCAGCTAGCGGTGGCTGGTGGTCAACGTGCGAAAATCGCCTGAAGTTTAGGTTGCCCGATACGCGCGCGTTTGTCCAGTACGCGCAACGACCGCGGCATGGGCGTCCGTTTGCTCAAGCACGAGCACCCAGACTTGACAAAGATTCGCAGCGCTGACGCAACAAATCTCAATTTCCGCATTGCAAGCTGCTAAGCGGTGTTCGCAGGTTCCCCATTTTATTGAATTTGCTTCACAGGCCGCGGCGGAAGAATCTCAATGAATTTGTGGAAACACTTGCCTTGCCGCCGGACTTGCTGCTAGAAATAAGGCATCCCCTCCTTCTTTTCAGGATTACGCTCGTGCTTGCTCGGAACTTCTGGACTGCCGCCGTGGCGGTGGCCGCGGTGTCCATCGCGACCTTGGGTTGCGGCGGCCCCGCGAAATCTTACAAAACGGCGCAAATCACGGGGTCCGTCACGCTCGATGGGCAACCGATTGAGAAGGGGGTCATCAATTTCATTGGTAACGAAACAGGCGAAGGCTCGGCGGAGATTGTCGCGGGCAAGTTCGCCGCGCGCGATGTGCCCCTGGGCAAAGTCCGCATCTTCGTCGTCGCGACGCGCGAGACCGGCAAAATGGTTCCCGGCTCCAGCGCGCCGGTTCCCGAGATTGAAAGCATCATCCCCCCGAAGTATTCGCAAGGGATCGAAACCGAAATCGCCGGCGACGAGGCCGACCGCAAGATCGAACTCACGTCGAAGGAATGAAATTCCAGTTTGTTCTGTTCTCAACTTCTCTCCGTTTTTTGTGAGCGACCATCGCCATGCAGCGCCGCGCATTTACCTTGGTTGAGTTGCTGGTTGTCATTGCGATCATTGGCATTTTGGTGGGCCTGTTGCTGCCGGCGGTGCAATCGGCCCGGGAAGCGGCGCGACGCATGCAGTGCAGCAACAACGTCAAGCAATTCGCGCTCGCCATGCACAGCTATCACGCCGCGCATAGCGCTTTTCCGTTGGGCTCGATGCAGGGGCCGGGCGATGTCAACGCGCAGCGTTCGCCGTTTGATCCCCGTCGCTGGTACGACGACTTCTCCTGGCTCGCGGCGACTGGTCCGTTCATCGAGCAGCAAGCCTGGTACGACACGTTCGACTTCAAGCTCTCGGTTAGCCATCCCAGCCAAGAAGCAGGCCGCCGCGCGAAAATCGCCATCTTCGGCTGTCCTTCCGACGGCATGGCCGAGAACGAATGGTACAGCGGTCAGTGGTGCCGCGTGCGCACTAATTATGTGGTGAATTGGGGGAACACGGGCTTTGCGCAGAAGGATCACAGCGGGCTGGTGTTTGGCGGCGCGCCGTTCACGTTTCGCGTGTCCAGGAAAACGAGCCACATCAAAGACGGCACTTCGAACACGCTGTTCGTGTCGGAGACGCTCACGCCCAAGGGGCCGAATTGGGAAGGGCCGCTGGGCGAAACGATCATCTCCACCGGCGGGCACACGTTTGATACGTTCGTGACGCCAAATTCGAAAGTCCCCGATGAAGTCCTGCGTATGTGCCCTGCCGAAGGGACCAAGGGGGGCACGCGGTGCGTCCAGATTGCCGGCGACCTCGAAAAAGATATTCCCGCCACGCACCACTGCGCCGCGCGTAGCAATCATCCCGGCGGCGTCGTGGCTGGCATGGGGGATGGCTCGGTGCATTACTTCAACGACAGCATCGACCTCGTCACCTGGCGCAATTTGAGCACCGCCAATGGCCACGAAGTGGTGAACTCCGCGGCCTATTGAGGGGCAGACGTGTCTGCCGGATCCGGCGCTAATAGCGCGAAATCGTCGGCAACAGGCCCGTGGTGACGGGGCGAGGGGGTTCCGGCAAGACCGCGTTCGACTTGCCGTGGCTTTCGATAAAGAGCAGGGCGTCGGCGCGGCCGGGCGACGAGCCAAGGCCGGGAATTCCCAGCGGCGACGTCTTTTCGCCGGTCGGTGAAGCGACGACTCCGCAGCTCAGCAGCAGCACCTGGTCGGCCGGCCAGCGAAACCGTTCGTGCAATCGCCATGAGACGACCTGCGGCACTTGAATCTGCACCCGCTGAACGTTGCTCCCCGCCACACCGCCGCCGGGAATCGCACCGCCGGGGACAGGAATCTCCATCGTCACGGGGACGAGTTTTTCCAATTGATCGATGTGGCACTTGAGGACGACATCGAGCGATTGCCCATCGGCCGAGTAGAGCGGGCTTAGTTCGAGCGAGTAGCCTTCGTTGAGTTGCGAGTTCTGCGCTTCGTAAAACGGATAGTTCGCCAGCATTTGAACGCCGCTGATATAACTGCGGAGCTTCATCTGGGCGATGGTTTGTGATTGGCCGTTTTCGATATCCACGCTCGGCGAGTTCAACTCCCGATAGTCGGTGCGCTTCCGCAGTTCGCCAATGAGTAGCGCGGCGCTTTCCTTTGGCATCAACCACGCTTCAACCCCCGGCGAGTCGACTTTTACCGGCCGCATCAGCGTTACGGCGCGCGAGCGCCAGGTGGGGCTGTTGAGCGTGACCATCCTCATGCCGAGCGAGTACGACTCCGCCTGACTGACGACGAACCGGTCGACCACGTTGGCCACAATCCGCTGCACCTCAGGCGTGTGATACACGCGGAGCGTCTCTTTGTCCGCGTTCAGCAGGCCTGGTGCGTCTGTGAACCAAATGTCGGTTCCCGTTTCACGCAGGATCCAGTCGATGACGGCCTGTTCAGGCTTCTCGGTCGATTTGACGTTTGAAGTGTAAGGGCGAATATCGTATTCGCGCCAGACCTGCCCCTGGCCGGTCGGCAGCTTGCCATCGCCGGTGGTGACGCGGGCCGCGGTGGGAATGATCGGCTTGACGCCAGCGTTGGCGGTGCGAACCGTCGTGGGCGCGTCGCGCTCCGGGGCGGGAGCAGAACGAACCGCCGCAGACGCACCCCCCTTGGCCGGCGCTCGCCAACCCAGTTCGGCATTGGCCGCGCTTTCGCGCGCCGGGGCGGCGCCCAGCGGCGTCGGTTGAATTTGCGCCGTGGCCGAGTGCGAACCCCACAAACAGGTCAGCACGATCAGAGTTGCGACATTCGCGACACGCGACATGGTCGGCCTCCTTGCCGAAAAACTTCAAGAATTCAAGGGCGGGAGTATAGGCAACTGGACCAGGGGGGGCAAGACGAATGCGGCGACGCGCGCGGAACGCCAAGGTGACAGAATATTGTTAAAGAGATATTGACAATGTTGCGACGGATAGGTATACTGTTGTCCACATGTCCGCGGCGCATCCCGACGGTCAGTTGGCGAAATACATGTTCCGCGTTCGCAACGACTGGCTGGACGCCAATCACGGTTCCAGCTTCTCAAACGCTCGAATGCCGATCCAGAGCGGAACGAAAGTGCCGACCGCCCCGAGGAGCACCGTCACGACGACCCCCAGCACAACCGAACCAGCGGTTCCCAGCCCGATCCAAGGCAGAATCATGCTCAGCCAGGTACCCGACGCCGCGCGTTGCCAGTCGGACGGCGCGCCTTCGATCCAGTAATAGAGGGGAATGGCGGTCGCTAAGACCACGGCGAGGATGTAGACCATGTTCAGGATCAGGTTCAGTGTGCCGCCAAAACCCGCGGCGATCTTCGACGGCGAGGGCTCCCGCAAGTTCGGCAACCGCGCCCCCAGGCCTACCGCCATCGCGCTCAGCCCCAGGCAAAGCACCAGGCACGTCAGTTGATGAATCACCGCGACCACGGGAGACCGCTCGACAACGCGGAGCATGATGTCGCTCAGCAGGATCAACAGGCTACACGGAATCACGGAGCCCAGCGCCGCAAACAAGAACTTCGCCCACAAAATGCGGCTGCGCTCCAGCGGCGCCGTCCCCAGAATCCAAAATCGTCGACCTTCCAGGCTAATCATAGGAAAGATAAACCGCGTGGTGAACGTCGAAAGGATCAACCCGACCACGCCGAGATTCATGAAACCGACGATCGTCAGCCACTGGCGCATGGGGTCGCCGTAATTGAACCGGCGGACATTGACGAAGTAGAGAGCGAGGAGCCCGAAGAAGATGGCGAATTGCGACCACTGCACGGGATCGCGGCGAAAGACTTGCAGATCCTTAATCACCAGCGCGCGCGTTTGTCGCGGCAGCCAACCCATCAGCGCCGCGGCGAGGCGGTCAACCCACTGCTTCCGCACGCGGCGGCGCGCGGGGACGAGTCCCTGCAAACCGCTATAGCCAGCCCGAAAATAACGCGCGCCTGCCTGCACCACCAGGAGTTGCGCAAACAGGGCGTTGGCGGAGAGCGTGGCGAGAAACCACAAGCTATCGTGCCAACTGAAGATGCGGTTCGCGGGATCGTTCACCGGATGCGCGGCTTCGAGCAGGCCGCTACTGAGCCACCAGCTCGGCAACAACCGCTGTTCCGCGAAGCGCAGGCGGCCCAGCATCTGCGCGAACCAGTCCGGGGTGAGCATGTCCTGCGTCGGCGACCCAATCGTCAGCATCGCCCACGCGCCGCCGATCGCCACCACCACAATGCCGGCCAAGACCAGCGCGTAGAGTCGTAGCGCTGGCAAATAATACACCACCAACAAACAGAGCAGCGCGCCGAGGCCTGTGGGGATCAGCACGAATGAAATCATGAACGGCAGGATCATGGCGTAGTAATACCACGGCGCGGCCGAGGTCACGCCGTAGGCGATTAACATCGGGGTGCCGAGCAGCATGAACCCCCAACAGCTAAACACCACGCCTTCTTGAAACTTAAACAGCACAATCCGCTCAGCCCGCGCGGGGAGCGTCAGCAGATGCGCAATTTCATCCCCCCGAAACAAGTTGCCATAGGTGATGATGGCGGACGACATCGTCAGCATCACGGTCAGCGCTAGAAAGAAGACGTTATAGACCGCTTGCACGGTTTGCGCCCGCAAGGCTTGATTGTCGAGGGCCGAGCGGAGAAACACGAAGCCTTCCGCAAAGACGATGAAGAGCCCGACCCAAAAGATGATGCTCACGACCGCAATCACCGCGACGCGAAATCGTGCTTCGCTCAGCACCTGGCGCGCGACGGTGCGCAACATGCGGACGCGCAAGCGTCGAAAGACGCGTGCTTCGCGCGCCACGCCGATGGCCTGCGCAGCGGCGGGAGCAGCGGGAGCAGCGTCGGCGGCCTGTTCGGTGATGGTGGTTGCGCTCACTCCCCTGCCGCTCCTAACCGTGAGGGGGCGACTTCTTCGGCCACGGATTCGGTCAGCCTCAAATACAAATGCTCGAGTGATTCATCCCCCAGCGAGAGATGCGCGCGCAACTCGCGCACAGTTCCCAAGAACAACAGTCGCCCCCGGTCGATCACGCCGATCCGGTCCGCGATTTCCTCGGCGATGGAGAGCGTGTGCGTGGACATGAACACGGTGGTGCCGCGCCGCGCGACCACCTGAAGCAAGTCCTTCACCATCCGCATGCTGCGCGGGTCGAGGCCGACCATGGGCTCGTCCAAAACCAGAATTCGCGGCTGATGGAGCAGCGCGGCTGCAAAGGCCAGGCGTTGCTTCATGCCGTGCGAATAGCTTTCAGTGAGATGATCGACGAATTTGGCGAGTTCGAAGGCTTCCACCTGTTCATCGATGCCGGCGGCGATGTGGCGCGCGTCCATGCCAAACAGTTCACCGACGAACTCCAGAAACTCGCGCCCCGAGAGCTTTTCATACAAATAGGGTTGATCGGGAACGAAGCCGAGCAGTCGATTCGCCTCGCGTCGCTCTTGGACGGCGTCGATACCGCACAGTTGGATGCGCCCCGCAGTCGGCTCGAGCAGGCCCACCATCATTTTGATCGTGGTCGTCTTACCGGCGCCGTTGGGCCCCAGACAGGCAAACAGTTGGCCGGACGGAATCTCCAGATGGAGATCCGAGACCGCGACCTTGTCGCCGTACTTCCGCGTGAGGTGTTCAAGTTGTATCATCCGCCAGGTTTTTCGCCGTGGGAAAAATTATGGGCCAGGAACCGGCTTGGAATCGGCTTCGTCGTTGAGCCCTGCGAAGTAGCGTTCGAACGGTTCATCGTCCAGCCAGGCGACGGCGTCGCGTCGATCATCCGCCGCGAGGCGTTCGAAGCGGAGCCGCAAATTGGAGAGCATGACCTCTTGCCGCAGCACATCGCCCCCTGGTTCGACCCACGTGCGGCCAATGGGCGCGCGGGTGCTGCCTAAACCGGACCCTGCCTCATCGTGATAGACGACGACAAACACTTCCACCAGCTCGCCGCCGTGTTCGATGAACTCCGACTTCTCCACTCGCGCCAGCAAGATCTGCACCGGGCTATTGGGCGGGAAGGGGCGATAGTTGGGGATCGTCCACTGTTGGCCCACATGCAGGTTTTTGAGTTGCGCGCGTGGCGAGAGCGAATCGCCGACGAGGGCGTCCGGCGGCAGTTCGAGTTCGTGTCGATAATTCACCTCGGCCGGAGGACTGCCGGCCATGCCTGTGGGGTAGCGCGCGGTCGCGAGCAGTTTGAGCTTGCCGGAACTCGTCACGTCGCCTTTGATCTGCAAGAACTGCGGCAGTTCCGGGAGCTCGACGATGGTTTCGAAGCCCGTCAAGCGGCGCTGGGCGCTGAATTGCATCCGCGTGGCGACGGCCAGGTTGGGTGTGAATTCATCACCCCCCAGCGTGCTATCGAGCAGTTTTGCCATGACCCCCATAAGTTGGCCAAGCATATTCCGCACCGGCAAGCGCGAGAAGCGGACCACGCTGCGCAGTTCGGCCCCGTCCTGCGTCGGCACAGCGCGGGACGCGGCCGTGCCGATGACGCGGCCGTCCCACTCGATGTGCCAGCAAACGACCGGCGACGGTTCTGCCTCGAGTTTGCCAACGGGCAGCGCGGCGTCGTAGTCCGGAGGATCGCCTGTGAGCAATGGCGGCAAGACCTTTTGGGTCAGCAACCAACTCATGGCGACGAGCCAAAAGACCAGCACGCCTGCATTGAACCAGCGACTCGTCATACGCCCCACGGGCTCAGGGAAAAGAGAAGCGCGAAGTGAACCGCCGGAATTGTATCCTATCGCAACCCAACGGAGGGGAAACAAACTCAGGAAAGATTGGCGTCAAACACGCGCACTTTGGCCCAAGTGGCTTTGTTCTCCTCGACAAACTGCAAATGACGCGGCGCTTGTTGATAGTCGTCGTGGGCGGCTCGCGATTCAAAAATGACCTGCAGCGCCACGTGAAAATCCCGGTCGTTGACCGGCCGATCAAGATCGGCCGCGACCGGGCCCACGCCAAAATAAACCGTGCCTGGGTGATCGGTGAGATACTTCGTACACGCGGCGATGAGATTCTGCACCGCGCTGTCCGAGCCATCCCGGAGCGTGAAATAGACCATGTGGGCAAGTTGACCCGCTGCCATAATTGGTTGCCTTACTGGATGCGTAACAAGTGAAACAAAGTAGCAGGCCCACTTCCGTGCGCCGCGTGCCGGTCACCGCTAAACCGGCTTGTTGGGGTCGCGGATTTGGCCTGCGTCATTATTGGTGGGGTCGTAACGCTGCGAGCCGGACTCATTCTTGCGGCGGATGATGCCTGCCCGTTCGAGCAACGATTTGCCGAAAATGCTGGCCGTATCGGCGGCTTCGTCCGGCGGAGGCGGTCCCACCGCGCCCAGGTCGGTCGGCGAGTAGTGCAGATTGTATTGGTGCTTGGCGATCGCGAGCGAATCCCCTGGATCGACGCGCTTGCGCTGCGACACCTTGACGCTGTTGACTTTCACGCCGTTGCGGCTGTTGAGATCTTCCACGAACCAATAGCCGCTTTCCAGCACCAGGCGGCAGTGCTGGCCGGAAACGTTCGCGAATCCCAGGACAATGTCGCAACTTTCGCGCCGACCGATCATCAGCACTTTCTTGAACAACGGGATAGGATCGCCGCCACCAACCGGAATCAGTTCGCCGAACATGGCGTTTGCTCCTGGCACTTTGGGGAACTTGCCACAGATGAACACAAAAACTACGATGAACGAAATGCTCGGGGAAGAACTTCACCCCAACTCTTAAAATTATCTGAGGCCATTGGTGGCGTCAACCAACTTGCGCGCGAAGCCGCCGCGACACGCCACTTTTGACTGGCGGGGCGCCGGTTTGCGCTATTACGCCTATAATTTCCACTTGCGGCAGCAATTCGGGCATCGGGTCCAAAAAGTCAGCATCGATGCCGGCTTCACATGCCCCAATGTGGATGGAACGGTCGCCCTGGGCGGTTGCACTTTCTGCGACAATCGCAGTTTCAGCCCCAGTCGCCGCGTTCCCAAGCAGTCGATCGCCGCGCAGATCGACGATGGCATCGCGCGGCTCAAGCGGCGGTACGACTGCGAGCATTTCATGGCCTATTTCCAGCCGGCCACCAACACCTATGCTCCGGTGGAGCGCCTGCGCCCGCTCTACGAGCAGGCGCTCGCGCATCCCGAGGTCGTCGCACTCGCCATCGGCACACGGCCGGACGCGGTCCCCGACGACGTCCTCGACTTGCTCGCGGAGTTTGGACAGCGCACGTATCTGTCGGTGGAGTATGGTTTGCAAACCATGCACGATCGCTCGCTCGACTGGATGAATCGCGGCCATCATCACGATGCGTTTATCGACGCCATGGAACGCAGCCACGGCCGCGGCTTCGAGATCTGCGCGCATCTCATTTTGGGCCTGCCGGGCGAGAGCCGCGAGGACATGCTCGCGACGGCCCGCGAAGCGGTGCGGCTAGGCGTGGACTCGGTGAAGCTTCACAATCTCTACGCGGTCAAACGCACGATCCTGGCCGAACAGGTGACGCGCGGCGAAGTGCAGTTGATGGAGCGTGACGACTACATTCGCACGTTGGTCGATATTCTGGAACTACTCCCGCCGCACATCATCGTCGAACGGATCAGCGGCGACGCCCCGCCGGACTACTTCATCGGTCCCAGTTGGTGCCTGGATAAGCCCGCCGTGCGACGCGCACTCGAACACGAGTTGCAGCGCCGCGATTCCTGGCAGGGAAAGTTGGCGGCAGAGTAGCAGGCACACTCTTGTGCGCCATTCGCCGGAAACGTCGCCGCTTGTGAATGGAAAGGGTCGACCATCGGCAGACGGCACAGTTCCTTGCGCCCGTCCGATGAAAACAAGCAAAGCTCGATCTTCTCGGCGTTGGCGGAAAAGACGGCGAAGTTGACCCCGTCGCCGGTCAGGCTTGCGCCCATCGGCCAGGGCCGACCCGGGCTGA
>CAUJKE010000177.1 GCA_963205385.1 Planctomycetota bacterium | reverse complement strand
GGTCCGCCGACGGCCAGTTGTGGCGCGCCGCCACTGGCGCGCGCGACCGTGCGCGCGGCCTCGCTGCTGCTAGGAACGTCTGGCTGTCCGGCCGCTTGCGGAGCGCCGCCGGGCGCGCTGTTATCGCGCTTTGCCAAGGCTGTATCGCCAACGAGCGAAGCGGCGCTCACCGCAGTTGCTGGACCACGTTCCGCCGCAGTCGCCGGACCGCCGGAGACAGCGCCTTCGCCGCCGGCTTGGGTGCGCGCGATGGCGGTAGCTTCGATGTTAACGTCAAGCGACTTCGGCGCTCCACCGCCGATGCCTGGCGGCGCGGCGACGGCTTCCGCCTTGGTGCTGGCTGCCAGGGAAGCCGCAGCGGAACTGCCTGCGTTATTTCGGGCGATTTGCCGCGATTGGGTCTGGGTATTGATCGTCGGTTGACCACCACCGGAAGCGCGCGACGAAGCGCCGCTATCGGCCACGACCTGGGTTGGACCGACGTCCACTTCCACTTGCCCCACGGACGCCGTGGCTTTGGCTTGCGGCGCGTCGGAACTTTGGCGCGTCAGCGCCGCGCCGGCCGAAGCTTCCACACGGGCGAGCGTCTCGGCGCCGGCTTGCGAGGCGTTATCGAGCGCTTCCGCCTTGAGCGTGGACGTGGGCGTGTTCGCCGTTGATTGCGAGCGTCCCGCTAGCGCTGTGGCGCTGGGGGCGAGCGCTGGTCCTTCAGGCATGTCTTGCGTCGCTTGTTCGCGGCGCGCCGAACCGCTCGCCACGAGCGCGGGGCTATCGGCTGCTGGCAAGGAACGATCGAGATTCGGCGACTGGCCGACGCCTGCGGTGCCTGCGAGCGACTTGGTGAGGGCCATTCGCGTCGGTTGCGCGGTGGGATCCCCCTGCCCGGTGCTGCTGGTTGCCAGCGACGGCGATTCCACTTCCGTCGGCGAAGTCGCCAGTTGCGCCGTGTTCAGCGAACGGGCTGGGGACGCGGTGGGACGCGCCGAAGGATTCAAGCTAGGCTGGCTCGCGACGGCGGCTTTCTGCGCGCCTGCGGAGGCCACTTGTGTGGAACTGGCCAGCGTTTCGCTCGGTAGCGGTTGCCGGCTGGCGGTAGCGCCGGGCGAGCTCTGCTCTTGGCGCGCAACTTGCGCGGACGAGGGACCGACGTTCGTTGCATCGGCGACGGTTTGCGCGCCGACGCTGGAGGTCGCGGCCTCGGCGGTCGAGCGAGCATTCAGCGCGACTTGACTGTCCGATCGCCCCATCGCCGCGGCGGGCTGCTGCTGGGCATTGGTCGGTGCGTTCTCGGCGTTCTCACGACGCGCCGCGAGCGCCGCTGGCGACGTGCTCGCGCTGCCGCTCACTTGCGCCGCGGTGGGCGCGCCGGCGGTGCTCGCCGATTGCGGACTCTCGGTGGCTTGCTTGCGAACGGCCACGCTCGTCGGCGAGACTTCGCCACTGGAACTCTCCGCCGTCGTCGAAGGCTGCGCGACATCGACCTGCGCACTCTGCGCAACACCTGCCTTGGTCGCGGTGCGGTTGGGAGTTGTAACCGCCGCTACGGCCGTTGGCTGGGGCGTCGCGCCTGGTGTCGCGGCCTTGGTGGTTTCCGTGGTCGCGACTGCCGCCGGAGTTACGCTTGGGGTCTCCGTAGGCGTTGCGGCGTCGGTCGGTTGATTGCGCGTTTCCGCTTTCGCGATGCTCGTCGCATTGGGAGTAGGCGAGGGTTCCGTCGACGGCGATTGTTGCGGCGTCTCCGCGGTTGCAGCAGTCGCGGCGAGGGTGCTCACGCTGGGCCGGGTCGTTTCGCGCGGACGAGGATTGGGAACCGATTCCTGGGCTTGGGCTAGTGTTGGCTGTGCTTCAGCCTGCGTTGCCCGCGCTTGCACGGTGGGGGAAACTTCCTGCGGCGTCTGGGGCGTCGGTTGCTCGGTGGCCTTTTCAATTTCCGGCGATGCGGTGGCGACCTTCTCCGGCGAGACGGTTTGTGGCTGAACCTCGGCGGGATCGGTCGCCTTGGTGGCCGATGGCGTTGCTACCTGCGCGAGCGCCGTTGAAGGGGCTTGCGTGGCCTGCGTGTTTTGCTTGGGAAGGTTTGGCGTGGTGGACGTCTCCGGCTGCTGCTCCGTGGGATCACGCCGCGCTACTTGGGTATCGGTTTGCGGCTTGATGGTCTGGGGCGTTTGCTCTACCGGTTTGGCCATCGCATTGGTCTGTGGCGTGGTCTTGGCGACGGCGACTTCCGGCTTTACCGTGCTGTCGTTCGCCGCGACCGCCACTTGCGGCGCGTCCGCGGAACGGTTGGTCGTCGGCGCTGCCTTCGACACTTGCCGGCTCAGTTTGGAAGCCGTTTCGCTAAACCGGGGCGCCGTTTCGCCGGCCGCAGCGCGCTGCGCCACCTGCGGCGTAACTTGTGGTTTGGGCTCGACCTTCGGCTCAGGTTTGGCAATCTCAGGCTGCTCGATCGGTTCCGGTTCGGGCTGCGAACGATCGACCTCTTCAGGCTTGGTCTCTGGTTCGGGTGTTTCCACAGGGCGTTCGAAATCGCGCTGTTCCCGAGGACGTTCGACCACTTCCTCGACCACGATGCGAATCGCCTCGCGCTCGGGCGTGAGGCTCTTCCCCTTGTCTGGCTTGTCGGCGATTTCACCAAAGATGTGCTGGTGCGCTAACCACAGCGCGCAGATGCAGTGAAACAGAATGCTGAGCACCAGCGCGAGCTGAATACCCCGCCGCATGACGCGGGTGTTGACGAAGTACAACGCCACCATCGAAGCGCCGATGAAGACCGGCACCAGCAGCAGCCAGAGCAGCGCGTTGAAATACCAGCGGGGATCGTCGAACCGCATGTACGCGAGCACAACGCCGGCGAGCAAGCCGCCGAACAACAACAGTGACACGTAGACCGGCCACAACTGTTCCTCGACCGGCGTCTGAGCGACGGGTTGCAGCTTGCGAATAATTCGTCGAATTTTCGCCATGACCGAGGACTCCCTGCCAAGACTTGCGAGCGCCTGGTGCGTGGATTAAATGGACGTGGTAATGCGTCGGCCGCCGGAGCGGCTGCCTAATTAGTTTACAAAATCGGCCGCCTGCGTGCTCATTCTGGGGCTTGTGTCACGAGCGACGCGTTGCGAATCCCCACTTTTTTGCAAATATTGACCGCCGTGACATACGGTTGCAGCGAACCGCGCGTATCCGGCCGAATTTTCACGGACAGCGACGCGGGGTTGTTGGTCTGCTTTTGCCGGAGAAAGGCCTCCATGTCGTCGGTCGCCATCGCGCGGCCATCGACAAAAAACTTCCCATCGCGGTCGATATTTATGAACACCGCCTCTTCAGGCGCGGTTAGCGCGCGGGCTTCACTGGCCGAGGCGAGCGTCACATCGAGTTCGCGATCTTCATCGGCGAAGTGCGTCGCTACGAGGAAGAAGATGAGCAGCAGAAACACCACGTCGATCATCGGCGTGAAGTTCAGTAGCTCCGCGGCTTTTCCTTTGTTGATGGTGACGGCCATAATCACTGCTCGCAGCAGGTAGTTGGTGAAGAAACCAGAGATACAACGGAATCGCCGCTACTTACCGGCGGCCCCGACCACGCTGGCCGGGCTGGCAGGCGGTTCGACGGTGTCATTATCCGCTTGTTGATGGCTGAAACGGACCCGATTCTCATAACGCTCCACCTGTGGGAGCAAACTGAAGACGAGTTCGTCGGTTTCGTGGAACAGCGTTTGAATCTTCCCTTCAAACCAGTGCGAGAAGATGGCGGCGGGAATGGCGACGCAGAGACCGGCGAACGTCGTGACGAGCGCGACATAAATACCCGACGCAAGTTCCGTCGCCTTGTCCTGTCCGGGAGCGAGGGTCGTCATCTTATGAAACGCCAGGATCATCCCTTGCACGGTGCCCAGCAGACCCAAGAGGGGCGCGATGGTCGCCGCGAGGTTGAGCCAGCGGACGTTCGCGTAGAGTCTGGAGGCTTCGCGATTGCTGGCTTCAGAAACCGCGTGTTCAATTTCACTGATCGGCCGCCCGACTTTCAGCAGCATCGTGCGCACCACGCGCGACGCGGCCGAAGGATATTGCTGGCAAATGCGGAAAGCTTTGCGGGGATCGAAGCCGCCGGGCGAAGTGCTGAGTTGTCCCAACGTGGTGACCATTTGCCCCGGTAGCACCCGTTCGCGCCGCAGGGCGAACGAGCGTTCAATCGCCATGACGACCGTGAGGATCGACAACAGCGTGATCGGAATCATAAAGAAACCGCCTTGGCTGTACAGTCGCCAGAGGCTCAGCGAGTTCTCGTCCTGTGCAGGCGCGGGATTGGCTTCATCGGTCGGCGTTTCATCGGTCAGCGGCGCGTTTTCGGCGGCGCTCGGTCCGCCGTCTTGCGCGCGGCTGATGAGTGCCGGCATGTTGCCGACGAGGGCGCATGCCAACAAGATGGCGGCCAGTTGCAGCCAGCGCAGGCGAATTGGCGAACGTGTCATGCTGGGTCTCTCTGTTCGAATGGTTTCCCAAAATGCTGACCGCACACGCGCCGCTCGTGGCGCGCCGGATTCTCTCTCACGTTATAGTTTACTCAGAATGTCGAGCCGTTTCTGGGCTTCGGCCGCCAATTCATGGTTGGGATGCTTCTCCACGACAAACGTATAAAAACGCTTGGCCTGGGCGATCGCATCCGCCTTTTGCTTGGCATCCTTGGCCCCCTCGATCATCACCTCGGCACACCGCGCGGCCTGATAACCGCTCTTGGCCTGCCAGTTCTTGACATCCTCCGGCGCGGCCTCGCCGCCGTAGCCGAACATCGCGCGCTGATACTGGCGGCTCGCTTCTTCAAAGTCTTTCTTTTCGAAGTAGATTTCGCCGATCATGAACCTTGCCCGCGCGCCGACTTCGCCCCGATTGTGAGTGGCCGCGAGTTCAAAGTCCTTGAGGGCGGCGTCGAGTTCCCCTTGGTTTTTCTTGGCCCAGCCGAGTTCGTACTGGGCTTCGGTGATGTAAACGCTTTCGGGATACTTGGTGGTGAGCGACGTGAGATACGTGACGCTCTGCGGCCAATCCTTGATCTGCGCGGCGGATTGCCCCGCGTGAAGCAGGACGAGCGGGTCCACCTTGTCGCTCAGCTTGCCGGTCTTCAGCGCCGCCGCAAGCACCGGCAACGCCTTGGCGTAGTCCTGCTGCTTGAACAAGCATTCCCCCTGCATGAACAGGCCATCGGCGAAGAGGTCGCCTTGGGGATACTTCTCCACTTGGGCGGCGAACTCCGCCAACGCTTCGGCATATTGCTTCTGTTGATAATACGACCAGCCGAGCATGTAGGTCGCCTTTTGATTCAATTCGCTGCCGTCGGACTTCGTCTTGGCGGCGGTGAAGGCCTTGATTGCCTCGTCGTACTTCTTCTGACCATAAAGATCTTCGGCGATGTGAAACTGCGCTTCCGCGACGGTAGGCGCTGCGGGGTAGTCGGTTGCCAGTTTTGTGAAAGTCGCGATCGCTTCCGCCTGCTTGTTTTGCAGTTTATATGCCCAAGCGAGTTCGTAGAGCACTTTCTCGCCGGCGCTATACTTGGGGTTTTCCGTCAAGATGGATGCGAGCGTCTCCGCGGCGGCGGCGTAATTCGCGGCGCCGGACTCGGCCATCGCGCGCTCCAAGAGCGCGCTGCTCTTGAT
>CAUJKE010000176.1 GCA_963205385.1 Planctomycetota bacterium | reverse complement strand
ACTGTTCGGAAACTATTTCGGCACTAAGCGGGAGCGACTGCGTGAGATTGCCGAGCGCCGCGGCGTGCATCATGTGGATAACGCGGTAACGCTGGCGATTGAATAAACGCCTTCGCAGGTCGCGGAGCGCGACCATCTTCATTCTCTCACCGCTTTCTCACCGCTTCACTAACGCGACAAACCCGTTAGCCGCGGCTTCGTTTCTCCGTTCGCGCCAAAAGGCCCGAAACCACTTCGTGTTCGTTCCCCGCCGGACCCCAAAAGTCCAAACGGGATTGTTAGCGAGCAAGATTGCAGTTTTTTCGGCCGCGTGAGCACAATTATGCCTGTCCTTTTTTCTTCGGGAGGGGGAAGCTCCCGGCCTTTCGTCACTGAACAAGCGATCACTCGCTTCGAGCAACACGAGCAAGCCTCGGCGAAACGCTCATGAATAATCCAGGCTAACGCAGAAGGCACAGCGGGCGAATCGCACCCCCCCTCGCATTGCACCGCACCCACCTTCAAGCCGACCGGTATTGCACCCCCCTTCAGGCCAACCGGCCGCGGCTTCCGTTCGTAACTTCTTTGTGAGAAAGAGTTTGACTTGCCCAGCGCCGTTCGTACCATGGGAAATACGTCCCTGCGGCGGGGAAATACCTCCGCGGAGAGTACATTTTGAGTTCCCGAGCGTTTTACTTATAGACTCCAACACGATAGAGGCCGGTAGGGCGAGAGGCTTGAATATGAAGTTCACCACTAGGTTTTCCACGCAACGACTCGCACTCGGCGGCATTTTGCTCGCGAGCCTCGCCCTTGTCGGGTCGATCAGCGCCCCCATGCCCGCGGCAGCCCAAGATTCCCCCTCAACCAAGGGAGAAGTGATTTCCGCGGATTTCGGCATTCCGCAGGTGCGGTTTACCAACGAGCAAGTTCGCTCTGTCTGGACCGATTACAAGCTGAGTCCTTCTCCGGCGGCCACTGATGGCGAGTGGTGCCGGCGCGTGTTTTTGGACATCATCGGCCGCATTCCCTCCGTGGACGAAGCGAACGCCTTTATCAACGACAAGGATGCGAACAAGAAGCTCAAGCTCGTCAACTCGCTGCTGAACGACGACAAGTACATCGAGGAATACGCCCGCAACTGGACGACCAACTGGACGAACATCTTGATTGGTCGCGCCGGCGGAACGGAAGATAACACGCTGACCAGTCGCGAGGGGATGCAGAAGTATCTGCGCGATTCATTCGCCCGCAACAAGCCGTATGACACGATGGTCACGGAGTTAGTGACCGCGACAGGCACAAACTCGCCGGGCGCACCCAACTTCAACGGGGCGGTCAACTTCCTCACCATGAAGCTGGAAGAGGACGGCGCGCAGGCGACTGCCCAAACGGCCCGCATCTTCCTCGGCAAGCAGGTGCAATGCACGCAGTGTCACAATCATCCGTTTAACGAATGGAAGCAGCGCAAGTTTTGGGAGTTCAACGCCTTTTTCCGCCAGACGAAAGCGCTCCGCACGTTTGTGGCCGGCACGCGCGACGTGGCTTCGGTGGAACTCATCAACCAAGACTTCGCAGGCGAAGGGGGCAATCCCGAAGAAGCCGAATTGTATTACGAACTGCGCAACGGCCTGATGAAGGTCGCGTATCCGGTGTTCATTGACGATACCGAAATCTCCAAGAGCGGATACCTTTCGGATGTCAATCGTCGCAACGAACTGGCCAAGCTCATTGTGAACTCGCCGGAGATGGATCAAGCGATTGTGAATCGGATGTGGGCGCATTTTCTCGGCTATGGCTTCACCAAGCCGATCGACGACACCGGCCCGCACAATCCTCCGTCGCATCCCGCGCTATTGGAATATCTCGGCAAGGAGTTTCGCGCGAACAGCTTCAACCTGAAGGAGTTGATCCGCTGGATCACGCTTAGCGAAGCGTATGGCCTATCCAGTCGCGGCACGCCCGGCAATAAGCTGGATGATCCGCTCTTAGGAGAATCGCCGAAGTTCACCCACTTCTACTTGCGTCAGTTGCGGGCGGAAGAATTATATGAATCGCTATTGGTCGCCACGCAAGCGCACAAGACGCGCGGCAGCTACGAAGAGCAAGAAAAGGCGAAGCGTGAATGGCTGGGGCAATTCGTGGTGGCGTTTGGCACCGACGAACTGGACGAAGCCACGACCTTTAACGGAACCATTCCGCAAGCCTTGATGATGTTCAACGGCGACCTGATCAAGCAAGCCACGAGCATCGACAAGGGGAGCTTCCTCGCGCAGGTCGCTTCCAGCCCGATGCGTCCGGCGGAAAAAATCAATTACCTGTTCATGGCGGCGGTGCAGCGCAAGCCCACGTCGTACGAACTGGACGTCGCCAACAAACTGCTCGCCGCCCGTAAAAGCGATGCGGCCGCGGCATTGCAAGACATGTGGTGGGCGGTGCTCAACAGCAACGAGTTCATCATGAATCACTAGCACGATCAGAACCTGTAGGATGCGCGCGGCTCGTCGCGCATCACCTTGATTTTTCCCAACCACGAGCAGTGCATCCTACAACCTCAGGAGTTTTACAAATGTTTACACCGCAAGGCATGTCCCGTCGGCACTTCATGACGCACCTGGCAGGCGCTTCGGCGATGACCATTCCCGCGCTCACCATGGGGCACTCGATTCGCACCCACGCTTCCGAACTGAAGAAGAATGGCAAAGCGGCCATCTTGCTGTGGATGAGTGGTGGACCCGCGAGCATCGATATTTGGGATCTCAAGCCCGGCGCGACGACCGGTGGTCCGTTCCGCCCGATCCGCACCAGCGGCGACGCGGAAATCTCCGAGCACATGCCGGAGATGGCCAAGCAAATGCACAACATGGCCATTGTCCGTTCGATGAGCACGCGCGAAGCCGATCACGGCCGCGGCCGGTATTACATGCACACCGGCTACGTTCCCAATCCCAACATCGAACATCCTAGCTATGGTTCGGTCCTCGCGCATGAGCTGATCGATCAACGCCCGCATCTCGAGATTCCGCCGTTTGTTTCCGTTGGTGGCGGCAGCGTCGGTCCCGGCTTCTTGGGCATGGCGTGGGCGCCGTTTGTGGTCAGCAGCAACGGCCAGGTGCGCAACCTGCAGATGGGCATGGACGAAGGCCGGCTCATGCAGCGGATGTACGCCTTGAGTTTGATCGAGAAGGGCTTCGTGGCGGAGAATCGGGGCGCTGCGGCTTCGGATCACGCCAAGATTCTGGACAAGACGCTGGCCCTGATGACCAGCAAGCAGATGGACGCCTTCAAGGTCGCCCAAGAACCGCAAGAGATTCGCGATGCCTATGGCAACACGAACTTCGGCCGCGGTTGCTTGATGGCGCGGCGCTTGGTCGAGACAGGCGTGCCATTTGTTGAAGTGGATCTCGGTGGTTGGGATACCCACAGCGGCAACTTCACGGCGCTGCAGAACACCAAGCTGCCGGAACTCGACAAGGCCATGGCCGCCCTCACCGCCGACCTGGAAGCACGGGGCTTGCTGCAAGACACGGCCATCATTTGGATGGGCGAATTCGGCCGCACGCCGCGCATCAACGGCAACGCCGGGCGCGACCACTGGGCCCGCTCGTGGAGCGTGGTGCTCGGCGGCGCTGGCATGAAGGGGGGCATCGCGGTGGGCAAGACCAACGCGGACGGCACTTCTGTCGAAACCGAGCCGTACACCTCGCAAGACGTGATGGCCTCGGTCTGCAAGGCGCTCGGCATTTCGCTCGAGACGACCTTCACCAGCCGCAACGGCCGGCCCATGAAAATCGCCAATGGCGGCAAGGTCATCAAGGAACTGTTCGCATAAGCGGAAAATTCCCTACATTTTGAGAGCTCGCAACGGGTCGAGGATCGCTCCTCGACCCGTTTTCGTCACTGCGTAGGCGGCTGTTTTGTCGCTCAATCTGTCAGAGGTAGGCTGTGTTGCTCACCACGATGCGCATGGCCACAAAGTCTGGCGACTTGGGCTATAGACTTGCCATGGGCCGGACGATTCGCGAACTTCAAGCCTTTGGCTTACAATGAGTTAGTCTCGCGGGAACCAGCAGCACCCGGCGTGAGTACTTTTCTCTTCTCCATTCGCTAAACCCAATAGCTATGACGACGGGGCCCACCTCGCAGGTGACTGGGTTCGACCCTGTCCGGCTGATAGAGAACTATCAGGCGGGGGTCTGGCGTTACTTGCGGAGCATGGGTTGCGATGTGAGTTTGGCCGAGGATCTGACGCAGGACACGTTCCTAGCGGTGTTGCAGAAGCCATTTCAGGACTACAACCCCGCGGCGACTTCCGCCTACTTGCGGCGGGTCGCCTACAACTTGTTCATCAGCCACCGGCGGCGGGCAGGCAAGGTGACGGCGGTCGAGAACGTGGAAGAACTCACGCGGCAGTTTGTCGCGCTGGCGTCCGATGACGGTGGAGAGAGCGCGCTCGACGCGTTAAGACAATGCCTGGAGCAATTAACCGAGCGGGCTCGCTGGGCATTGGAGATGCGGTTTAAGGAAGAGCGCACCCGCGGCGGCATCGCCGAGGCACTGGAGATTAGCGAACATGGCGCGAAGAATTTAATGCAGCGCGCCAAACAGCAACTGCGAGAGTGCATTGAAACGAAACTGAAGTCACAAGACTGAAGGCTATTCAGTCCACAAGGCGCCAACGCCAAGATACTATGGATCACGACGACCCCATCCTGGATGCACTGCTTAGCGAAGCACTCGGCGGCCACACGCCGCCGGATGTAACCGCGCGCGTGCTGCAAGCGTGGGCGGCGAAAGGGCACGACCCCGCGCAACTCGATCCACGTTTGTTGCAAGCGTTGCGGGGCGCGCCGGTGCCGCCGCCGGTCAGTGAACCCGCGTGGCTCTCGCCGGCGGCGCCGCCGGTGCAGGGCATGGCGCAACATCCCGGGGAGCAGGTCGTTTACACAAACGGTCAGTTCAGCGAACCGCCGTTGGTCGAACCACCAGTTCCGTCCGCCACCGCGCAGGCGCCGTTGGTGAGCGTCAAGCCGCGCCGCGAAGCGCCGCAGGCTTCGTCTGGCTGGTTGGCGGCGGTCGTGGCGGCGAGCGTGCTCGTGGCCGTCGTCCTAGGGGGCCTCGTGGCGTATCGCGCCCGCCACCATTGGGAGCCTTCCCTCGCGGAACAACCGCGGAACAAGCCTCCAGATTCTCGTTTGCTTGCGCCTGGGCCTAATCCCGCGGAGAC
The DNA here is from genome assembly GCA_963205385.1 of Planctomycetota bacterium. Lineage (GTDB taxonomy): Bacteria > Planctomycetota > Planctomycetia > Pirellulales > Pirellulaceae > JAEZGD01. The sequence goes on along the minus strand of CAUJKE010000176.1, from coordinate 23,736 downwards.
GAATCGCCCGCGCAAGAACGCGCCTGATGCGCAACCGCAAGAGCCTGTCTTTGAAGGTCCAGCAAACGCCGCGGTCGCCATCACGTTGCCGAAGTCGAAATGGGAGGGCGCAGCGCCGGCGTCGGACCATGAGATCGTCGCGTTCGTCAACGCCACGCTCCGCGACTCGTGGGACGCCAACAAGGTAACGCCAGCGCCTCCGGCCACCGATGCTGAGTTTTGCCGGCGAGCGTACTTGCGTTTGATCGGGCGAATTCCCAACGCCGAGGAACTTTCCTCGTTCACTGCGAACGCGTCGCCGGACAAACGAGCCGTGCTGGTCGATACGCTCTTGTACGGCGAGCAGTACGCAGCCGAGTTTGAACGCTACTGGGCGACACAGTGGAGCAACACGCTCATCGGCCGGAGCCCCGCGTTTGAACAAAACGGCCTGGCGAGCGTCGAAGGCTTGCGGCAGTATTTACAGGCGGCGATTCACGCCAACAAACCGTTTGATGAAATCACGTTCGAGTTGATCTCGGCAACCGGTTCCGCGAAGCCGGGAGCGCCTGATTTCAACGGCGCGACAAACTTCCTCCTCGCCAGCCAGAACGAAGACGCCACGCTGGCCACGTCGCGCACCGCGCGGATTTTCCTCGGCAAGCAATTGCAATGTGCCCAATGCCACAACCATCCATTCAACGAGTGGACGCAGCATCAGTTTTGGGCCTTGAACGCGTTCTTCCGCCAAATGGATGTCGAGCGCGATCGCACTTCGCAAACCGCCCGGTTGCTCAACAAGGATTTCCGCGGCGAATCAGGCGATCCTCAGGAAGCGGATGTGTTCTATGAACAACGCAACGGCCAACTAAAAGTCGCGTATCCGGAGTTCGTCGATGGCACGGCGATTCCGCGCGACGGCGCGGTGCGTGAAATCGATCGCCGCGCGGCCGTCGCGCAGATGATCGCTGCTTCGGACGACCTGTCGCTCGCCACCGTCAATCGCACCTGGGCGCATTTCCTCGGCTACGGTTTCACCAGCCCGGTCGATGACATGGGCGCACACAACCCGCCGACCCATCCCAAAGTGCTCGACCGCCTGGCCCAAGAGTTCAAAGCGCACAACTACGACACCAAGAGCCTGCTCCGCTGGATCGCGCTCTCCGAGCCATTTGGCCTGTCCAGCAAGATGGAAGCCAAGAACCTGCTCGATGCCCCGCAACTGGGCACCGCGCCGCTGTTCAGCCGGTATTACACGCGGCAGATGCAGGCCGAAGAGCTGTACGAATCGCTGGTCGCGGCGGCGGAAATCGCGCAGCGCGGCGGCTCGCAGCAAGAGAAAGATCAAGCCCGCCTGGCGTGGCTGGGGCAGTTCTCGCAATCGCTGAAAACCGACGAGGGGGACGAGGAGCACCGTTTCGACGGCGCGATTGGCCAATCGCTGATGATGATGAACGGCGAATTGATGCAACAGGCAATCAGCAGCGAGCATAGCGAACTGCTGAAGCGCGTGGCCGCTAGCAAGATGACGCCGCGCGAAAAAATCGAGCACCTGTTCCTCACCGCCATCGCCCGCAAACCGACGAAGCGGGAGCTCGAGGTCACGCTAAAACTGGTTGGCAATTATGCCGACGTGAACGACGCCCTCTCCGACGTCTGGTGGGCGTTGCTAAACTCGAACGAGTTCATTCTGGATCACTAAGCTGATCGCCGAACTCGCCTTTGGGATGCGCGCGAGCGTGCTTACTCCACCACCAGCACCGCGTCGGTCTTTCCTTCCGGCGGAACTTCGACTTCTAGCGGCGTGGTGCTGAAGTCGTTGTACGATTCGGGAATGGTGGAACTGCCGGTGCTGGTTTCGCCCTGCGAGGCATCCGTATTGCCGCCGACGGTCGAGACGATGCGGACCTTATTCTTGCCCACCGTCGCGCCATCCCCTTCACGATACGTCGTGAGCTCGAACGTGCCGTCCGCTTGAATGTTGCCGCGCGCGTGGATGCCGTTCTCCGGCTGAAACATGACGCTGCCGTTGGTCAGCGACTGGTTCTTGTACATGACCTTGCCGCGGAACGGGACGACGTGTTGCTTCCCTTGATTGCAGCCGGTTAAAGCGCAGCAGAGCACCATGAAACAAACGACGGCAGTCAAGTTGAATGTTCGAGGCATGCGCGCTTTCAGGGTTAAGGAGGCGAGACAGGCTCCAGACCGTTGACCGTCGCCAGACTCTCGTAGAGATTGAAGTTGATCGAATCGGCCAGGAAGCGGACGCTGCCGTCGCCTAAACAAAAGTTGGCGCCGCCGCTGTGGTAGCTGCCCATCGGCAAGTGATTGAACGGCACCGCATTATCGTTGCGATCGACTGGCGCGTTGATCGCGAATTCGCACACCTTGAACGCATACGAAGCCTTGCTGCCGTTCTCGCCGGAGATCCAGGGACGGACATTCCCCGGCGGCTGGGCGTAACTGGCGCTGGTGGTTACGTCGCGATGTACGAACTCGCCAAAGGCCAGCGAATTGCTAAGCCCGTCGCGGCACTCGCCCATCGTACGAATAAAATCCAGCCCGAACATGCCGTTGTTCGGCAACTTGCCATAACTGGTGCTGATGAACGATTCCCCCCGATTCACGACCGCCCCGCCAACCGCTTGATATGTCGTGATCGCCCCCTTTTGGTAATCGTACTTGGCCGTTTTGTAGACCTTTTGATACGGGCAACTGGGGCAGAAGTAAGCGCCGATCGGCGTGTACAACGCGGTGGTGCTGGAAGTGGTCGCCTGCTTGGTATCGATCGTGTCGTACAGGTTCTGTTGTTCGAGGTACGGCAGCATCCAGGTGAACACGCCATGCCGGGAGTTGAGATGCGACCCGATCGGGAAATGCTCGCTATTGGCCGAGGCGTAGTTGTGGATCGCCAGGCCGAGCTGCTTGAGATTGTTGGTGCATTGCATCCGCCGCGCCGCTTCGCGGGCCGATTGCACCGCCGGCAATAAGAGCGCCACCAGGATGCCGATGATCGCGATCACGACCAAAAGTTCGACAAGCGTAAACGCACCGCGGGAGCGCACTCTGCGAGAGACAAGCATGGAACCCAGGCCCTTATGAAAAGACCGCTGCGGATAAGTTCAATGGACGAGAACCGACAAGACAAGACCCTCAGGCCGGCGTTAAAGTTTCGACTGGTCCAGCACGAGTCCATCGCGGCGATTGCCCAGCCGACGCAAGACTTCGCGGTCGACGCTGTAATTGAAACTCCGCACGGACCCGTCCGCCAAGACGCCGTTAAAGCCGCTGGAATGCGCGCTGCCAAAAGACTTGCTGTTGGAAAGACCGTTGGTGTCCTGATGTGGCTGATAGGAAGCGCTTAAGCCTGTCCACCGGACGATGTCTTCGTTGTCCCCCATCAGCGCGAATTCGTTGTCGCCACTGTCTTTGCCGGTGGAATACGCATCGGGGTTCAGATACTTCTCGCCATATAGCAACGTGTTGCTGAGCCCGTCGTTGACCTCCTGTACTTCCAAAGCGCTGCCGGGAAAATAGATACCACTTGCCTTCTCTTTCAGCTTGTCGAACACTTCCCCGTTGGCGTCCCCCTCAGCGTAACTCGCTGGGCCTTTGACAGTAAACTTGTTTTGGAAAGGGCTGAGGTCAAGCCCAGGATGCACTTCGTTATCGCCGCCGGCCGCCGCGTAATCGGAGCGCGACACCATCGTGAGCTTGTTCGCGTTGATCGGATCCTGCGAGGCAGCAATCACCTGGGGATACAACTTGGCCGCGCGGCGCGAGGGGCAGTGATAACCGCCGATCGGCACCATCGCCATGTTGGTCGTCGCCGCCAAGCGCTGGGTGCTGTCCGTAATCCCCTTGGGCATGTCGTGCAAGTTTTGTTGCTCGATGTAGGGGAGCAGGTTATACATCCAGCCCCCTGGTTGTCTCCAATCGTTGGGCCGATCAGGATCGCCAACGTAACCCCACCCCCAGCCCCCGGCCGGCAAATAGCTGAAGGCGCTCAAATGCGTGTGTGCGCCCAGCCCCATCTGTTTGAGATTGTTGGCGCATTGTAGCCTGCGCGCCGCTTCGCGCGCCGATTGCACCGCCGGCAATAAGAGCGCCACTAAAATGCCGATGATCGCGATCACGACCAGGAGTTCAACGAGCGTAAACGCATTACGCCGCCGTGCCGGGAAAATTACAGACATGCGAACGTTGCTCAGGTGAAAAGGAACTCGTGCAGGGAATTGGCGAACATTTACGAGGTTGATGAGTGCAACTCAAAGTTAGCCGATTAGGCCGTTAATTACAATCTTCTCCTCTGCCTGCGGTTTCTCCTTTCCCCCGTTTCCCCTTCCCGCGTCCACGAACAACGCTATCCCGGATTATTCATGAGCGTTTCGCTGAGGCTCGCTTGAGATGCTCACTGCGAGTGGTTGCTTGTTCAGCGGCGAGAGGCCGAGAGCTTCCCCTTCCCCAACCTGGCGATTGGGTTTAATACGTTGTGAGAAGTGGCAAGCGAAGCCGGATTCGTGGGGTAAACCCGCGCAGCGAGAAGGGCCATGAATGGCCCTCCGGCGGGTTGCTGTGGAACCGCGTTACCCGTGCTCAAGCACGGGCCTATTACCCGCCTGACGGCGGGAGAAGGACCGTGAACGGCCCTGAATACCGGCGTTTTTGACTGCGCACGCTATCGTCCGCCCCCACCAATAACGGCCCATATTAGCGCCTCTGCGACATCATCGCGTCAGCGATTCCCCCAGGGGCGTTCACGCTCCTTCTCCGCGCAGCGGTCTTAGGCCCGTGCTTGAGCACGGGTACATGTCGCCCCGCCTGATCCTGCATTTCAGGGGCGTTTACGCTTCTTCTCGCTGCGCGGCTTTAGCCATGGTACCGCGCTGGGTGCGTGGGCTAACGGAGGATATTCACGATGTGATGTACAAACAGGGTATTGCGGCTAGACGCAAGGCAGTGGCGTGATGGCCCGGAACACAACGCACCGCGATGTGGATCGTATTTTGGGAAGTCTCCCCGAAAGCAAGATGAACCCCCGCCTGCCTGCGAGAGACTCACCATGCTGGGTTCCGGCCCGCTCGCTCCGCGGCGCGGCCGCTGCGTTTGCCTGCTGAGTTTGCCCTAAGTTAAGTGATAGCAAGCGGTTTGACAGTTCGCCCCGGACGCGAGAAAATCGAGCCTGGACGCCGGCGGCGCGGTTGCCTGACCGGATTGCGCCCCGAGGTGGGAACTTTTCCCCAATTCCGTGCGTCCCTTATTGCGGAGCGGTTGTGAGAGAAGACGCACAGCTCATTGACGAAGCCCTGCAAGGCGACGCGGAGTCGTTTGGGGAGATGGTCCGTAAATACCAGGACCGCCTTTTCAACACCGTGTTGCACGTCGCAGGCTGTCGCGAGGAGGCCGAGGACGTCGTCCAAGAAGCGTTCGTTCAGGCGTATCTCAAGCTAGCGTCTTTTCAGCACAACAGCGCGTTTTACACGTGGCTGTACCGCATCGCCTTTAACGTCGCCATTAGCCGCCGGCGGCGTCGCAAGGGAGAGACTTCGCTCGAACAACATCGCGAGGCGGCCGGCCTCGAACCGATGGATGACGGAGAAGCCCCCGACGAGCGCGTGCTCCGCGAGGAGCGGGCGGAGCTGCTTAGCTGCGCCCTGCAGCGGCTCAACGAAGAGCATCGCGCGATTTTGGTGCTGCGGGAGATGGAGGGTTGCTGTTATGAAACCATTTCCGAGATTTTGGATCTGCCGCTGGGAACCGTGCGCAGCCGTTTGCATCGGGCACGACTGGAACTGCGCGCTGAATTGAAAGATGCGCTGCTGGAGCGTTCGACCGATTAACTTCCCGGAAATTTACCCACCCCCACTACCATGAAACGCCCTTTCGACGAAGAACTGATCTCCGCGTATCTCGACGGTGAACTCACCGCCGCCGAGCAAGCGCGCGTCGAGGAGGCTCTGCGCGGCGACGCGGCGCTGCGACACTTGCACGATGACCTGCGCTCGCTGCGCAGCGGTTTGCAATCGCTACCGCGCGAGAAACTCGATAGCGGCTTCGTCGAACGGGTGCTCCGCGCCGCCCAAACGGCGCAGCGCGGGCCAGTGGACCAGCCGGCATCAAACAACCATCCACCTGCTGCGTCATCGCCGGTCGCAGCGCCCCATGTCGCATCGCCGCCGGTTGCCGCCCCAGTCCAACCGCCGCTTGCCGCGGAGCGGGCGGGCGGGCGTGAACCGCTCGTGTGGCGGGCGGTTGTCATCTCGGTGGCGACGCTCGCGGCGGCGATTGTCATCGCGCTGGCGCTCCCTGGACGATTCGATCAAGTAGCGCTGCACACAGTCCCAGAGAAACCTGGCCAGGAGAACCTCGCCGCTCAGCCTGCCACAGCAGCGACGGAAAAGGCGGCCGCGCTCCAGACGTTGCCGGAGCATGAGCCGGACGGCGTCGAAGCCCAGGCTGCGCGTAGAATGGTCGAAAACTCCGCCGAATTTCGCCAGGAGCTACATCGCGAGGAGCTACATAGCCAGATTCAAGGGTCAACGGCCAAGGCGCGCAAACAGTCTGACGCTAAACAAGCCGCGGAGTCGAAGTCTCACGACCCGAATGCCGGACGTGAGGCCGCCGAATCCGGCAGCATCGCCGGTGGAAGTGCTGAAGGCGCGCGGGGCGGCGCTATGCCTGCTAGCGATGCGATGCCTGCTACGGATGAAGTCCCCCGCGCCGCAATCGCTCCTCGGGCGGCATTCTCCATGCAGCGGCAAGCAGCGCCGGCGCTTCAAGCGAATGAATCAACGCTCCAACTCGAAAGCCTCGACGAGTTGCGGCCACTTTTGGAGCGCTCCGCGGCCCAACAACAGGATCGCCAGTTAGCACACACGCGCGACCTTGCAGCCGACAAGTTGGCCAGGGAACAACCAGACGCGCAACACCTGGCCAGCGAAACGCCGATCGTCGTCGTGCGCTTGACCTCCGCGCTCGATGCGGACGAAGTTGATCGCGTGCTGGCGCGGCAGAACATTCAACTCGCCGAGGCGAACTCCGCGCTGGCCAAAAAACAGCCGAATCAAGTGGCGGGTGCGCTCGAATCGGACACGGCGAAAGACGCACCAGCGGATAACTCCGCCGAGTCGGCCGTGGCGCCCCGCAATCAAGCGCAGGCCGAGGCGGCTAACGGCTTTGAGGGCGAGTTCGCGGAGAATACCCCGGCGCGAGAAAGAGCGCTCAAGCGCACGCTCCCCACCATCGATTTAGAACCGTACGCGGATGCCGCAGACGTGATGTTTGTAGAAGCGGAACCGGCCCAGATTGAAGCCTTGGTGCAAGCGCTCGCGGCGCGCGAACCGGGAGCGCAAGTTTCCGTCAGGCTGATCCCGACCGCTTTCGAACCAGCGCGCGTCCCGTTCGAACGGAGCAAGAGCGCGACGCCAAAACTCGAAGCGCTCGCGGAACCAAGCGCCGACGTTGCTCCAGCGGCGGTCGCGCCCAGTGCGCTCGCGCCGCCGGTAGCTGAGGCCGCTCGTCCGTCGCCCCGCGCGCTGCGTGAAGAACAAGACGCGCCACTGAAACACGCGCCGCCATCGCACGGCTATGCCGAGCGCTTGGAGCGCAAGCGGGACCAGAAGGAAGCGGAGTTCGCCGCGCCGGCGGCAATCGATCGCGCCCGTAGCTTCAACCAGCGGCCGCCGCCGGCAGTCGTGCCGGCGGAGAATGGCGCCGCCGCTGACGCGCCGGCTGGATTTGGGGCTGCGGGCGGGGGAGGCATCTCGGCGCCCGGCATTTCCGCAGCGAAGCCTAAGAAGATCCAGCAATTCGCCGCGCCAGCCGCCTCCACCCCCAAGGTTCGCGTTCTCCTGGTCATCGAGCGGCCCCAACCGGCGCAACCAATCGCACCCGCCGCCCCGTCGAAGTAATCACCGCAGGCGCCTGAAGCAGGTGCAAGCATGGCCACGACTTCGAGATTGGGTCGTAACTTGTGCGCTGTCGCTGAAGTCTGTCAACTTCAGCGACAGTGTTCCCCGCGGTCATGACCCAAGCTCGAAATCAGTGAGCGCACATCAAGAGCAACCCATGCTGTTGCCGCAGTTGTGGCACAGGTAGCAGTTGCCGTTGCGGACCGTGATGGAGCCGCAGTTGTCGCAACTGGGGGCGTCGCTTTGGAACGTCGCAAATTGCGAATCCCGCAGCGTTCCCACCGGCGCGGCGTTTTGATCCACCTGCACCGGAGTCGTCACCTTGGCCGCCGTGGCGACGCGATTGACGGGCGTTTGCGAAATAGCAGTTCCATCGCTAGTGACCGCGCTCGCGGCGTTTGCGTCCGGCAAGCGACGTTGCGCGCTGGCCGTGGCGTCGGCCTCGGATTTGGCTTCCGCCGGAATCTTCGCCACGTTGCTGTTGAGCTCCGCGTAGCCAGGCAGGAATTGAATTCCCATCCAGCGGAAGATGTAGTCGATCACGCTCTTGGCGATGCGGATATCCGGGTTGGGCGTGTGTCCCATCGGCTCGAAGCGCATGTGCGAGAACTTGTTGACGAGCGCTTCCAGCGGCACGCCATATTGCAGGCTCATGCTGATTGCGGTGCCGAACGCGTCCATCAGGCCGCCGACGGTCGAACCTTCCTTCGCCATGGTGATGAACAACTCGCCGGGGCGACCATCTGGAAAGAGACCCACATTGAGGTAGCCTTCATGCCCGCCGACGTTGAACTTGTGCGTCACCGATTGCCGCGTATCGGGGAGGCGTTCACGCTTGGGTCGGACGGCGAACTTGGCTTCCTTCTCGGCCGCCTTGTCCGTATCGCTCTGGGTGTTGAGCGGCTGGCTCTGCTTCGAACCATCGCGATAAATGGCCAAGGCCTTGAGGCCAAGTTTCCAGCCCCACATGTAGGCGTCGGCCACGTCTTGCACGGTGACATCGCTCGGCATGTTCACGGTCTTGCTGATCGCGCCTGAAAGGAACGGCTGCGCAGCGGCCATCATCCGCACGTGCGCCCGCCAGGCGATGCTCCGCACGCCGTTGGCCGCCTTGAACGCACAATCAAAGACCGGCAAATGCTCGAGTTTGAGGTCGGGCGAGCCTTCGATCGTATCGTTCTCGCTCAAGTACTTCTTGATATTCTCGACCTGCGGCTGGTCGTAGCCCAGCGTCTTCAGCGCCAGCGGCACCGAGTTGTTGAGAATCTTGAGCATGCCGCCGCCAGCGAGTTGCTTGTATTTGACGAGCGCGATGTCCGGCTCGATGCCGGTGGTGTCGCAGTCCATCATGAAGCTAATTGTGCCGGTCGGCGCGAGCACGGTGGCCTGCGCGTTGCGGAAGCCGTTCTCGCGGCCGAGCGCCAGGACTTCGTCCCAGGTTTTTCGCGCCGCGTTGACAAGATACTCCGGGCATGAAGGGTCGATCTTTTCCACCGCGTCGCGATGCATCTGCATCACGCAGAGGAACGGATCTTTGTTCTCCTCGTAGCCTTCAAACGTGCCGACGACGCCGGCCATTTCCGCGCTGGTCCGATTGGCCGCGCCGTGCAACAGCGCGGTGATCGCCCCGCACACCCCATAGCCAGCTTCGCTATCGTAGGGGAGACCGCTGGTCATCAGCAAACTGCCGAGATTGGCGTAGCCCAGACCCAAGGGGCGGAAAGCGTGGCTGTTCTCCGCAATCTCCGGCGTGGGGTAGCTTGCATGATCGACCAGGATTTCCTGGGCGATGAAGTAGATGCGGCAGGCGTTTTGGAAACGCTCGACGTCGAAGGTCCCATCCGCCTGGCGGAACTTCATGAGGTTGATGCTGGCCAGGTTGCAGGCCGTGTTGTCGAGGAACATGTACTCGCTGCACGGATTGCTGGCGTTGATGCGGCCGCTGTTGGGGCAGGTGTGCCAACGATTGATCGTCGTATCGTACTGCACACCGGGGTCGCCGCAGTGCCAGGCGCATTCGGCCATCCGGTCGAGCACTTCCTTGGCCTTGAACGAGGGGCCTTCTTGCTTGGGATCGGTGACCCAGCGGGTATGCCAGGTGCCGCCTTTTTCGACGGTCTGCATGAATTCGTCCGTCACGCGGACCGAGAGATTCGCGTTCTGGAAGAGGATGCTGCTATAGGCTTCGCCGTTGAAGTTGGCGTCGTAGCCTCCCTTTTCAATGAGGATGTGGGCCTTCTTCTCTTCCTTCCATTTGCACTCGATGAATTCCATGATGTCGGGATGCCAGACCTTCATCGACTGCATCTTGGCGGCGCGGCGGGTTTTGCCGCCGGACTTCACCACCGCGGCGATTTGATCGTACACCCGCATGAACGACAGCGGCCCGCTGGGCTTGCCGCCGCCGCCGAGCCGTTCGCGATGGCTGCGGATCGTCGAGAGATCGGTCCCGGTTCCCGAGCCGAACTTGAAGAGCATCGCCTCGCTGGTCGCGAGCCGCATGATGTCCTCCATGTTGTCGTCGACGCTTTGAATAAAGCAGGCCGAACCCTGCGGGAATTCGTACGGGTTCTCTGGCTGCTCGACTTGCTGCGTCTCGACGTTGTAATGCCAGTTGCACTTCGCGCCGCTGACGCCGTATTGATGGTGCAGACCGACGTTGAACCACACCGGGCTGTTGAACGCCCCGTGCTGATGCAAGCAGAGCCAGGTTAGCTCGCGGTAGAAGTTCTCGCCGTCTTCCGCGGTGGCGAAATAACCATCGGCGATCCCCCAATCGGCAATGGTGCGGGTGACGCGGTGAATGAGTTGGCGCACGCTCCGCTCGCGCTCAGGCGTGCCGTTCTCGCCATAGAAATACTTGCTGACCACCACGTTGGCCGCGAGTTGCGACCAGGACGCGGGAACCTCACAGTCGGTCTGCTCGAACATTACCTGACCGGACTCGTCCTTGATCGCCGCGCTCCGCAGATTCCACTCGACCGTGTCAAACGGATCGGCCACGTCCGTCGGACAAAAAGTCGGTTCGATCTGCATGCCTGGGGCTGGCTGTTTTTGTTTTGCGCGGGACATACGACCTGCCTGCCGGGAAGCCACACTCGCCATCGATCAGCTCCTTGCTGTTCCTGCCACGCCGCCATCCGCGGCGGAAGGATGTACACGATTAGTATGAACAAATATACATAACTGAACATCGGTTCGCTAGACGAAAAAGTCGATTTTTAGACGCCAAAGAACCGTCGGCCGCCACAAACTGGCAAGCCTTGCGGGGCCGGAAAAGAACCACCCCCAAAACGGCGATTGCAGACAAGCGAGATTCGCCTGTCACTGCGGCGGTGAACCCTCCATGAAACGCGTAAACCGGGACAATCCATCGACGCTGTAGAAACGCGAGAAACCACCACTAATTGTATCAGCCGCGGCGGCATCCACAACATCTGGTGTCTGGAGGGCGTATCTTACGGGTTTCCACGCATCCGTCAACAGAAGGCTGTGAAGGACACTTAGGTGGAACCCAGATAAGGAGTTACGGCGAAATTCGCTATTTTGACAGCGCGCCAATGCTAGCACTGCCTCGCGCGCTAAGTAGTGGCTGTACAGATGGTTAGGAAAATCGTTACAGGATCATGTCAGGATTTTTCACAACTGGTTTTGGGCAGATTTTCTGGTGAGGCTTTGGGGGGCCGGCCCCGCATTCGCCAGCCGAGTTTTCGCCAGTAGAGTCCGCCGAGAATCGCGTTCGCGGATACCCCAACGGACAGAAGCAGCGTGCCAGGGAGTGCCTCATGCTGCTTTTCCCCCATCACCAACGCGACGAAGATTCCGAGAAAACTTACAACCCACATGACCATGGCCGCGGGGCTGCGCCATGAGACCCCGAGCGCCAGGCGAACGACGCTGAGCATGAGCAGGCTGAACCCGAGTACAATTGGAGAGAAGGCGGCGATCGCCGCGGCCAGAGTCCAGTTTCTGATGTCCGTCCAATCCCAGGCGAACATGGCGCGGAGCAAACTTTGGAACGCCCACAGATGGCCGCCAAACAGCGCCATCCCTAGCATCAGTTCGCGCAGAGAGACTTGCTCCGCGCCGATGTCCTCCTCCGCCAGGCGAGCGATGCGCCAACGGCTGATCCAGCGCGCAACGGCTAATACGATTCCGCTCACGATCGCCAAGCTAATGAGCAGCGCCACGATGAATTGACCGATCGCGTCACCGTCAATTTGGAACACATTCGAAGAAGGAGGTTGCGGAGGGGACGGCCACAACGCTTCTATCAGTGTTTCAGTCAGAATCGTCGGCCACGCAAACGCGGCAACCGCGAGCATTAACTCAATCCAGCGTCGCCAGCCGCGCGCTTCGTGCAAGGCCCACCAGAGTGGACTCCAGCAGGTCGCCGCGATCAACCACCCCAAGCCAAGGGCTCCGAGATAAGGCTCGACAGGGTCAGGCAAGTCCGTAGTCCAACGAGCAACGTGCAGCAACAACCCTTGCACGCCGAAGAATCCAGCGACCGCCAGCCAGCGTTTGGTTGTCGAATGGATCATGGGTCGCTGCATTCGGCTCTTACGTCCCCCCCAGTTGCTCCTTAATTGCCGCCGCTTGTTCTGCGGCTTCTGTTCCTGCGTGCTGGGTGATGAAATCGTCGAGTTTGTCGGCCGTTTTCTTGCGCACGATGGGCGAGCCGGAGGTGAGTCCTTTTTTGAGGCCTTCAAACGCTTTCAGCGCGTCGAGTTGTTTTTTCACTTCGGCATCGGCGTGCAGTTCGCTTCCCTTTGTCTTGAAGTCGGCCGGGAGTTCGAAACCTTTGTAGCGCTCGACGATGCTGAGCATCGTCTTGTAGTTGGTCCACTTGTCGCTGCTCGCAGCCAGACCGTCGATTTCTTTTTGCAGTTCGTCCTGCAAGAACGTGTCGAGCCTGGCCGCCGCGACTTTCACAGCTTCCTGGCGATCATTAAGCGCCTTCTTAACCACCGGCACTGCCACGGCGTAATTGCCCAACTCCACCGCTTGCCAGGCCGCGCGCAGCGACGTTGGCATCCCGGCGGGATCAACTTTCCACGCCGCGCCGGCAAGCGCGCGCTTGACCGTCTCGTCCATATCCGCCACGCTGCCTGGCTGGAACTTCCCTGCCGCGTCGATATAACGCACTTGATAGATATTTCGCAGGCTAATCTCGCCGACGCCGCTCTGCTTCTCAAACTCCCGCGTCGAATCGACGATGATCGGCCACGGCACGCGCGTCTGCCGCGCATACTGTTCCACTTCCTGCCGCGAGTTGCCGCTGTTGACGGCGATAAACACGACCGGCTCCCCTTCGTACTTCTTTGAGAGTTCCACCAGGGCGGGCCATTTCGCCCGGCAGGAAGGACAGCCTTCTTCGTAATACCAGAGCACCACCCCTTTGCCTGCGAGCGAAGCGTTCGACAGCGGCGGCGCGTTCACCCACTGGCCCGGATTCGCTGGCAACTCGGGCGCTGCTTGAGCGTGAAGGACCGCCGCGTTCTGCCACACAAAGCAGAGCGCTGCGATGAAAGTAATTCGGACGCATAACCAGTTCATGGCGGGGCTCCTACAAAGCATCGACCCAACGGCAATATCACACTTGCAAGGTACACCTGTGGCGGGTTAAGGTCAATGCTCGCCGTCCCAAGGCTGGCGAGTTTGGCGGGTGTTTCAGCGCGTAATTGATGGCGATCGGGCGCGCCCGTTCGCAAGTCGCCACGGGCTTCGATAGGATAAGTGGCAAGGCGTTCGCCTCGTTTCTCTCTTCAACAAGGAGCGACCGATGAGTGTTGTCGCGTTGTCCCTCTGGCTGTTCCCTGCGTGGCTGTGGGGGCCGATCGAGGTGATGCCTGCACCCACAGGTGAAGAGATTGCCGCGGCTGTGACCCACTTGGGGGACGATCAATACCTCGCGCGGGAAGCGGCGACCGACTTTCTCTGGCGGGCAGGCGAAGGCGCTGAACCGGCCCTCAAGCAAGCGTTGGAGAGCGACGATGCCGAAGTGCGGCTCCGCGCCGGCATGGTGCTCGAACGGTTTCGCAAGGGATACTATCCCGATGTCTCGCCTGAGTCCGCGACGTTGATCGGCCAGTATCGTAGCGGCGATGCGAACCAACAGCGGGCGGCCATTCATGCGCTGCGCACTAGCGGAGATGATCGGACGCTGTGGCGGTTGTTCCGCAGCGAACAAGACCAGCGGCTGCGGCGCGAGCTGGCCGCCGCGCTGCGCGCTAACCTGAACAAGAACCTGGCCGACTTGCTGGCCGACGGCAAGGGGGACGAGGTCGAGCAGTTGCTGCGTCTGGACGCCATCTTGGGGAACGCCACCGCGCGCCGCCAGCTCGTGACGTTCTACGTGCTGCAAGACCTGCTCGACAAGCGCTTGACGGAACTGCGCCGCACCGCCACACACGCGGAAAACAAAGACGAGCAGCAACTTCTGCTCGCGATGGAAGAGGCCGCCGGCAATCATCAAGCGGCCCGCGAACTGGACGATCAACTGGGTAATTCGGCCAATGCGGTGGCGAGCGCGGTCCGGCGACACGACTGGAAGGCCGCGGCCGAGTTGCATCAAGCGCGTCTGAAGACTCCGCCGGGGCCGTCGCTCGAAGCTTCCGGTTATGCCGCGATCTATCATCGCCTGGCCGGCAATCCCGAGGCGGCGAACAAGCACCTCGACGACGTCCGCGCCGTGCTCACGCGCGAGCCTGCCAGCGCCTGGTACGTGATGGAGATTTTGCTCCTCAACGAAGAAGTCGACGAAGCGCTCGCAGGTCTTCAAAAGATTCGCCCCGCGATGGCGTTCGAACTGCTCTGCGTGCGCGATGAGTTCGATCAGGCGTTTGCGATGGTCGGCGTCGACCAGGAACAAGAGTTCAATGCCGCCTGGTTTGCCAATTTGCCGCATGGGGACGCGCCCAATCCCAGTGACGTGCAGGCCCTGAACCAACGACACGTCCTCGCGCTCGAAGTCGCCTTCTTTCTGCAGCAGTGCGGACGCACCGATCAGGCCGCGGCGATCTTGGATCTGCTCAGTTCCTTGGCGAAGTCCGGCGACGACGCTTCGCTCGGCTGGCGGCGCTCGGAGTTGTGCCGGATCGAAATGCTGCTCGGGCTGACGGAGCGGGCGCTCGACGATGCCGCTGGTTTTATGTCCGGCGCCCCAGACACGATGATCCTCGCCCGGCTGTTTCCCGGCGATAGCAACTTGTCGCTGAGTTGGCTCGCACTTACCGCGCAAACCAAGGACGCGCCCCAGTCGATGTTCGAGCGGTTGAAGATTGTGCGGCAACTGCTTCTCCCCACCGCGCCAGAGAAGCAAGGCGAACTGTATTCCCAGTGGATGGACGCCGCCGCCCAGTCGCTGCTCGTGGCGAAAGAACCGGGGCGCAGCTTACGGCGACAAGCGATGATCGCCGCCGCCATCGCGCATGGCGACCGCGCGCGCGCGATCGACCTCCTGGATGCAGGCGACGACGCCACGCCTGCCGCCCAGCTCCGCGCCGCCGATTTGCTCCGCGAGGAGCAGCGCTTTGCCGCCGCCGCGCAACATTATGGCCAGGTTCCCCCCGCCGACAATCAGCACCTCCTCGCGCTTTACCTGCAAGGCTGGTGCGAAGCACAAGCCGCAACGTCGCCCGCAGGCCCGGACAAGCGCAAGCTGGCGCTAATGCTCGCAGCGGAATACAACCAGCGCCAGCAATTGCTGAGCGGGCTAATGGCGCGCAAGTTGACCGCCGACGCGGGCCAGGTCCGCGATCTGTGGCTCCGCACGTCGCCGGAGTTGAGCTCGTCCCTGGCTAAGGATATTGGCAACTCCTACGCGCAAGATAATCCGCTCGCGGCCGCCGATTATTGGCAACAACTCGTCATCAACCTCATCAGCACCAGCAGCACGCTGGTGGAAGACGCCGGCTATCTCACGCTCACGCATCAAATCCACCGCACCCGCGCCAAGGCTTATTTAGAGCAAGGAAAACGCGCGGAGTTTCTACGCGAACTGGCCATTTGTCGCCACATCCTGCCGAGCGAATGGGGGCTCGTCGAGGAGTTCGTCCCGAAGATGCGCGCCCAGGGATGGACCGCGGAGGCGCAGCAGTTGTTCGACGCGCAGTACGCGACGCTCACCCGCCTGGCCAAGCAATATCCCCAGAGCGCGCGGTTCTCCAACGGCCTGGCTTGGACCAGCGCTGTCTGCGGCGAGCATTTGGACGACGCCCTCGCGCAGGCCCAGCACACGCTCGAAATCAAGCCTGACGAACCAGCCTACCTCGACACGTTGGCCGAGGTCTACTTTCAGCGCCGGGAGTTCGCCGCCGCCGTGCAATGGCAACAGCGCGCCGTGGAACTCGCGCCGGACACCAAACAGTTTCGCGAGCGGCTCGCCAAATTCGAGAAGGCGCTCAAGGCGGATCAGAGTGCAGGAGCTAAAGACTAGAAGTTGCCGACGATTCGCTGCCAGGCATTCATTCGACGTCGAGTGCAACCAGGTTTGCCGGAGCTAGCCGGCGGAGTTGGCCGCAGGCGGCGTTGATCTCGTCCCCTTTCCGCTCGCGGAATTGAACGTTGATGCCTGCGCGCTCGAGAATTTCACGGAATTGGCGAATGGACGCAGCGGACGGGGTGCGATAGGGGAGCCCGGCGACCACGTTGTAGGGGATCACGTTGAGCAGCGCTGTCCGCCCCCGCAACAGCGCGGCGAGTTGTTCCGCATGTTGACGCGCGTCGTTGACGCCGCCGAGCAGCACGTATTCAAACGTCAGCCGCCGACCGGACTGCGTGAAGTAACGATCGGCCGCCGCGAGAATCGGGGCGATGCCGATATTCTTGTTCACCGGCACAAGTTGATTGCGCAACTCGTCGCTGGGCGCGTGCAGCGAGACGGCCAGGTGAAACCGCGTATCGCGCTCGATCAACTTTTCAATCGCAGGCGGCAACCCGACCGTCGAGATCGTGATGCGGCGATGGCTGATGCCGAGTCCATCCTCGCGCGTCGCCGCGTCGAGCGCCGGGAGCAGACGATCGAGATTCGCCAGTGGCTCGCCCATCCCCATGACGACGATATGGCTGAGCCGCTCCTCGGCTGGAAGCAACCGTTGCAAGCGCAGCATCTGTTCGAGCATTTCGCCGGTGGTCAGATCGCGCTGGACGCCATCGAGCCCGCTGGCGCAAAACACACAGCCCATGGCGCAGCCTACCTGGCTGCTGATGCAAATACTGCGGCGCTCGCCGTCGCGCAGCAGGACGCACTCAATGCGCCCGCCATCGGCCAGTTGCAAGAGGAGCTTTTCGGTGCCATCGCCAGCCGTGCTATGCAAGGCGATGCGCGTGGTCCAGAGCGTGAACTCGGCGGCCAGGTCCGCGCGCAACTGCTTCGGCAGATCGGACATGTCGTCAAACGAGGCGGCGCGGCTTTGAAACACCCACTTGCGAATCTGCCCCGCGCGATACGCAGGCTGGCCGTGCGCCTTCAGCCAGGCGGTGAGTTGGTCGTGCGGGATGTCGAGCAGGTGAAGCATCGGTTTTTGATTCAGGATTTTGGATTTGAAGCGGATGGGGGGTGACGGACTTTTATGAGCGTCGCGCCCCGGCGTTATTCGTTGGCCCACAAGGACTCGGCTTGTGCGAGTTGCTGGGCCAGTAACTTTTCAATTTCGCCTTGGCGCACGGCGGCTTCGAACGCCTCCAGATCGGCGTAGACCGCGTGGCTGCAGAACTTGATGGCCCAGTTATGCTCCAGCGGGCTAATCGTCAATACGAGGGCCCGGCCATGTTCGTGAGCCTCCCACATTTCAATGGCCGTCCCCATCGAAGCCTCCGGCACAAACGCAATCACGACATCGACCTCGCGGCACATGCGGTTATGCTGGTAAAACACACTGCGGGCGGTGTCGCTGTCGTAAGCGAGAGATTGCCCGTGATTGGCGAGCGGGTCGTAAACCTCGCAATCGGGAAAGCGCTGCATCAGCAGACTGCGGAGACGTCCTCGGTAATCTTGATTGTGCAGCACCGCGGCCAACTGCGAGCCCTGCATGATGCCAGCCAGAAAAAATCGCATTGCCATGGTTTCCGCGGAAGTGACGCCTATTCTAAGGATACGCGGCATCGCTTGAGCTGAGTAGGACCAATCTCTCCCAGGCACATAAAGTATAGTAAGAACATGCAACCCGACGACGAATTGTGCCTCTGCTTTCACGTGACGCAGCGCAAGGTGGTGAATTACTTGCGCGTCGAAAAGCCGAAGCGGGTGGGGCAATTGGCCGATTGTTTTGGCGCCGGAACCGGCTGTGGTTGGTGTCGGCCGTTTTTGCAAAAACTGTTCGACCAGGCCGTCGCCGGAGGGCAGATCGTCCCTGACCTGCCGGACGAAGCCGAATACGCGCGCATGCGCGCCCAGTATGTCAAATCGGGTGGCGGAACACCGCCGCCGGGCGCTACGCCTGTGGAATGAACCGCTCGGTGGCCGGCGAAATGCAGCCAAAGGCGCGTTACGTCGGACTGGAATCAAGCCCCAGCGCCGCGCCGATCCGTGGATCGAGCAGCCCCGTGGCGACGAACGCCGCGCCGGCGAAGTCATGTTGGCGGCTATGGTCGCCAGGAACCGCCACGGTGAAAGCCCCGGAAGCGACCGCCGCGCGGACGCCGTGTGCGCTATCTTCCAGCACGAGCATGCTCGCCGGCTCGACCGCTAGACGCTCGGCTGCTTTGAGAAAAATCTCGGGATGCGGCTTCCCTTCCGCGACGTCATCGGCCGTGAGCGTGGTCTGAAAGCGATCGGCCAACTGTAACCGCACGAGCACATCCTCCAGGAACCGGCGGCTGCTACTGGTGGCGATCGCCGTGGGCAGCCGCGCGGCGCGGAGCTGGTTCAAGAGTTCCATCGCCCCCGGCATGAGCGCCAACCGTGAATCGAGCAATCCTTGAAAGATCTCGGTCGTTTCCGCCTGTAGCTGGGGGACGGTCGCGTCGAGTTGGTGCCGGTCGATCATGATTTGCAACGCCACGCGACTCGGGCGGCCCATCATCTCATCGAGTAGCGCCCGCGTCACCTGCCGCCCGCGACGCGCGAGAATCAACTCACCTACGTCCCAGTAGAGATCCTCGGTGTTCAAGAGCGTCCCATCGAGATCAAAGACGACGGCTTGCAAAGACGGGGTTGGTAACATGAAACTCAAGGCGCGAGCAAGGAACATAGTCGAATCGGTCTACATTATAAGGCCAATTGACGGCCTGAGGCATTCCAACCAACCGGAATGCCTCCGCAAGCGAAGGCGATCTCCAGCGGCGCGCGATCAGCGCCTCTCACAACCCCTCCCCCCGGTTTCGTATTTCGTACTTCGCATTTGGAATTTCCTTGGATTTTGGAATTTGAAACTTGGAATTTGACGCCACAGGAAATCGAACGGCAATTCGCTGCCCCCTCGAAGTCCGCTTGCCTTCGAACTAGGATGAGCAGTTCCCTTGCTTACGCATTTTGGTGCTTATGAATATGGAGTTCACGCGACCACTGCCGTCTGGCTCGCCGCGGGGGGGAGCGAGTTGGGTGGGGCTGTGGCTCGCGGCGCCTGCGGCGATCGGGCTGTACTTGTTGTTGCGGGAGTTTACGCAGATCCCGTCGGCGGCGGCGACGACAGCGGCGCTCGCGGCGCTTATGGGCATTTTGTGGGTGACGGAAGCGCTACCGCTTGCGGCCACCTCGCTCTTGCCGCTGGTGCTGTTCCCGCTTTGCGGCGTGCTGCCTTTTTCCGCCGCAGCCGCGCCGTATGTGAACCACTTGATCTTCGTTTACTTCGGTGGGTTTTTGCTCGCGCTGGCCATCGAGCGGTGGCAATTGCATCGCCGCATCGCGCTGTGGACGCTCCTCATCGTCGGCACGAGTCCCGCGCTTTTGGTCGCGGGGATCATGCTGGCGACGGCGCTCTTGAGCATGTGGATCAGCAATACGGCCACCACCGCCATGATGCTCCCGCTCGGGATGAGCCTCGTCGCGCTGCTCACCGAGCAAGCCCGCGAACAGGCCGGCGGCGAAGGGGACCAACCCATCTTTAGCGAGCAGAGCGCCGCGAATTTCGCCACTTGCATGATGCTGGCCATTGCGTACGCGGCGACGATTGGGGGCTTGGGAACATTGATTGGCACGCCGACCAACGCGCAACTCGCAGCGGTCGCGGAGCAAAACGGCATCGAGATCGGCTTTGCGCGGTGGATGCTATTCGCCACACCGCTGTCGGCCTTGTTTCTGCTCTTGTGTTGGATTTTGCTGGCGGTCATCCTGTATCGCCTGCCGCACGGGAAGCTTCCGGACGCGGACGTGATGATTCGCGCCGAGCTGGCGAATCTCGGGCCGCTGACGCGCGGCGAGCTGGTCGTGGCGGTGGTATTTGGCCTGACCGCGACGATGTGGCTAATCCGCGAACCGTTGAGTAACTGGGCGTGGCTGGTCGCGCGCGTGCCGACGATTCGCGAGCTCAACGATGGCATGATCGCGCTGGCCGGGGCGCTGGTGCTGTTCGCGATTCCGATCGATCGCCGCCGCGGCGTGTTTGCCTTGGACTGGGAAACGACGAAGCGCATGCCGTGGGGCGTGCTGCTGCTGTTTGGCGGCGGGCTGAGCCTCGCGGAGGCGGTCAAGGACAGCCGCCTGGCGGAAGCGATTGGCGACTTCGTCGCGGTGTATGCCGGGAGCGGGCAAGCTTCCACGCTCGCGCTGATGCTGCTCGTGGTCACACTGGTGATTTTCGCGTCCGAGTTCACAAGCAACGTGGCGACAGCGGCGGCGTTCTTGCCAATCATGATCGGGGTCGCCGCCGGGCTGGAGGCTGATCCGGCGCTGTTGCTCGTCCCCACGGCGCTGGCCGCGAGTTGCGCGTTCATGCTCCCGGTCGGCACGCCCCCTAACGCCATCGTGTTCGGCAGCGGTTACATCCGGCAAAGCCAGATGATGACAGCGGGGCTCTGGCTGAACCTGCTAGGCATTTTGCTGATCCCGCTCGTGGTCTATACGCTAGGGGTGTGGGTGCTCGGCATTCGGCTGTCGTAAGGACGCACGTTGCTGCGGGCTCGCTGCGCACGGCGCCAGCCACAACCCCATCTGCCTTGTGCGGATGGCGAGCGCGATGGTGAGCTAAAGCAAAGCGTCTCGACTGCTCATTGCCCTTCAAATGCACGGGCTCCCGTTGACGGTTGTTCGCGTGTATTGGACGATGGAAGCGATTCGCCGACTCACCCCCCACACTCCCCCATCGCCACGCATGGACGCTCCCGCTGCTACTCGTCTCCAAACGCCTGCCAGGTGGCGGGCGGTGCTGGCGACGCGGCTGCTCGCTTGGTTTCGCGAGCACGCTCGCGACCTTCCGTGGCGCAACACGCCCGACTTGTATGCGATTTGGGTCAGCGAGATCATGCTGCAACAAACGCAGGTGGTCACGGTGATTCCGTACTTTGAGCGGTTTCTGGCCCGCTTTCCCACGGTCAGCGCTTTGGCCGCGGCGAAGGAAGAAGAGGTGCTGCGGTGGTGGGAAGGGCTTGGCTATTACCGTCGCGGGCGACAACTACATGCGGCGGCGCAGGTGATCGTCGCGCGGCACGCCGGCGAGTTCCCCACGACGTTTGAAGAGGTCGTCGCGCTCCCCGGCATCGGGCGCTATACGGCAGGCGCGATTCTCTCGATCGGCCGCAATGCGCGCTTGCCGATCTTGGAAGCGAACACAATCCGCGTGCTCAGTCGCCTGCTCGCGTACGAGGGGGACGTTTATTCCACCGCCGGGCAAAAGCTGCTGTGGCAGTTCGCGGAAGAGTTGCTCCCCAATCGTGAGGTCGGCCACTTCAATCAAGCTCTGATGGAACTTGGCGCACTGGTCTGCACGCCGCGCGCGCCAGCTTGTTTGGAATGTCCGCTGCAAAAGCTTTGTCCCACGCACCAGGCCGGGCTTACCGCACGCATTCCCGCGCCCAAGCAAAAGACCAGGTATGAGGAACTGACCGAAGCGGCCGTCGTGGTGAAAGATCGCGGCGGCAAGATTTTGGTCCGCCGTTGCCAGCCAGGCGAGCGCTGGGCGGGGCTGTGGGACTTTCCCCGCGTGGCCATTTCCAGCCCAGGCGCGGAACAGCCGGATCCGGCCGTTGTCGCGGCGGTGCGAAAACTTACCGGCCTGGAGGTTGAGCTGGGCGCGCATATCGCCACGCTCAAGCACGGCGTCACGCGGTTTCGCATCACGCTGCACTGTTACCACGCGCGGCGGCGAAGGGGTAAAGTCGCCGCTGCCCAGCACGACGCCCTGCGCTGGATCGAGGCGAGCGAACTTCACGACCTGCCGCTGTGCACCACCGGGCGAAAGTTGAGCGCGCTCATCATTGCAGGCTAATCCGACCGGCGACGTGCTTCTTGTGAAACGGCTGCCGTAGCCGTATGTTAATGCAGAGACAACCACTCGCAACCTGCACAGGAGCTTAGCCATGCATCTGGGAAATGGCGCCGTGACGCCTGAGTGCGCCGTGTTCGCCGCCACCGTCGCCGCCGCGGGACTGGGACTGGCCGCGTTCAGCGCGCGGCGGGAAGCGATCGCCCGGCCCTGGCTGACCGCCGGCGTGCTGGGGAGTGCGGTCTTCGCTGCGCAAATGATCAACCTGCCGGTGCTCCCGTTTTCCAGCGGCCATCTCGTCGGCGGCGTCCTCTTGGCGATTGCCTTGGGACCAGGGCGAGGGGCGCTCACCATGGCCATCGTGCTCGCATTGCAGGCGTTTCTATTAGGGGACGGCGGCGTGCTCGCGCTGGGCGTGAATATCATCAACATGGCGCTGCTGCCAGCGGCCGTGGTGATGGCTTATCACCACTGGCAGCCAGCAACGTCTTCAACGGGGCGGCGTGTCGCGACGATCGGCGCTCTAGCGGCTGTGGCGACGATGCTCGCAGCAGGTGCGATCGTGCTGCAAGTCGCGGCGTTTCGGGGAGCGGAAGAGCTTGGCCCCTTGCCCGCCTTCGCCACGAGTATGTTGCTGATTCACGCTTGGATCGCCGTGGGTGAAGGGGTGGCGACGACAGGCCTGGTATGGGCGCTGGGGCTAGAACCCGTTTCACCTTCGCTCCCAGTTAATGAGGTTTGCCTCCCGACCAGGCGGCTAGCGCTGCTCGCCGTGGCGGCGCTCATGCTGCTCGCTGTTAGCCCGTTCGCCAGTGGTTTGCCGGACGGTTACGAAGCTTCAGCCCAGGCGAGTGGTTGGACGTCGCTATTGGCCGAATAGCCCACGGCCTGACTGTGACGAAACGCGGTTATTCGCCGACGTGCAAATGCAGTCGCACGTCGTACGTCGGTCGCGTCGCGCCACTTGCCAGCGTGACGCCATGCGGATTGAACTCGATCTTGTCGGCATGACGCGCATCGACTCGATGCGCGCAGCTAATCGCCACGATGCCATGCTCGGAGAGCGGCTTCACTTCGCCAGCTTCGCTAATGCCGTTGGCATTGGCGTCATGCCAGATGGCCAGATGGTCGAGTTCCGCGCCGCGCAGTTCACCGTCTCGGTTGTCATCCAGAGCGCTGAGCGGCTCATATCCATGTTTCCAAAACATCCAGAACGTGACATTGCCGAACAGTTGCAAGGCGGAATCGATCTGGCCGCTGTGCTGCTGATCGTACACCAGCCAGCCAGCGGTCGGCTTGATCCACGACCAGGCGAGTTTGCGTCCCGTTCCGTCGGCGTCGAATTGGACTTTGGCATTGCGGTCTTCAAGTTGCGATAGTTCGAGTCCATCCGCAAGCGGAATCGCGAGGGGGGTGATGGCGCGCGGCAGTTTGGCGATCTGCGCCAGGCGAGCGTTAAGTTCCGCGATTTCCTTACCGGTATT
>CAUJKE010000175.1 GCA_963205385.1 Planctomycetota bacterium | reverse complement strand
ACCTCTTCAACATTTCCGCGGCCGCCTCGCGCGAGCTGGTTGATCTATCGGCACTGATCTCGGGCAACTTGCCGGGTTGCTTCTTTTCGGTCTTTTTCTTGGCGTCGGCTTTGCCGGTATCGCCGGCGGCCGAGGCCTGCTTCGTGGTGTCGAGCGCGGGCGCCACGCCTGTCTCGTCGCCGTGCTTTTGATAGTCCAGCGAATCGATGCGAAACTGGCGGGTTTCAGGCGAGTGCATCCGTTGCTGGCGTTCTTCTTCATCGGCCTCTTCGAGCCAACTGCTGACATCCGTATCGATCGTTTCACAGGGCTTGACCGTGGCGGCTTCTTCGGCGACGCGCTCCGCCGCTTCCTTGACGCTGGCGACCTTGGGCTTCTTCACGCCGGTCGCGGCATGGTCGATGAGCACCTCGAACTCCAACGGGCCAACCTTGAGCTTGTCGCCTGCCTTGAGATGCACATCCGCGGCAATCTTTTCGCCGTTCACCATGGTCCCGTTGCGGCTCTTGAGATCGCGCACGATCACGGCCCCGTTTTCCACAATCAACGCGCAATGATGCCGGCTGATCAAGTCGCTCTGCGGCCGCAAGTGGCAATCTTCGCCACGGCCAATGAAGAACTTAGCCGAGGAAAGCTTGATTTCCTTGCCTGCGTGACTCCCACTGAGCACCTTAAGCTTGACTTGCATGTGTCGCCTCTCTGATGCGAAAGCACCCGCGAACAACCGTGAATCGCCTGTTCATACCGCAGTTCGCCTATCCAAATCGTGAGCGACGCACCACGCTGGCCTGCTCGCCGTGGGACTCGACCCAAACTCTCGCGCGCGAAGGACCGCCGCACAGATTTCATCGACTTCCCCAGCGAAGCCGCCGCAATCGTTTTCGCGCGATCGCCGCCGACCTGAATAAACGCACCAACTGACAAGATGAGATAAAGATTCTATACACCGACGTACTAAATCGAGCAAGAAGGAGGCGCCGCGAGCACCGCAAATTCTCTCGTTACTCCGCCGGCAGCACTGCTTCCAACCACTTGTAAGAATATCAGAGCCAGTGGTAAGCGTCAAAAAAATACTGACAGGTGAAAGGCGGACTCCCTCAATACTAGGGGCGCGCCTGCACGACCGTTAGCGTCGCTGGTTCCAGGAGTCCGCGCTAAATTTTGCCTGTTCGACCTCCGCAGCACGGGCCATTTCGGCCGAGGTTAGCTCTGCCAAAGCCCAGGAAACACTCATTTTACTCGCCAAGAGCGGTTCCCAAGCGCGAATGAGCTCGCCTGGGGTGAGCACCCGCTCTCCCACTTCCGCAATGGAGCGCAGCTCCGGCGATTGCGGGGATGTGCATAAGAGCACACTTCCATGTTGCAGGACAGCCCCGTGGCGGCGGCGCTGCGCGCTGCCGGCGATTTTCGCGCCGCCGCACAGCACATCCCCCTTTGCGCGCCGCTGAAAACAGAGAAACGGCGCCGCCTCCGCGTCATGTTTTACCGGCCGATCGCAGAGTTGCGCACGGATGCCGAAGATGGAAAGGGCGTCGATCAACGTTTCGTGAAACGTGTAATAGAGCTGCTCGACATCCGCCGCCAAACGGTCGGTGATGGGGGACGCGAAGCTGTAGGTCAGTTCGTGGTGATGGACGATCGCGCCGCCGCCGGTGGCGCGGCGGACCAGCGGCAGTTCGTGACTCGCCGCGTGGGTTTTTCGCGCAGCGTAGTTTTGAAAGTAACCCAGCGAAAGCGTGGCGTCCTGCCAGGCATAAAAACGCAACGTCGACTGGCCTGTCAAGGCGGCGCTTTCGAGCAGCGCTTCATCGACGGCCATATTCCAAGCGCCGCCGGCCGGTGGATCGAGGATCAGACGAGCCGCGGTCATGTCGCGTCATTCCGCAATTCAGGCGCCGGCGTCCACTTCAACGTGGGATATTTCGCCGCGGCGACTTCATCGGGGCGACTTACCACCGTGGTGTGTGGTGCTTCGTGGAGCAGGTCCGCGGATTCGTCGGTGATGCGAAAGAGCGTGCTCGCGAACGCATCGAGCGTTTCCTTGCTCTCGGTTTCGGTCGGCTCGATCATAATCGCTTCCGGCACGGTCAGCGGGAAGTAAACCGTGGGAGCATGGAAGCCGTAATCCAGAAGCCGCTTGGCGAGGTCCATCGCGGAGACGCCTTTGGTCTTCTTCAATTCGCTGCCGCTGGCGACGAACTCGTGCATGCACCGCTCGCCATGTGGCACCGGCAGGATGTGCTTCACCTTGGCCAACAGATAGTTGGCGTTGAGCACCGCATTCTCGGCGACTTGCTTGAGTCCCTCCGGCCCATGCGTGCGAATGTAGCAGTAGGCGCGCACGAGCACGCCGACGTTGCCAAAGAACGAACGGACGCGACCAATCGACAATGGCCGGTCTTCTTCCAGCCGGTAGCCGCGTTCGTCCTTCACGATCGCCGGGGTTGGCAGATAGGCGCGCAGTTTCTCCGCGACGCAAATCGGTCCCGCGCCGGGACCGCCGCCGCCGTGCGGTCCGCTGAATGTCTTGTGCGGGTTGTAATGCATCATGTCCGCGCCAAAATCGCCGGGGCGGGCGATGCCGAGAATCGCGTTCATGTTCGCGCCATCCAGATAGATCAATCCCCCCTGCGCGTGAACGAGGTCGGCGATCTCTTGCACCTGCTTGTCGAACAAGCCGAGCGTGCTCGGGTTGGTGATCATGAACACGGCCACCGAATCGTCCAGGTGCGATTGGAGATGTTCGAGATCGACCGTGCCATCGGGGCGGGTCTTGATCGTGACGAATTCAAACCCGGCCATCTGCGCGCTCGCCGGATTGGTGCCGTGGGCGCTATCCGGCGCGAGGACTTTGGTCCGCTGTTGGCCTTGCTCTCGATAGTACGCCGCGGCGACCATGAGCGCCGTCAACTCGCCATGCGCGCCCGCCGCAGGCTGCAAACTTACCGCTGGGAGGCCGGCGATTTCGGCGAAGAATTGTTCGAGATCGTACAAGAGTTGCAACATCCCCTGCAACGATTCTTCCGGTTGATACGGGTGCACGTCGAGCAAGCCGGGGAGCGACGCCAGGCGTTCGTTCCGCTTGCTGTTGTATTTCATCGTACACGAACCGAGCGGATAGAAATGCGTATCGACCGACATGTTCAAGGTCGAGAGGTTCGTGAAGTGGCGCACGACTTCCGGTTCGGGAACTTCCGGCAGCGGCGGCGGCGACTCCGCGAGCGCGTCGCCTGGCAAGAGGCTTTCCAAGGGGCGCTCAGCCAACACGCCGGCCGGCGGAATCTTGACTCCCCGGCGGCCGGACTTGGAAAGTTCGAATAGTAGCTGAGTGGCTCGATGGTTACGCATGAAGTGATTGGCGAGTGAGTGGTTGTGGTAGTCGTCACGCTTCGCGCGATGAACGCCTGACGCAGAGCGTGAAGTTTATTGAGCAGACATCTCGCTCCGCGAGATAAACGCGCCCCGCGCTGTGTGAGGCTTATGGAGCGACGAAACGCCGCTGCCAGCGGAGAGCGTGTTGGCCAAGTGATCGATCTCTGGCTGCGTTCGCTTCTCGGTCACCGTGACCAAGAAGCAATCGGACAGTTCTGGATACCATTGGCCCAGCGGCACGCCTGCCAACAGTCCGGCATCGTAGGCGTCGTGCAGGAGTTCTTTCACGTCGCCTTTGGAATCGCGCACGACGAATTCCTTGAAATACGGCTGCGCGAACGCCAGGCGAAAACGCTCATCGGCGGTGATCGCCTCTGCGGCGTAGTGCGCCTTGCGCAGGCAGTTCTCCGCGGTCTCGCGCAAGCCTTGAGGGCCGAGCACGCTGAGATAAATGGCCGCCCGCAACGCGAAGAGTCCTTGATTGGTGCAGATGTTGCTCGTGGCTTTCTCACGGCGGATGTGCTGCTCGCGGGTTTGCAGCGTGAGCACCCAGCAGCGTTTGCCGCGACGATCGACCGTTTGCCCGGCGATGCGGCCCGGCATGCGGCGCACGAACTGTTCCCGACAAGCCATAATGCCTAAGTACGGCCCACCATACGCCATGGGGCTACCGAGCGATTGCCCTTCCGCCACGACGACGTCCGCACCCAAGTCGCCTGGCCGTTTAAGCAGGCCCAGACTGATCGGATCGCAGGCGACAATCAGCAGCGCGCCTTTATCGTGCGCGAGCTTCGCCAACTTTTCGACCTCTTCCAAGCAACCGAAGAAGTTCGGATGCTGCACGAGCACGGCCGCCGTTTGATCATCGATCGCGGCGGCGACGTCTTCCAAGTTCGCAGCGCCAGCAGGACAAGCAACGGTCACAAGCTCCGCTTCCATCGCGGTGAAGTACGTCGCCAGGATCTGCCGATACTCGGGATGCACCGAGCCGAGCGTCACCACCTTCTTGGGACGGCGCGTGACGGAAATGGCAAGCAGCGCTGCTTCCACCGTGGCGCTGCCGCCGTCGTACAGACTCGCATTCGAAACATCCATGCCGGTCAGTTGGCAAATCAGTGTTTGGTATTCGAAGGTCGCCTGCAAGTTGCCCTGGCTGACTTCCGGCTGATACGGCGTGTAGCTGGTGTAGAACTCGCCCCGCCCCGCGAGCGCATCGATGACCGCGGGAATGAAATGATCGTAGCTCCCGCCACCGAGAAAGCAGACCTTATTACCGGCATGATCGTTCTTCGCCGCCAGCGCGCTCAGGTGCTGCGTGAGTTCGATCTCGGTCAGCGCTGGCGGCAGATTCAGCGGACGGCTGAGCTGCATCGATTCCGGAATCGAACGAAAGAGCTCGGTGATGGACGCCGCGCCAATCGCTGCGAGCATCGCTTGTTGATCTTCCGGCGTGTTGTAGAAATACATGGGCAAAACGTGTGGGGAGGAGGGACGTGGCGGACGAATGCGCTAGCGCGACGGCGACTAACCTTGCTCGGAACATTGCTTCTGATACGCGGCATAATCCAGCAACTTGCTGAGCGCCGTCTCGTCGCTGAGTTTGACCTTCATGACCCAACCTTGGCCGAACGGATCATCGTTGAGCGTTTCCAGTCGGTTCGGCAGTTCCGAGTTGACGGCGATCACTTCGCCAGCGACCGGACTATACAGCGGGCTCACCGCCTTGACCGACTCCACCTCGCCAAACTCCTGGCCGGCGGCCAGCTTGCGGCCCACTTCCGGCAGTTCCATGTAAACCAGGTCCGTGAGTTGTTTCACGGCGAAGTCGGTGATGCCGATGGTCGCGACCTGCACGCCATTTTCCTTAGCCACGGCGACCCATTCGTGTGTGGGAGCGTAGAGCAATTCCTCAGGCTTCATAATGTTCTGGTGGTAAGAGGTTAAAGTAAAAGGTAGATATCCCACGCGGCGCGATGAGACGCTCACGCGGCGCGCGAGCCGCTACCGTGGGCGTTGATAAAACGGAAGTTCAACGACTTTGGCCGGTTCTTGCTTGCCGCGAATATCGACCACAAGCGGCGTCCCCACGGCGGCGCAGTCCGGCGAGACATACGCCATGGCGATCGACTTCTTGAATGTCGGCGAGAACGTGCCGCTGGTGACTTCGCCTACGTTCGCCTGCGAGGCATCGGCGCGGAGCACCGGGCAATGTTCGCGCGGCACGCGGCGGGAAGCCAATTCCAAACCCACGCGGCGCGGCAAGTTCTTATCTTGCGAGGCGATAGTGATGGCGTCGTGCCCCAAAAACGTGCGCCCCTTCAGATTCACAGCAAAGCCCAAGCCTGCTTGAATCGGATTGATGTTCTCCGTCAACTCGTGACCATACAGCGGCATCGCGGCTTCCAGACGTAGTGTATCACGCGCGCCGAGTCCCGCAGGCTTCAGGCCGTGCGGCTGGCCGACGTCGAACAACTCCTGCCAGACGTCAACCGCGATGGACGCCGGCACCACCAGTTCGCAACCATCTTCGCCGGTATAGCCGGTGCGGCTTGCGAGACCGGTCTCGCCATGAATGGTGGTGACAAGGGCCGTGTAGTTGCCGAGCGTATGAAGATCCAGCCCGAGCGCTTCGCGCGTGATCTCTAATGCGCGCGGACCTTGGACGGCGATCATCGCGGTCGCAGTTGTGTGATCGGCATAGGTGACATCCTGCGCATCGGGCAGATGTCGCTCGACCCAGGCGATGATCTTTTCGCGATTGCTCGCATTCACCACCAGCCAATGAAACGGCCGGCCGTGTTCATCCGCCAGGTGATAGACGAGCACATCGTCCAGAATGCCGCCGCCGAGGTTGCACATGAGCGCGTAGCGCACCTTGCCGAAGCCCAAGCCGACAACCTTGCGTGTGAGCAGCAAATCGAGAAAGGCCGCCGCGCCGGGGCCATCGAACCGCAAGCGGCCCATGTGCGAAACATCGAACAGCGTCGCCGCTTCGCGGGTAGCCGTATGCTCTTCGACAATGGACGTGTATTGCACCGGCATTTCCCAGCCGGCAAAGTCCACCAGCCGGCCGCCATGAGCGGCATGCCACTGGTATAGCGGAGTTCGGGCGAGAACCGTGTTGGGGCCGGTCATGATTGGGAGCAAGTGCCAAAAGGGAAGCGTCCACGCGAGCGAGTTCTCCGCCGCGGCTTTGCCACTGCGCGAACTGCGCCGCCGTCCCAAAGGCGCGTCGCCTTGGGAACCACACGGTCGCCGAGATGCCAAAGAAGAACCAGGTCCGCCGAATTGTATCAGATGGGCGAGAGGATTCCAGGGGCAGCGACGTTGCGTTCGCCAGCGCATGGACAGCGGCATTCCGCTCGCGTACGTTATCATTCTACAGGACTAGCTCGCGCGGCAAGGTCCGCGGAAGCCGCCGCGCGCAGGAGCCGCATTTAACATCAAATCTGGCCATCATCGCCAGGCTTGGGCCGGTGAACCAGCGCCTCGGGAGCGCTTTACCAGGTTCATTTTTCAGCACGACAATTGCCTTGAGGCAGGGGACATTTTGCATGGTCACGCGCACATTTTTAAGCTGGTTCGGCCTGGCTCTGGGCTGGGCGCTGGTCGCTGGTTGCGGCGGCGCCACGATCCAACCGGATACGACGCAGACGTTGTCGCAAGCCCGCGCCGCACACAAGACGCAACTCTCCCAGCAAGTGCAGTCCGGCGAACCGGTCGCAGCGCCGCCGGCGGGGATGTTTGACGTGGTGAGTTATGAGTCCCCGGTTGGAAAACTCGCGGCCTATGTCTCACCGGACCCCGGCGACGGGGCGAAACATCCGGCGATAATCTGGATCACCGGCGGCGAGTGTAACACGATCGGCGATGTCTGGTCGCCGGCGAGTCGCGACAACGATCAAACCGCGGCCGCCTATCGTCAGAACGGGTTGATCATGATGTTCCCGTCGCTGCGCGGCGGCAATCAGAACCCAGGCAGCGAGGAAGGCTTGTATGGCGAAGTCGACGACGTTTTGGCGGCGGCCGATTACCTCGCGGCGCTCCCCTATGTCGATGCGCAGCGGATCTATCTCGGCGGGCATAGCACCGGCGGCACGCTGGCGTTGCTCGTGTCGGAATGTTCCGATCGCTTCCGCGCGGTCTTCTCGTTCGGTCCCGTCGAGGACGTCTCCGGCTATGGCGATGACATGCTGCCAATCAATCTCAGCGACCGCAAGGAAGTCAAACTCCGCTCCCCTGGTTATTGGCTCCATGGCATCAAGTCGCCGACGTTCATCATCGAAGGGAACGATCGCCAGGCGAGTAACATCTCCTCACTCGAAGTCCTGCAGCGCATCTCGACCAATCCGCAAGTAGCCTGCTACGCTGTGCCGGGCCAGGATCATTTCAGCGTCCTCGCGCCCGCCAACGCCGTCATCGCCAGCAAGCTTTTGCAAGATACCGGCGAAACGTGCAATCTCAAGCTGGATGCCGCGGAACTCGGCCGGTAGTCCGTTCACTCCGCAGTCCGTTTATTCCGCGGCGGTGAGCTTCGCGGTTACTTGCAGCTGTTGTTGCGCAGTGGTGAGCGCGCCGCGAACAATGGTGAGTGTGACCGTGTCGCCGACGTTGAACGAATCCAGCTTGTCGAAGAGCTGGTCGGCTGAGTTGATCGGCTGATCGTCAATCGCCAAAATGATGTCGCCTAGTTCCACGCCCCCTGACGCTGTTCGTCGCGTAGGCTGCAGTCCCGCGGCCTGGGCCGGTCCGTGAGGCGCGACATTCATGATCAGCACCCCCTTGAGTCCCAAGCGGCGCATGACCGGATCGGCTGCGACGCTGACGCCTAGGCCGGGACGGATCACTTTGCCGTGTTCGATGAGCTGCGGCACGACGCGCTTGACCACATCGACGGGAATCGCAAAGCCGATGCCTGCCGATGCGCCGGACGGGCTAAAAATGGCCGTGTTGACGCCGATCAAGTCGGCGGAACTGTCCAACAGTGGCCCGCCGCTATTGCCGGGGTTGATCGCCGCATCCGTCTGAATGACTCCCTCGATCATGCGCCCCGTGCGCGACTGAATCTCGCGCCCCAGGCCACTGATGATGCCGGTTGTTAGCGTTTGATCGAGCCCGAACGGATTGCCGATCGCGAATACCTTTTGGCCGACTTCCAGATTGGCGGAGGAGCCGACGCGAATCGGTTGCAAACGATTAGGCTCGGCGTCAATGTGGAGCACCGCCAGGTCACGGTCCGGGGCGACGCCGACAAGTTTGGCATCCCAGGTGCTTTGATCGGCCAATGTCACCTTCCAGCGGTTCCCTTCTTCCACCACGTGAAAGTTGGTGACGATGTGGCCGTCGCTGTCCCAGACAAACGCGCTGCCGGTTCCTTGCGGCATCTCCAGCACGTTGAGGCTAAAACTGTCGCGCGCCAGGGCCGATGTCGTGACATACGCCGCGGAGCGAGACGCCTGCCGGAAGAGTTCAATGGTCGCTTTTTCGTCTTCCGCCAAATTGCCTGCGGGGACGACCGGTTCCAGCGGCGGGAGCGGCGGGGGTTGCTGACGCTGCATCGCCTGAGGCGCTTGCAGGAGCCACGTCCGCATCAGCGCAAACGCAACCACGACCAACAAGACCGTTTGCAGAAGCATCAGCCAGTTGAGCGGGTGGCGCGGCGGCGGAGGAGGCGGCGAATGGTAAAGGGGCGGCGGGGCTCGGTATTCGGACATGATGGTTTCAGGGGAGAGGGGGAAGGAAGGCCATTTGGGATTTTGCGATATTGTGCCCCGCCCTGCCACTATGGTTGACACTTCCCAGACGATCAGGGGGACATTTCTAATGGCGCATGACACTCCCCAGGCGATCAGGAGTTGACAAACGCCGCCAGACGATTAGAAATTCAAATGTTGCGTGCGAGCACGATCGCTCGCCCGCGTCCTCCGCCCCCATCGTCTAGAGGCCTAGGACTCCGGGTTCTCAGTCCGGCAACAGGGGTTCGACTCCCCTTGGGGGTACTATAGCTTCCCTTGCCAAACTCTTTGGCTACAATGACTTCCGTCATGCTGACGAAGTGACTTGCAGAGGAAAGTTGCAGAGAAAACAACTTTTCTGCAAGTCACTGCCTTCGGGGCGAACGTATCGCCCCCAACGACCGAACGAAAAAACCCGCTGACAAGGCTGCAACCTCGTCAACGGGCTTCGGTCCACGCCCCATAAGGGCAGGAAGGTTTAAGTCTAGCAGCGCCTTCGGTTCACGTTCAATAAAGGGCTTTGCAATGGCTAATCTTGCGCAACCGTCTCTTGCCCGTCCGACCGGCAAAAAGAAGTCGAAGAAGAAGGGCGCACCTCGTGCGAAGATGCCCCGCCCCTACTTCAGAAAGTTCGACGGCTGGTGGTACGTCGAGTCCCCTGAGTTTGTCCCGCTGTACGGCAAGAAGGCTGTCAAGCTCGCCAAGGGAATCGAAAACGAGTCAGCCGCTTGGACGAAGTATGAAGAGATTATGAGCGGCTTCGATGCGCACAAGGTGACGGCTTCGCTGCCACCCGAAAAGCAACGCATTGATGCGCTCGCCAACGACTACCTTGCTTGGCATTCTGAGAAAGGCAACAGCGATACACGAAGCGGCATCGTCAATCGAGCCGTCAAAAGTTTCTGCCAGTTGTGCGGCGCTAATACCGTCGAAGAGTTTGAAGCCGTCGCTTTCCCGACGATGGATCGTTGGGTTAAAGCCAACAAGGGTTGGGCTTCGTCTTCGTCGAAGCGATACAACGTCAAGGCTATCATCGCCCTTTTCAATTGGGCTAGGAAGTATCGCAAGCTCAACCGTAACCCGCTGGCGGGCTACCCAATTCCCGAAGAGGTTGCACGAGTAACGATCTTCACAACCGAAGAAGAGAAGGCATTGCTTGAGGCTTCTTGCCCGGCGTTTCGCCAGTACCTCACTGCGCTTATCAAGACGGGCGGACGACCGGGCGAAGTCGCCAAGGTCACCGCAAAGCACGTTATGACGGATGAGTCGGGCAAGCCGGTTGCTTGGGACTTGGGACTTGATAACAAGTCCGGCAAGAAGGGCAAGCATCGGGTCATCTATCTGCCGCCCGATATGTCGGCTCTGACCGCTGAGCTTATGAAGAAGCACCCGACCGGCCCCTTGTTCCGTAACGCCTACGGGCGCAAGTTTGGCGCTTCAGGCGCATCAAAGTATTTCCGTGAACTTCGACCCAAGGCTAACTTGTCCGAAGATCATGTTTTGTACTCGGCTCGGCATACGTTCATTGTGCGGGCTTTGATTTCGACGGGCGGTGACGTGGCGCTCGTCGCTGAGCTTGCTGGTAATACGATGGCGGTTATC